>JAJZVL010000006.1 GCA_021845725.1 Actinomycetes bacterium | reverse complement strand
GCAGCGAGCCGTCATCGAGCTGCGCTGCGAGCTCGCTCAGCGCGATCCGTGGCGATGTCCCCGCGATGCGCGCGCTCGTCGCGACGAAAGGACCCGGCGGCGCCACGGCCACACTCTCGCCGTGTCGCCTAACGACCAAGTGACGAGCACCCTGGAGCGAACCCGGCGCAGGCACATGGTCGAGCCGCGCCGACCCATCCCTTGGCGCCTGTGGGCATTGGGGCTAGAGTTGTCAATGTGGCTCGTGTCAAGTGTCGGACCTCGCGTCGCGCGCTCGGGCGCTTCCTCGCTGCCAGCACCGCTGCCTCCCTCGCCGTCGGGATGTGGGCGGTCACGTCAGCAGGTGCAACATCATTCACAACAAGTGCAGCCCAGGCCAGGGTCCACCAGACCCAGTCCCAGATCACACAGATCGAGCAGACCATAGCCCAGGAGCAACGCCAGTCCGCGGCCCTCACACAGGAGTACGACGCCGAGATGGCGCACCTGCAGGCCGTACGCGCCGCGATCGCGGCGACCGACGCGCGATTGGCCGAGACCGAGAAGACCATCTCCGTCGACAAGCACGTGCTCGCCGAGGCGGCGGTCCAAGACTACGTCCTCGGCGCGCAGGGCGCCCAGATCACCGCGCTGTTCTCCACCTCCGCCAACACCACAATGATCTCCCAGGAGTACTCCGACACCGCGGTCGGAGATCTGGACGCGGCAAAGCGTGCGCTCCAGGCGGCTCAGGTGACGCTGGTTGCCACGAAAGCCCGGCAGCAGGTCCAAGAGCAGCAGGCGCAGGCCGACGCAGCGCGTCTGCAGGCGCTCGAGCAGGAGAACCAGCAGGCGTCCGCCCGCTCCCAAGCCACCCTGGCGTCCTTGAAGGGAACGCTGGGTAGCGAGGTCGCGGCCGCAGCGCAGGCCAAGGCCGAGAAGGAGGCGGCAGCGGCCGCGGCAGCGGCGGCAGCGCGCCAAGCTGCAGCAGCAGCCGCCGCGGCGGCAGCGGCACAGGAGGCAGCACAGGTCGTCAGCGAGCTCGGGGGGACAACGCAGGCGGCGACGCAGGCGGCCAACCAGGCGTCTTCTGCCGCCGGCGGCCCGACGGTCGGCTTCTCCGGGACAGCCTCCGCGCAGGGTCAAGCCGCGGTGCGGGCAGCCGAGTCGCAGCTCGGCGTGCCGTACGTGTGGGGCGGGGAGACCCCCGGCGTCGGGTTCGACTGCTCGGGCCTCACGCAGTGGTCCTGGGCGCAGGCAGGGGTGTCGATCCCGCGCACGTCCCAGACGCAGTACGCGACAGTCCCCCATGTACCGCTCTCCGACCTGCAGCCCGGTGACTTGCTCTTCTACTACAACCTCGACGGCACAGGCACGGTCGACCACGTCGCGATGTACGTGGGCTCCGGCCCCTACGGCAGCCAGACCGTGATCCAGGCCCCCTACACCGGGGCGACCGTGCAGTACGTCGCGCTCTACACCGAGGGGCTCGTCGCAGCCGGCCAGCCCTGATCCGATCGAGACGGAGCAGGGACGTTCCTCCCGCCCTCGGTACGCTCGAGGGGTGGTGATCCCGGAGGCCCCGAGGCTGTCCGACGTCGACGAGTGGGGGAGGTCCGAGCGGATCCGCTCGCTCGCTCGCCGCATCTACGCCCCCGTGTACTCGCGCTGGTTCCGCGTCGAATGGGAAGGCCTCGACAAGATCCCGGCCGCCGGCGGCGCCCTGCTCGTAGGCAACCACGCAGGCGCGATCCCCTCGGACGCGCCGGTGATCATGCACGGGGTCGAGACCGAGCTCGGCCGGCCGGTCTACGGCCTTGCCGACTACTTCTTCCGCGGCCTGCCGGTCGTCGGCACGCTGTGGAGCCGAGCGGGTGGCGTGCCCGCGCGCCCCGACAACGCGTACCGGCTGCTCCATGACCACCAGGAGCTCGCGCTCGTGTTCCCCGAAGGCGAGAAGGGTCCCTCGAAGCCGTACACCCAGCGCTACCAGCTGCAGCGGTTCGGACGTGGCGGCTTCGTCGAGATCGCCATGTCCGCAGGGGTCCCGGTCGTGCCGATCGCCGTCGTGGGCTCCGAGGAGACGATGCCGGTGCTTTGGCAGGTCCCACAGCTCGCGAGGGTGCTCAGGGTCCCCTACTTGCCGGTCACCGCCAACATGGTCCTCATGGGCCCGGTCGGGCTGGCCGTGCCGTTCCCCTCGAAGTTCCGCCTGCGCGTGCTCGACCCGGTGACCTTCGACGTCGAGCCGGGCCGGGAGCGTTATCCGAAGAGCAGGGTCCTGGAGGAGTCCGAGAGGATACGCGAGTCGATGCAACGCGCGCTCGACGACATGCTGCGCCTACGCCGCAGCGTCTGGTTCGGCTGAGAGCTCGGCGCAGGGTCGTCGTGTGAGCGAGACGAGCCGCAGCGTCCTCGTGACGGGTGCCGACACGTTCTGGGGCGCCCGCATCCTGCGTGCGCTGGAGGGAGACCCGGCCATCGAGATGCTGCTCGGCCTGGCCACGAGTGCCGCTGCAACGACCTTCGAGCGAGCCCGGCTCCTCTACGTGGAGCCGACCTTCTCCGCCCTGCGCAGCGTCGTGCGCACCTCTCAGGTCGACACCGTGATCCACCCCTGCATGATCGTGGACTCGGTCCACGCGTCCGGCAACGAGATCCACGAGACGAACGTGATCGCCACGATGAACCTGCTCGCCGCGGCCGGAACGTCCGGCTCCTCGGTCCGCCACCTGGTGGTCAAGTCGTCGAGCCTCGTCTACGGGTCGACGAAGCAGGACCCTGCGACGTTCTGCGAAGAGACCCCCCGCGCTGACGTGCCCCGGACCGACCTCGAGCGCTCGCTCATCGAGGCCGAAGGCCTGGTGGACGACTTCGCGCAGGACAACCCCTCGGCGACCGTGGTGCTCCTGCGCGTCTCGGACGTCCTTGGCGCCCACATCGCCACGCCGATCACGAAGAACCTCTCGCGCCCGGTGTGCCCGTGCGTGGGCGGGTTCGATCCCCTCGTGCAGTTCGTCCACGAGCACGACGTCGTGCGGGCTGTGACGCTCGCGACCCGACACCGGCTCACCGGGACGTACAACGTCGCCGGCCCGGGGCGCCTCCCGTGGAGCGAGGTCACGACGATCTGTGGGTCCAGACGCCTGCCGCTGCCGCCGGTGCGGCCAGGGCTCGCCGTCGCGCCACTCGCGCGCCTCGGGATCTTCGACTTCCCTCCCGAGCTCGACGCGCTCCTCCGCTACGGACGGGGCATGGACACCTCACGGCTCGTGGCGGCCGGCTTCGAGTACCGCTACACGAGCGAGGGTGCGGTGCACGCCTTCGCTCGCCACCTGCGCCTCGCGCGGTCGGCTCGCGCCTCGCTCAGCGCCGGGACCGCGCCACCGCAGCGGCCGCGATCGCACGGTACGCCGGCGCCAGGACGTCGGCGAGGTCCCGACCACGAGCCTTGATCGTCCCCCGGGGCGCCAGCCGGAGCGCAGCCCCCGGCACCGCCGCCTCCTCGGGGCGCACACGGACGTGCGCAAGCTCGGGCCCCGCAACCCAGAAGCCATCGACCAGATCACGTCCGTCGGCGTCAGGTCGTGCCGAGCAGCTTGCGGCCCGTAGCGGCGGCGACGGTGCTGCGAGGTCGCTGCGGCGAGCACGCAGCTCGGCGAGTACCTCCCCCTTCGCCCGCCCGCGCCACTCGAGGAGCGAGAACGGGTCGCGATCGAGCTCCTCGGCGACCAGGTAGCACACGGCGGCCACGTGCGGGCAGGGGTTCTCCCATCCCGGGCAGCTGCACTCGGTGACCAGACGCGCATGGGGAGCGGGCAGCAGCGACGCGCCTTCGGACTCGAAGACCTGCTCCACCTCCTCGGGCAGCTCGCCGGCCAGCATGCGCGCGGCGTACCCGGCGCTGGTGGCGAGCACCGCGACGATGCGATCCCAGTCCCCGGAAGGGACGACGGGCATCTCCAAGCGGACTGCGTAGGGCTCGCCCCGTGTGCCCTGCACCGTCGCAGCGACCTCGCCCGGGCCGATGACGAGCCGGGTGACCAGCCCCTTTCGCGCGTACGCCCGCCCGAGCGCCATACGGCCTCCCGGCATCACGGACTCGAGCGCACCGAGGAACCGCCGCGACCACCAGGTCGCCCCGGCGGGTCCTCTGCGCGTCCTCGCAACGAGGCCTCCGACCGCCGAGGCAGGCCTGCTCGCGCCCCGCTTCGACCCGCGCCCGGGCGAAGGCTCCTCGTCCTGCTCACCGAAAGGCTCACCGAAAGGCTCGTCGGGGAAGCCACCGGGGGGGCCACCGAAGAGGTCACCGGGGGGCTTCTTCGAACGCACCTTCGGGCGCTCCTTGCGAGCCGCCCAACGCTCGGTCTCCGCCAGCTGCTCGCGTAATGCCTCGAGCGCTGCACGGGCCTCGTCGCGAGGTCCAAGAGAAGAGCTCACGCCGTGGCCTCTGCGGACAGCCGGAACATCCCGGCGAGCTCGTCGTCCGAGAGCTCGGTGAGCCACGTTTCCCCAGTACCCACCACCTGCGCAGCCAGGGCGCGCTTGGCCTCGATCATCTCGTCGATCCTGTCTTCGATCGTGCCCACGCACACGAGCTTGCGCACCTGGACGTCACGACGCTGGCCGATCCGGTAGGCGCGGTCGGACGCCTGGTCCTCGACCGCCGGGTTCCACCAGCGATCGAAGTGGAGCACGTGGTTCGCCGCCGTGAGGTTCAACCCGGTACCGCCTGCCTTGACCGAGAGGACCAGCACGTGCATGGCCCCTTCGGGAGACTGGAGCTCGGCCACGAGCTCATCGCGT
The DNA here is from genome assembly GCA_021845725.1 of Actinomycetes bacterium. Classification (GTDB taxonomy): domain Bacteria; phylum Actinomycetota; class Acidimicrobiia; order Acidimicrobiales; family RAAP-2; genus JAJYVT01. The sequence goes on along the minus strand of JAJZVL010000006.1, from coordinate 78,339 downwards.
CGCGTCCGGGCGACCCCGCCGTGGAGGAAGCCCACGCGGCAGCCCAGCCGCTCGGTGAGGTGGCGTTGGAGCAGCCCGCCCATCGCGGCGAACTGGGTGAACACCAGGGCGCGTTCGTTCGCCGCACGCACCTGCTCCAAGATCTCGAGGGTGCGTTCCAGCTTTCCCGAGCGCCCTGCGAGCGGCGAGCCGTCCGCGGCGTACTGCGCGGGATGGTTGCAGACCTGCTTCAGCCGCAGCATCGCCGCGAGCACGAGCCCTCGCCTCTCGATCCCCTCAGCGCCCGAGATCTGCGCCAGCATCTCGTCGACCACCGCCTGGTAGAGGGTCACCTGCTCGCGGGTGAGCGCGCAGCGCTCCTTCGTCTCGATCTTCTCGGGCAGCTCAGGCACGATGGATCGATCGGTCTTCAAGCGCCGGAGCACGAGCGGGCGCGTGATCGTCCGGAGCCGTTCGGCCGCTCCCTGCTCCTCGTAGCGCTCGATCGGCACGGCGAACTGCTCCCTGAACGAGGCCTGCGAGCCGAGCAGCCCGGGGTTCAGCACCTCCATGATCGACCACAGCTCTCCCAGGTGGTTCTCGACGGGCGTCCCGGTCAAGGCGAGACGCCGGGGCGCATCGATCGCCCGCACTGCCTGCGCCTGCCTCGTCGATGGGTTCTTCACTTGCTGCGCCTCGTCGAGGACGATCCGCGCCCAGCGCACCGACGTGAGCGCGGCACGATCGCGGTCGACCAGCGCGTAGCTGGTCACGACCATGTCGGCGCCGCTTGCGATCTGCTGCAGCGCGTCCCCCCTCGCCCTTGTGCCGCCGTGGTGCACGGCGACGCGTAGGGAAGGCGTGAACCGCTCCGCTTCCCGCTGCCAGTTGCCCATCACAGAGGTCGGGCACACGACGAGCGTCGGGCCCAGACCGGTGCGTTCGACCCGGTCGGACTGGAGGACGCCGAGCACCGTCGCGGTCTTGCCGAGCCCCATGTCGTCGGCGAGACAGGCGCCAAGACCCACCCGTTCGAGCAACCGGATCCACGCCACCGCTCGCCGCTGGTACGCGCGCAGCTCGCCGCAGAAGCCCGCTGGCGTCGGGCCCACCTCCAGCGAATCGGCGAGCTCACCGCGCAGCAGCGCACCCATCGGGCCTGCGTCGTCCACGCCGACGACCGGCACGCCAGCTTCCAAAAGAGGCGCTCCCGCGAACGCCCGCAGTACGTCGGCAAGGGCGGCCGTCCGGTTCGCGCGCCCCGCCAGCAGGAACTCGACCAGACGCTGCACCTCGGCGGGGTGCAGCTCGGTCCACTGCCCCCGCACCCGCACGAGCGGTGCCTTGAGCTCGGCCAGCCGCCGAAGCTCGGCGAGCTCGAGACACGTGTCGCCGAGCGCGGCCTCCCATTCGAAGGCGGCGAGACCTCTGCCACCCACGCCACGGGCGGCAGCGCGATGGGCAGCGGCACCAGCGGCAGCGGCGGCGGCACCGCCCACAGCGGGACGCGCGGCAGGCACCTCCGCGGCACGGACCCGAAGGCCCAGGCGCGCCGCCGGCCGGCGCCACCACGACGGGAGCAGCACGCCGAATCCCGCGAGCTCGAGCGCAGGGGCGACCTCGGAGAGGAAGCGGTGCGCCCCCTCCAGGTCGAGGAAGAGGGCCGTCGGCGCTGGCTCCGACAGCGCCCGTCCGAGCTCACCGAAGGCGCGGACGGCCCGTCCCAACTCGGCCAGCAGCACCTCCTGGGGCTCTTCGACCGTCCGTGCGGCCCGGCGCAGCGACTCGCCCGCCCGCCAGACCTCCGACGCTTCGACCAGCAGGGTCGGCTCGTCAACGGCCTGGAGGAGCAGCTCGACTCGCCAGGGCTCCTCGAGCGCGCCGTCCTCGATCGTGCCGGGGTTCCGCGCCGTGCCCGGCTTCCGTACCGCTGGCCCCCGCCCGTTCGCGTCGGGCTCCCCCGGCGCTGGGGGCTCGTGAAGGCGCAGGCACAGGCGCCAGGCACTGGAGGACGAGGCCAGCGGCGCACGCCACTCTTCCACGAGCCGCTCGAGCGTTGCGAGCGCAGAGGGCTCGGCATGGACGCGGCCATCGGGGCTCCGAAGCGCCTCGAGCCACGCGTCCACCGCCTCGGTGCCAGGGGTCGCGCACCGCAGACGCGTGCTCTCGCGCGGGCTGCCCCCGGAGCCGGGGTACGAGCGGTTCGAGAGTGCATCCCGGCACAGCGCGTCCACGAGCACGTCGAACGCATGCTGGACGACCGATCGGGCGTCCCCCGATCCCTCCAGCGCGCACGCTGCACCCGGAAGCGCCCTGGCGAGCAGCTCCAGCCGCTCGGCGTCGCGCCCCGTGCGCAGCGGAGCCCACCGGGCGAGTCGCGCGCCGGTACCGCTGTCGAGCGACGGCACGACGCGCCCTCCGGCGACGACCTCGAGCGCGAGCTCCGCCACCCGTACCAGCGCACGGATCGAGGAGCCGGCGAGGATCGGCGGTCGACCGGTACCCAGCGCCATCAGCGCGTCGAGCGCGTCGACTGGTCCCAGCCGCAGCGTCGGGACGACGAAGGGCCGGCACGTCGTCGACACCGCTCGGCGCCGGGGCGCGCCAGTCGTCTCGGCTCCCCCGCAAGTCGCCGCACCGACACCGATGAGCTCGGGCGAGGGCACCGGTACGTCGCCGAGCGCAGGGAGGCCGATGGTCGCCGCACCGACGGTCGCCGATGCCGGAGCTCGTCCCGAGGACGCCCCGTCGACCGAGGTCAGCACCTCGAGGACGCGCTCCGCGGGCGTGGGGATGGGCTCCGCCCACAACAGGAGCGCCCCCGCTCCACCGGGATCCCACGTCGCGTGCAGCACGCACATGACGCGGAGGCTACCGACGGGCTGTGCCAACGCGCGGCGAGCGCGGCGAGCGCTCGGCCACTCCTCAGCTGACCCACTCGGCGATCAGCTTGTCGCGGCGCCCGTTCCACTCCTCCGACGTGATCGCGAACTTGGCGTGGTCCTCCCACTCCCCGTCGATCTCGAGGTACCTGCGAGCGATCCCCTCGGAGCGCAGGCCCAGTTTCTCGACGACTCGCAGGCTCGCATGGTTCCTCGGAATGATCGAGATCTCCACGCGATGCAGCGCGATGGAGTCGAACGCGAAGGCAAGCACGACGACGACCGCTTCGGGCACGTAGCCATGCCCCGCGAGGTCCCGGTCGATCCAGTAGCCGATGTGCCCGGTCTGGAACGGGCCTCGCTGGATCGACGAGAGGGTGATCTCGCCCGCGAAGCGCCGGCCGACGAAGATCCCGAAGCCGTAGCCGGTGCCGAGCTGGCGCTCGCGCTCGCGCAGTGCGCACCGGGCGGCGAAGCTCGCCCGATCCTCGGACGCGGGTGGTGCACCCTTGGGCCGGGGTTCCCAGGGCAGCAACCATTCCCGGCATCGGGCACGCACTTCGACCCATGCCTCGTAGTCCGCCTCGGTGAGCGTCCGGAGCAGCACCCGGCGTCCTGCGAGCTCGAGCGGGGCTGGGACCGGGCGCGCCATCACGGGACGCCGCATCGGACCGGGGCACCCGCGGCCGCGGCGCACAAGACGAGCCGGGGTGCTCTGTGAGGCTGCGCAGGCACGCTGCATCCTTTCGAACGCATCGTCGCATCGTGACAGGTCGACGCGCACGAGCGCCAGCGCCGAGGGACGTGTCAATGTGGGGACCGTGCCACCCGACCAGGCGAGGGTGCTGTTCTCCCCTCAGACGCCGCTTCGGCTGCGACCTGATGCAGCCAGCGACGTCGCCCTCTACCGCAGGTGGGCAGCGACCCGCGACGTCTGGCGCCTCACGATCGACCCGCCGCCGAAGCCAGGACCCGAGGTCGCTCTCCTCGTGGTCGTCGATCCTCGGCGCCCGGACGGGCGAGGGTGGGTCGACCCCGACGACGTGAGAAGAACGCTTCGGTCCGTCGCGGTCCAGACGGTCGGGAGCTGGTCTCTGTCGATCACGATCATCGGCCCCTCCGACGCGACGATGGACGACGCGGTCATGGGGGCACTGGGTGCCGACTCCACACGGCGCGTGAAGATCCACACCCAGCCGGAGGGCACCGCGCTCCCCGCGGCCTACGCGGCCGCGATGGAAGAAAGCGCCTCACCCGCCGTCGCGTTCCTCGATCCGGGGGACGAGCTCGCGCGCGACGCAGTGGCACAGCTCAGCGCCGCCCTCGTCGACGCCGACGTCGCGTACGCAGACGAGGACCACGTCGCGTCCGACGGCCTGGTGACGGCACCGGTCCTCAAGCCGGATTGGTCGCCGGAGCTGCTCGTGTCGTGGTGCTACCTCGGCAGGCCGGTCGCGCTGCGGGTCGCGCCCGTCATCGCTGCGGGGGGCATCCGATCCGTCACCCACGGCGACTGGGAGCACGACCTTGTCCTCCGGGTGACGGAACGCACCTCGCGCGTCGCCCACGTACCCGACGTGCTCTGCCACCGTCGAAGGCCGGAACGCCCTGCAGGGCCGGCGGCGGTCACCGATGCGCTCTCTCGGCGCGGCGAGCACGCCTGTGTCGAGCCGGGTCCGATCCCTTCGACCTGGACCGTCCGCCGCAGACGCCCCCCGGGCTCCCGACGCACCACCGTGAGCGCCATCGTCCCCTTCGTCGACAGCGCCACCCTGCTCCGGGCGTGCGCGGAGTCGCTACGCGCCGGAGCAACGGGCGACAACGCACGCGAGGATCGTGGCATCGACCTCGAGCTGGTGCTCGTCGACAACGGCTCCACCGAGCCAGAAACCGCGACCGTGCTCGAGATGCTGCTCGCCCGCCTGAGCCAGGATGTCCATGTGGTCGTGCGCCGCGACGATCGCCCGTTCAACTGGGCAGCCCTCAACAACGCTGCCGCCGCGAGTTCTCGAGGCGAGATCCTCCTGTTCGTGAACGACGACGTGCAGGGGGGCACGCAGGGGTGGATGGACCTTCTCGTCGCGCAGGCCTTGCGACCGGAGATCGGCGCCGTGGGGGCACGGCTCGTCTACCCGAACGGACAGCTCCAGCACGCGGGCATCGTGCTCGGGCTCGGCGGCGCCACCGGGCACGTCCTGGCGGGGCTCGAACCAGGAAAGGCGGGCTACCTCGGCATGGCGGCCCTCACTCGCGACGTGTCGGCGGTCACCGGCGCGTGCATGGCGACGCGCCGAGACGTCTTCGAGCAGCTCGGCGGGTTCGACGAGAGCCTGGGGCTCGACTTCAACGACGTGGACTACTGCCTTCGCGCTCGACGGCGCGGGTTGCGTGTCGTCTTCGAAGCCGGCGCCGAGCTGGTCCACCACGAGTCCCCGAGCCGGGGCACGTCGGGGAGCGAGGAGACCGCGGCCGCGTTCATGGCACGCTGGGGAGCGGCCGTCGAAGACGGTGACCCCTTCTACAACCGCCGCCTCTCGCGCGCGGATTTCTCGGCTGCGCTCGACGAGCCGTGGCCGGTGCTCGCAGGCCACGTGCCCGAAGTGCCGGACGCCGCGGTGATTGCAGCAGCCGTAGCAGCCAGAGGCATGGACGCGTGACTCGAGGACAAGACGCCCCTGGGCCGGGCGGCGCGAGAGGACACGGTCAGGATCCAGGGACCGTTGACCCGCAGCTCCCTGCGGCACCGCGGCTGCTGGCGCATCGTGCGCAGCCGCCTCCCCTCCCACCGCCGCTGAGAGAGGCCGACGACATCGCGTCCTTGCACGTCAAGTTCGCACGGCTCGTGAGCGGCGCGACCGGCGAAGCTCCATCCGTCGTGGGCGGCTCAGGAGCTGGCCGCGGCGAGCCCGAGCCGTGGCGCGCCGAGCCAGGACGCGGCGAGGGCGGGCATGCCCATGGCGGGAGCGGCGGCGGAGGGGGTGTCCGGGCAAAGGTGCGCGCGCGCGTCGCAGCGGTTGCCAGAGCCGACGCCGGCGCAGACCGCGAATTCATGGGGAACCTCGTCCGCGCCGTCGCTGCGCTCGCCGACCGCGTGGACGAGATCACGAAGAGGCTGGGCGATCTCGAGCTCCTCGTCGAAGACGTGGTCGATCGCTTGAGCGAAGACCTCGTCCGGGTACAGGCGGCGCTCGGCGCGCTCGACGGGCCCGAGACGCCCGACGACCCCCGGGCGCACGTTGCCGAGCCCCGACCTGACACAGCGCGATGAGGGCGGCTGGAGCGGAGCCCACCTCCCCACACCCGCCCCCGCCGGGAGCCGGCGTCGTGGTGGGATCCTCTGCGCCTTCGGATCGGGCGCATCGCCCCAGAGTCGCCGTCATGGGCAGGTCCTGGACCTCTGCACCGCAGGCCGAGATGGCTGCCGCAATGAGGAGCATCGCGGGCGCGCTGACGAGGCTGGCCGACGTCGACGTCTTGGTGCCGGGCGACGGGCCACGCGTCGCGGACGGCGCGTTCGACCTCACGCCCGTCGGCGGTCCGATGCGCGGCAGGTGGCCCGAACCCGGGCGTGCAGCTGCAGCTCCCCTGCGATACGAGGCAGTGCTCGTCGAGGCGGCGGACATGAGCGGCCGTGCGCTCGCCGCTTCCATGGCTCCGGGCTCACCCGTGTGGACAGTCGGTCGCACGGGCAGCTCCACGGACGCGCTGCTCGCCGTCGACCTCGGCGAGGGCAGCGAGGAGCGCGGGCACGGGACGCCTGGGGTCCACCGCGTCGGGCTGTACACGCGGGTCCACCCGGGTGCGAGGGCTCGGCGCCACTACGGTCTACGGTCGATTCCCGAATACCTGCTCGTGCTCGGCGACCGTCTCGGGATGCCGGAGAGCCCGTGGCCGTCGGCCAGGGTCCGCTGGACGCTCGCCCGCTTCCCGCGTCGCCACGTCGTCATCGTCGAAGGCGGGGTCGCCCGCGCCTGGCGATCCCGGTCGTGCGTGACGCAGTTCGAGGTCCACACGCGCATGGACCTGTGGATCCTCATGGCCCGAGCACTCGGTGTCGTGGACCTGCTCCCCGGGAACGTGTTCGCGCGTGAGTGCGTCGAGGCGCTTCGCTACGGCGTGCCGGTCGCCGTGCCGGAGGGATCCGCCGCCGACGGCCTCGTCCGAAGTGGAGGGGGGCTGCGGTTCTCGTCCACCACCGAGCTGCTCACCTGCGTCGACGCGCTCTTCGACCCGCCGACTCGCGAGGCCCTCTCATCCGCTGGCAAGGAAGCCGCTGACCGCTGGTACGGCGATCCGGACGGCCTGGTGGCCAGGGTCGCCAAGATCCTCGGCCCTGAGGAGCACGAGGAGCGTGATGACTGACCCCCACCTGAGCCCGAGCGGACGTCCGGCGTCGGCGCGCCCTGAGCGCTGGATCGCCGCCGCAATCGACTGCGGAACGAATTCGACTCGCCTGCTCGTCTCCGACGAGCACGGTGTGCAGCTCGCCCGGGAGCTGCGGGTGACGCGCCTCGGCGAGGGAGTCGACGCCCGTCACGCGCTCGGCCGAGATGCGATCGCGCGCACGATCGGAGTCCTGCGGACCTACCGCACGCTCATGGACGATCTCGGCGTGCTCGAAGTCCGGGCGGTGGCCACGTCCGCCGTGCGCGACGCGTCCAACGGCCAGGAGTTCCTCGACGCCGCCGGGGAGACCGTCGGCACGACCGTGGAGCTGCTCTCGGGTGAAGAAGAGGGACGGCTCGCCTACGCTGGAGCGGTCCTGGAGCTCGATGCAGGCGGAGGCCCGTACGTGGTCCTCGACATCGGCGGAGGCTCCACGGAGCTCACGGGCCCGGTCCCGGGCGACGCAGCGCCACGCGTCGTGTCGCTCGACGTCGGGTGCGTCCGGCTGACCGAGCGGTACCTGCACCATGACCCGCCGCTGGCCGAGGAGCTCGAGCAGACGGCAGCCGCCGTCCGTCACAGCCTCGACCGCGCGGCGAGAGCCCTGCCGGTCCTGCGCGACGTGCCCCAGAGAGCGACGCTCATCGGGCTGGCGGGCACCGTGACGACGCTCTCCATGCTGGCGCACGGATGGGCGACGTACGACCCTCGGCTCGTCCACCATTCCGAGCTCACCTCGAGCACCGTCGAAGCGTGGGCCGACCGCCTGGCCGCGGAGACCGTCGCGGCCCGTGCCGAGCACGCCGGCATGGTGGAGGGGAGGGAGGACGTCATCGTCGGGGGCGTGCTCGTCATACGAGAGGTCATGCGCCGGTTCGGCTTCGACCGCTGCGTCGTCTCGGAGTCCGACATCCTCGACGGCTTGGTCGCGAGCCTGGCGGCATCGAGGCCGCGCGCCCCGCGGTCCTGACGCCCCCCCAGTCCTGACGACCCGAGGTCCTGGGAACCTCAGCCGGCTCCTGGCCTGCCCTCGCTCCTCGCGGCGCGTCGGAGACGCTGACCTGCGGCGCTCACCACCGCCTGCGCGCCACCCTGCGCGTACAGCGCGGCAGCCGTCTGCGTCCTCCGCTTGAACCGGGCAAGAGCGCCGTCTTCTGCAGCCTCGGACGGCTCGTCGACCTTGTCCGCTGCCCGCGACGGCTCACGGCAGAAGCGCAGGAGCGGGTCCAGCGTCGTCGGCCACTCGAACGCACGGCGCACCCGCTCGATGCTCGACCGGCACGAGGCAGCGGCGGCGGCGTCGCTCAGCAGCTCGTAGAGCGCGTGCTCGAGCCCCGCGACGTCCTCGGGCTCGACCACGCGCCCCAGCCCCTCGCGGGCGATCATCTCGGCGAACGCGTCGCCGGACGTGGCGACCACCGGGAGACCGGCCCACAGGTAGTCGAGGAGGCGCGTGCGGAAGGCGAACGCCGTCTCGGCGTGATCGAAGTGGGTGCTCACGCCGACGTCGGCGTCGAGCAGCCAGTTCTGCCGGCTGTCGTAGTCGACCCAGCCGTCGTTGAAGAAGACGTGGGTCCCCTCGATGCCGAGGGACCGCGCGAGACGACGGGCCTCTCGGGCCATCGCCATCTCGGGCACCTCGGGGTTCGGGTGCCGGGTCCCCATGAACACGAGGCGCACCTGCGGCCGCCGGCTGCGCAACCGGTCGATCGCGCGCACGAGGGTCACGGGGTCGAACCAGTCGTAGATGCCGCCCGCCCACAGCACCACGTCGTCACCGGGCCCGATGCCCGGGATCGTCGTGCGCGGCCCAGGACCGCTCCGACACGGCGCGGCCGGCGGCAGACCGAACGGGACGACGTCGATCAGCCTGCGCAGGAGCGGGTCGTGGCCGTAGGTGGCCGCGTTCACCCGGCCGACCGCGGAGAGGTGCCCGATCCAGTAGTCACGCTGCTTCTCGCTCGCGCAGATGAAGAAGTCCCCGAGAGCGGCCTGGTCGTTGAGGGCGTGCAGCGACGCGCCGACGTGCTGGGCACGCGACCCGTCGGACGCCCGCTTCGACAGCTCGAGCGCCTCGAGGTGCAAGATGTCGTAGACGTCGACGACCGTGACCTTGTCCGGACGGCGCAGCGCAGGCACGTGCAGCAGGACGAACCCCTGGAGCACCATGACGTCGCACCAGGCCACGAGCTGCTCGAAACGGGAGGTGTCGGGGATCTCGAGGCGGAAGCCTGCCCCCTCACCGGTACTGCGCTCCGACGTCGTGGCGAGCACGACGTCGTGCTCTTCACCGAGGCACTGCGCCATGTGCCAGGCGCGGATCGCGGGGCCGGCCATTCCTGGGCCCACGACGTCGCCGGTGACGACGAGCACCTTGCGGCGCCTGCCGAACAGCCCGCCGAGGGAGAGCTCGTCGACAAGGGGATCGAGGGTCCCGGGCTCGAGCCCTGGCACGTCCAGCGGGTTCCCGAGGAGGTGGAGGATCTCGGCATCGCGCCGGACGCGCGTCTGCTGCACGCGAGCTCTCACCACGCCGGACGAGGCGACCGCCGCGCGTACCGACGGCACCACGTCACCAGCAGCGGCGGGTTCGACCAGGAGCGGCGCGAGCAGCAACCCCCCGGCGAGCGCTGCCGTCGCCCGTTCGTCGTCGTAGCAGCGCCATGCCACCTTGATCGCGTCGACGAGCTCGTCGGAGCGCACGCTGGCTGCCCGGCCCGGACACGCCGCGGCGCCGGCTGCGGCGTCGGCGCCCCCGCCCGCTGTCCTGCAGGGCTCTTCAGACCGCAGGTCGTGGACACGTCCCCCTGCCAGCCACAGGCGCCAGCCGACCTCGAGCTCCGCGAAGAGGTCACCCAGGTCCTCGCCATAGCCACCGATCGCCTCGAGGTCAGCCCGCCGGAACAGCGCCGGGGAGCCCATGGGCGCCAGGATCTCGCGCCGCGCGCGCGGCGGGCGGCGGGCGGCGGTCGGCGGTCGCCGCTCGCGTCGCCATGGCAGGCCGAAGAAGGTCACCTGCTCGATCGCCGAAGCACCACCGCCGAGAGCCACCGCCGAAGCATGGGAGTCCTCGCGCAGGCGGCGGACGCCGGCGGCGACGTCGTCACACGTGACCTCGGCGTCTGGCGGGACGAAGCACACGAAGGGCTCCTTCGCCCGGTGCACGAGGCTGTTCCGTCGTCGCCCGAGCGTCCCGCCGGTGCCGATTCGCTCGTGGCGCAGCCGGAGAGCCGGTTCGAGGCGGCGCTCGGACGGTCCTTCGACCTCTCGCGACCATGCCGGTCCCGGATCTTCCGGCTCTCCGGGCCGCTCCCACGCGACGAGGCAGTCAAACGGCGTCTCGTTCACCAGTCACCCTCACAAGGCCCTCACAAGGTCTGTCCGTCAGGAGCGCACGGCGCGCCCGCGCCGCTGCGCACCGATGCACCCCCCCGATCGGCGGTCACACGTGCAGATCGGCGACACCCACGTCCGCAGCCTCGGTCCGATCGTCGGTCCCGGCTCATGATGCCGGAGTCGTTGGTGCCGATACGCCGGTGGTGCTAAGGACTACCCATGATCGTAGTCCCGCGCCACAACCACCACCCGCGGGGGCCGTCGGTCGGGCGATGACCCGCCAACGCGTCCTGTTCATCACGACGGATCCATTGACCGAGGCAATGCCGGGTCCTGCGATCCGCGCCTGGCACCTCGCCGAAGCGCTGTCTTCGGACCACGACGTCACGCTGGTGAGCTCGGTGGCATGCTCTCGGAGCCATCCGAGCATGGACGTCCGCTTCGCGGATCCCCAGGCGGTCGCCGAGCTCTGCGACTGGATGACGGTCCTGGTCGGACCCGGCAGCGTCGTCGCCCGGTACCCCTGCGTGGGGTCCACCGACAAGCCGGTCGTGATCGACATCTACGACCCCTATCACCTCGAGAACCTGGCCAGATGGTCCACGTCGCTCGACGAGACCGACGCGGTGGTGCGCCAGCTGAACGACGTCGTGAACCAGGACCTCGCCCGTGGCGACTTCTTCCTGTGCGCGAGCGAGCGACAGCGCGACTTCTGGCTCGGCTCGCTCACCGCCATGGGACGCGTCAACGCCCGGACCCATGACGGCGACGAAGGACTCGAGCGACTGCTCGCGGTGGTGCCCTTCGGAGTCCCCGCGCAGCCTCCCACCCACGACGGTCCTGGACTCTCGGGTCTCCTCCCGGCGGGAAGGCGGGCTTGGCCGGTCCTGCTGTGGGGCGGCGGGGTCTACGACTGGCTCGACCCGATCACCGTGCTCCACGCCGTCCACCGGCTGCGTGGCGAGCTGCCGGACATCTTCCTCGTGTTCATGGGGATGGGCCACCCGAACCCCGAGATCCCCGCGATGCCCGTCGCCGAGAGCCTCCGCAGCGCGGCCCACGATCTCGGCATGGTGCCGTCGACCGTCGCCTTCAACTCGACGTGGGTCCCCTACGAGCAACGCGGGGCGGCGCTGCTCGACGCGACGATCGGCGTCAGCACGAACCTGGAGCACCTGGAGGCCAGGTTCTCCTTCCGCACCCGTGTGCTCGACTACCTGTGGGCGGGGCTTCCGACGGTCCTGACCGCCGGCGACGTGCTCAGCCAGCTCGTCGAGGACGAGGGCATCGGCGTCGCGGTCCCACCCGGGGACGTCGACGCCGTCGCCAAGGGCATCGCGCGGATGACCGCCGCGCCGCCGAGCCGGGAGACCGTGAGGGCAGCCGCACAGCGCTTCGGCTGGGACAAGGTTGCGGCGCCGCTCCTCGAGTACTGCGCGGACCCGTGGCGGGCGGCGGACCGCGGACGTCTCGCCCAGCTCGCGGCGCCAGCCAGGCAGGTGACCGAGCCAGGCTGCCGGCAGCCTGGGGCGCGGGAGCTGGCGTCGTGGGGTCTGCGGGCTGCGCGCTCCGCGTGCCGCGTCGCGCGCAGGTGGGCTACGTGAGGGTCCTGGTCGTCTCGGCGCACTTCCCGCCGAATTTCGTGAGCGGAGGCACCCTCGTGCCGTTGCGCAGCGCACTCGAGCTCGCGCGCCGAGGCCACGACGTGAGCGTCTTCGCCGGATGGATCGGTCACACACACCGCAGCGGGGACGCATTCGACGACGTCGCCGTCGGTCCAGGCGGCGGGGGACGCAGCGCTGCGGTCCCGGTCCGCTGGTTCACCACGAACGACGCCATCGGCTGGGACAGTCGCTTGAACTTCGACAACCCCGCTGCAGAAGAGGAGTTCGCCAGGAGCCTGCGCGCCTTCGAGCCCGACATCGTGCACTTCCACTCGATGCAAGGCCTCGGCGCGGGGCTCCTCACCGAGGCAGAGCGTTCAGGCATCCCTTTCGTGGTCACCGCCCACGACTTCTGGTGGTGGTGCGGCCGCCAGTTCCTCTGCGATCGCGAGTACCACCCGTGCTGCCCCGTCGTCGTCGCCGGTGTCTGCTCCTGCGCACTCGACAGAGCGTGGCTCGACGAGCGCACGCGGTTCACGACGTCGGCACTGCGACTGGCCGCACGCGTCCTCGCGGTGTCCGAGAGCTCCGCCACGGTCCTGCGCGCGAACGGAGTCCCGCCCGATCAGCTGGTGGTGGTCGACAACCCGGTCGAGGGGGTCGGAGCGGGTGCTGAAGCGAGCCGGCTCGCCGAGGAGCCGGCTCGCCGCTCCGCCGCCGACGGGCATGTCGACGTCCGGTTCCTCTTCGCCGGAGGCACGGACCCGATGAAGGGGCTCCCGGTCCTCTGCCGGGCCCTGCGGTCGCTCAGAGCCACGCCCGGATGGACGGCAGATCTCTACGGCGTCGACGAGGCCAGCGCCGCAGCCGGCGACGAGCCGCTGCCGCCCGGCGTCCGGACCCATCCGGCCTTCGAGCCCGACGAGCTCCCCGCGGTGCTGTCCAAGGCCGACGTCCTGCTCATCCCCTCGGTCATGCAGGAGACGTACTCGATCCTCACCCGCGAGGCGCTCGCGATGGGTGTGGCGGTGCTCACCACCACGTGCCTCGGCCCCGAAGAGGTCGTCACCGACCGGGTGAACGGTCTGGTCGTCCCCCAAGACGATCCCGGCGCGCTCGCCGCTGCGATGACGGAGCTGATCGAGGATCGCGGACTGCTCGAGCAGCTGCGGCACGGCGCGAACGGGGTCGAGCTCACCACCGTCGAGGCGCACTGCGACCGCCTCGAGGCCGTCTACGCTGCGGCCCTCGAGACCCGGCCGGATGCCTTGGCGCCGAGCCGGGCGGCGACCGGAAAGGGGAGCGGCGAAGCAGAGGACTCGAACCCTCGAGCTTCGGGAACGCCGGAGCGCATCGTCGAACGCGTGCTCTTCGTCGTCGGCATCGACGGCGCGCCGCTCCGGTACCGCGCGCACCTGCCAGCGGAGGCGCTCGGCCTGCTCGGGGTGCACGCAGACGTCCGCCACTACCGGCACCCCGACATCGTCGAGCTCGCCGAGTCGGCGGACGTGGTCGTCGTCTATCGGGTCCCTGCCACCATTGAGGTGCGGCGCTTCGTCGAAGAGGCTCACCGGCGTGGCACCCCGGTCCTCTTCGACGTGGACGACCTCATCTTCGACCCCGACCTCGAGCCGGAGATCCCCGCGCTCCAGGTCCTCGCCGGCGCGGAGCGCGACCTGTGGCTCCAGGGCGTGCACCGCTACCGGACCACCATGGAGCTGTGCGACGGGTTCATCGGCAGCACCCAGCGGCTCTGCGAGCACGCCACGGCGGTCACCGGCCTTCCCAGCTACCGGTTCTCCAACGGCGTGGGGCTCGTGATGAGCAGGCTCGCGGACACGGCGCTCGAGCATGATCCGGCGCCCGGGCCGGTGCGGGTGGGCTACCTGAGCGGCACCGACACCCACGACCGGGACTGGGCGACGGTCGAAGACGCCGTCGTGTCGGCGCTCGAGGAGATCGACGGCGCCGAGCTGTGGCTCGTCGGCAAGCTCACGCCCGGCGCTGCGGCCCGCAGGCTCGGTGACCGCCTCGTGCAGGTGCCGTTCCAACCGTGGACGGCACTGCCGAAGCTCTTGCACACTCTCGACGTGAACCTTGCGCCGCTCGAGCCGACCAGCCGGTTCAACGACGCGAAGAGTGCCATCAAGTGGCTCGAGGCCGGGCTCTCGGCGACGCCCACGATCGCGAGCCCGACGCGCCCATTCCAAGAGGTCATCGAGCACGGTGTGAATGGCATGCTCGCCGACGTGCCCGAAGAGTGGGCCCAAGCGTTGACGACGCTGTCGGGCGATGACGCGCTCCGGCGACGGCTCGGCCAGCGGGCCAGACGCGATGCGCTCCTCGGCTTCGGCCCTTGGACCCAGGGGAGGCGCTACCTCGAGATCCTCGGTTCGGCCGAGCTGCGAGGGCCTCACGCGCGCACGTGGCAACCGGTGCTGCTCGACGAGCCGTTCGAGCCGATCGCGCTCGACCCCTACGGCGAGCCCGAGCCTGGCCGTCCACCTGCGCCCGACCCCGGCACCCGCATGCGACTCGGCACGCTGGCGCGACGCGGGGTCGGCGCTGTCCAGCGGCACGGGCTCGTGAAGACCTCCGCGTTGCTCGTCGACCGCGTGCGCCGGCGGACCAACCACCGATGAGCACACCCGACCGCCTCGCAGACCACGTCGCCTCCCTCCTGTCGCGCCTGCTCGGACGCGGCGGGGAGCCCAGGGGGGACGTCGTCGTCGACCTGGCCCCGGGTCGCACCGTCGCTGCGGGTGACGTCGAAGCGCTCGGGCTGCACTACCTCGGTGTCCCAGAAGGCCCTGCGTCCCCACCCCGGCAACCGGCTCCCGGCTCCGTGGTCGCCCCAATCGGCTCAGGGGAGCCCCCTGCCCATGGGACGCTCGCCGCCGCGCTCGCGCCCGCCCTTCGAGGACGACGGGTCGCGGCGGTCGCCATCGGTGACTCGCTCAACCGGGTGGAAGATCTCGACGGCTATCTCGGCGGGCTCCACGAGCTGTGCGACGAGCTCGGCGGCGTGCCGGTGCTCGTCGCATCGCCCAACGTCACGCATCTCGACGTCGGCGCCAAGCTCGTGATCGGCCGATGGGACGTCACGACGTCGGGCACGGTCTCGGCTGCCTACGTCCGCCACTTCTCCGCCGCCTCTCTCCGCTCGACGATGGCGGCGCACGGCTTCGCCGAGCTCGACGCCGAGGACCGCGCACGCACGCGCTCCGATCAGCACTTCCCCTCCGACGTGGCGGTGCTCGAGCCGGGCACGCCCGTTGGCGCGCTCGTGCGCAGGCTCCGCGAGATGGCACGGGGCGACGCGCACGTCGATCGCTTCGTGCGCGCCTACGCTCCTGCGCCCGGCTCGGGCACGCCCGGCTCGGGCACGCCCGGCGCAGAGTCATCCGCCCCGGGCACCACGGCACCACCCTTCTTCCTTTCGGTGCTGCTCCGCACCCAGGGACGCCGCGCCGCCACGCTGCAAGAGTCCCTCCTCTGCCTCGCCGCGCAGACCTGTGACGACTTCGAGGTCCTCACCCTGCTCCACGACGGCGACGAGCGCAGCGTCGACTCGGTACGCGGGCTGGTCGAGGAGTTCCACGACTCGTTCGCCCGCCGCGTGCGGGTGGTGAGCGTCTCGGGAGGGGGACGGTGCCGGCCGCTCAACGAGGGAGCCCTCCTCGCCCGGGGGCAGTACCTGGCGATGCTCGATGACGACGACCTCGTGCTCGCCAACTGGGTGGAGACCTTCCGCGATGCAGCCCGGCGCGCCCCAGGCCGTGTGGTGCGCACCGCGGTCGCCAACCAGCGGATCGAAGCTCGGCCGGGCAGATGGGACGGCGAGGACGGATACGAAGTCGTCGACCGGCCCCGGCTCGTCTTCTCCTTGGACTTCGATCACGTCGACCACCTCCTCGACAACCGGACGCCCAACAATGGCTATGCGTTCCCTCGCTCGTTGGTGACCGAGCTCGGCCTGAGGTGGGACGAGTCGCTCCCCGTGCTCGAGGACTGGGACCACCTCTTGTGGTCGGCCTCGATCTGCGGGGTCTCAGGCGTGCCCCAGATCACCGCGCTCCTGCGCTCCTGGGAAGTCGGGGAGGACTCGAAGAGCCAGCACTCCCCGGCACTGTGGGAGGCGACGCGCCAGCGGGTCATCGACAAGCACGGCGCGACGCCGCTCCTGCTCGACCGCGGAGCGTTCCCGCAGCTTCGTGCTCGGCTCATCGACGGCGATGTCGCTGCGGAGTACGCCGTGAGGCTCGAGCAGGACGCCCACCGCACGGCGGTGGAGCTCGATGCTGCCCGCGCTCGCCTCGAGGTCGCAGAGCAGGCGCTCGAAGCGACGCGCGACGCGCTCGGATCGGCGACTCGCCAGCTCGAGGAGATCCGCTGCTCCACGAGCTGGAGAATCACGGCGGGCCTCCGACTCGCAGCGCGCGCCGCTCGCCGGGTGAGGACGCCGCCGCGCGGCTAACGGTCACGGCGCCAGCCGCAGCGCCGTGTGGTGAGCCCGATGCGGCCGGCGACCCAACCGCCGACCGGGTCGTCGCCTCCGACGAGCCACCACGCGAGGTGGGCGTGAAGGCACTTCACGCCGGCGCGGGTCCCGCCGACGCCGCCCGACGGCCGTGGCCCCTCGTGGTCCGCGGGGATCCTTGCGTCGCGCGCTCTCGCGTAGCGAGCGTGCGCGCGGGCGAGCGCCTCGGGATCGACCTCCGCCTCAGCGTCCCGGACCCCACCGCTCGACTCGAGCGCGGACACCGCCGCGCGAAGCTCGGGATCGACCAGCCAGTAGCGCGTGGGCATCGGCGTGCCGTCGCGCAGGAACGGGGCGTTCTCGATCACCGAAGGAGAGCCGTCCGGGCTGCGAAGCACCACGCGGAGGTCCCCGGCGGGAGGCCGACCCAGCAGTCGTGCCACCTGCTCCAGCTCGCCGCCCCGCGGAGAAGATCGCACGCGCGCCCGGGCGGTCATCGCCAGAATTCGAGCGTCTGCAGCATCCGGCCGAGCAATCCGCCCGACGTGGCGGGCGCGCCCGCGCCCGATGACCCGCGTGCGTGGGACGCAGTCGTCGTCGCGTTCGGGGAGCCATGGGCCGCGGCCGGTGCCGACGCCGGTCCGAGGGTCCCGTCGAGACCACCAGATCCACTCGCCGGGAGCACTTGGTAGGCCTCGTCTCCGGGTGGGACCAGGTCGTACTGCTGCTGCGCGATGCGCCCGAGCGTCGTCGGTGTGCGCAGCTGCTGCTCCTCGTGGCGCAGCACAGCGTTCTGGCGCTGGAGCTGGCCCAGCTGGACCGAGGCGGCCGCGAGCTGCGCGCGCTGGTGAAGGAGGCTGGACGTGGGGAACCAGGCTGCCAAGATCGCCACCGACACGGCGACTGCCAGCGCGAGGACGACCCGATTGCGCCGCACCCTCGCCGCCCGCCGACGCTCTGGCCGAGACGCGGCCTTCGTCGGGACCGACGCCGGACGGCCGCGGGCACGTGCAGGCTCGCGGGGCGCCGCGCGCCCTCGGGGGCGCCGGGCGCCGCGGTCGTCAGGCTCGCTCACGGGCCCCGACCTTCAGGGCGCCGCGGCCCAAGAAGGCGGCCGAGGCGCCGAGATCCTCTTCGATCCGAAGGAGCTGGTTGTACTTCGCGACGCGCTCGGACCTGCACGGCGCGCCGGTCTTGATCTGCCCTGCGTTGACCGCGACGGCGAGGTCCGCGATGGTGGTGTCCTCGGTCTCCCCCGAGCGGTGCGAGATCACCGTCCGGTAGGAGGCACGCGTCGCGAGGTCGATGGCGTCGAGCGTCTCGGTGAGCGTGCCGATCTGGTTCGGCTTGATCAGCACGGCGTTGGCGACGCCCGAGTCGATGGCCCGCTCGATGAGCGCGACGTTCGTCACGAACACGTCGTCCCCGACGAGCTGCACGCGATCACCCAGGGCGGCCGTCAACGCGGCCCATCCGTCCCAGTCGTCCTCGGCCATGCCGTCTTCGAGAGAGATCACCGGGTAGCGCTCCACGATGTCCACCCAGTAATCGACCAGCTCGCCTGGCGAGAGCCGCCGGCCCTCGCCGCTCAGCTCGTAGGCGCCGTCCTTCCACAGTTCGCTCGTGGCGGGATCGAGCGCCAGGGCGATGTCCTCTCCCGGGGTGCGCCCGGCCGCCTCGATGGCGCCGATCAGCATCTCGAGCGGCTCCTCGTTCGTCGGCAGGTCCGGTGCGAAGCCCCCCTCGTCGCCGACAGCGGTCGACAGCCCGCGTGCGTCGATCTCCTTGCGCAGCGCGTGGTAGGTCTCGACGCTCCAGCGCAGCGCTTCCTCGAAGGACGCGGCGCCCACCGGCACCACCATGTACTCCTGGAAGTCGATCGAGTTCCGGGCGTGCACGCCGCCGTTGACGACGTTGAGCATCGGCACGGGCAGCACGTGGGCATTCGCCCCGCCGATCGCGCGGTAGAGGGGGAGCTCGAGCTCGGACGCCGTCGCTTTGGCCACCGCGAGCGACGTGGCGACCATCGCGTTCGCCCCCAGGCGGCTCTTGTCCGGCGTGGCGTCGAGATCGACCATTGCCATGTCCACGCCGCGCTGGTCGAGCGCGTCCAATCCGACGAGCACGTCCGCGATCTCACCGCGCACACTCTCGACGGCTCGCAGGACTCCCTTGCCGTCGTAGGCGTCGCCGCCGTCTCGCAGCTCGACCGCCTCGTGGATGCCCGTCGACGCGCCGGACGGCGCGGTGGCGCGCCCGCGCGCCCCGCTGTCGAGGCTGACCTCCACTTCGACGGTGGGGTTCCCCCGCGAGTCGAAGACCTGGCGTCCTACGACGTACTCGATCGTGCCCAACGGCTCAGCTCCCTGGTCGCCACTCGCTGTCAGCCGACGCGCTGCTCTCTCGAGAGTGCTCGGAGAGCCAGGCTACCCGGTGGTGCTCCGGAAATCGATGAAGGTGCGCGAACCACGACGGAGAAGGCTCCAAGGGCCAGCGCCCCGATGGACACGAACGCGGCCACCAGCGCTGCGGCGCTGCCGAGCGGCGGGTGCCAGGGTCCCGAGAGGAAGTCGATCGGTCCGTCGACGCCGACGGCATAGCGCCTGAGCGCTTCGAAGAACGCGGCGAAGCCTGCCACGCCGAGTGCGGCGCAGGCGGCCGCCGCGATCCATGCCGTGACGCGACCGCCCCAGCGCGCCAGCACCCGATCGCGCCCTGCGACGCCGAGGGCGACGATCGGGACCCCCACAGCGAGTGGCATGATGTCCCGCCCCTGCCAGACGATCCCCAGCCGGTGGACCTGGCTGTAGACGATCGTCACCGGGAGGAGGAGCACGGCCAGGACCAGCAACGCCACCGCCAGCGCCTCCCTCGCCTCACGGGCGCCTCGCGCGGCGCGCACCCAGACGAAGAGCACGATGGCGCTCGCGACGACGCCCCACAGCGCGTAGGTGAACGCCGGCGAGGTCGTGTCGAGCCACCCGAACACGCCGACCATCTGTTCGAGCCAGGACGAGGTGTGCGCGAAGATCACCGGCAGGAGGTGCGAGAAGGTCTCGGGTTGCGGCACCGGCGCGGTCGAAGGCGTGAGGTCCAAGGCGTGCTCGCCGACGATCCACAGCATCGCAAATGCGCCGATCGCCCCCAGCGGCGGGATCGTCCATTGCACCGAGTGGTTGGCGAACAGTGCCCGCACGCGTCGCCACCCTCCCGCGACGGCGAGCACCGCGACCGCGACCGCGCACCACAACGGCGAGAGTGGCCGCGCGAGGAGAAGGGCGCCGAGCGACCCCGCGACGACAGCGACGAGACCGGGTGGGGGTGCATTGGCATGCTCCAGGATGAGGATCGCGCCCGACGTCCACAAGCACAGCGCGGCAGCGATCTCGAAGCCGCTGGGGTTCACGACCCCCCCGAGGAACCACGCCATCGGCGTCGCTGCAGCCATGACCCCTACCAAGAGCAGCGGCTTCGCCGACCACCGCACGACGGCGAAGAGCGCCAACGACACGAGGATCGCGTCGAGAAGCGCGCTCACGAGGCGCATGAGGTAGATGCCGCGCGCGCTCGTCACGGCGAGCGAGGGGAGGCCGACGATCAGGTAGTAGAGCGGTGGGTAGCGGCCCACGTACGTCTCGACGGGGACCGTCCTCGTGGAGGCCGGCACACGAGGCTCGCACGACGCCGGGACGTCGGGACGGAACTGGAAGCACGTGACGAGCGGGCCGTCGTGGGCGAACACCGCCGGGACCCTCACCGTCGTGAACGCGTTGCGGTCGCTGCCCACGGTTGCCCCGACGAGCTCGCCGCGCACGACGGCCGCTGCCCGGGCGACCTGCGCGGGCTCGTCGGGTGCCGCGAAGAGCGGGGTGGCCCAAGACCAGACGGCGAAGTTGGCGAACGTGACGACGACGCACGCGAGGAGCACCCGGCCTCTCGCCTTCGCGCCCAGTGCAGTGCGGAGACGTGAAGAAGCGCCGTGCGGCCCCTCGGTCACGAGGTCCCCATAGGAGCGCCATCGTGCTCCGTTTCACGGATCGCGTCACGGTGACGACCCGCAGCGGCACGGAGCGCATCCTCGGGCTCCACGCCGAGCCGGCGCACCACGTCTGCCACAGCCCAGAGGAGATCACCGGCGTCCTCCACCGCCCGCGCGTCGCCGGGCACACCGGGCGCACCGGGCGCACCGGGCACGCTCGATGCCACGGACGACGAGGCGATCGCCTCTTCCAAGAGCTGGCGCGCCTGTGCGTGCAGCGTGCCCACGTCCCGAGGAGCCGCCCCGGGAACCGAATCGGCCTTGCGCTGCAGCTTCGCGGCGAGTGCGAGCGCCGGCAGCGCCGCCGGGATGCCGTCGGTGACGCTCGCCCGGCCCTTCTCCTGCTTTTTCAGGTGCTCCCAGTTCGCGACCACCGTCGCGGCGTCGCTCGCTTGGACATCGCCAAAGACGTGGGGGTGGCGCGAGACGAGCTTGTCGCGAAGGCTCCTCGCGACGTCTGCGATCGTGAACCTGCCTTCCTCCGCGGCGAGACGTGAGTGCAGGAACACCTGGAAGAGCAAGTCTCCGAGCTCCTCTTCGAGGTGCACCACGGCTTGCCGCTCCGCCTCGGCCGCAGCGGCGGCCTCGGGCCCTGCACTGGCCTCGTCCTGGTTCCCGGGTCCGCCGAGCGCGTCGAGGGCGTCGAGGGCGTCGATCGCCTCGAGGACCTCGTAGGTTTCCTCGAGGAGGTGGCGCTCGAGCGACGCGTGGGTCTGCTGGCGATCCCAGGGGCAGTCGCGCCGGAGGCGCCGGGTCAGCTCGTCGAGCGCCGCGAGCTCACCTGCGACCGGCGCTGCAAGGCGCGGGACCCACAGCGTCGTGAGGTGGTCAGGGACCACCGCCCGGTCGAGCTCGTGCCAGGGGACGACGGCGACCACCTCGTCACGAAGACCCAGGTGGTGCAGCACCGTCACGGTGACCTGCGGTGGCGGGTCGTCCTCGCCGACCGCAAGCTTCACCTCGGAGAGCACTTGCGCCGACCAGCACTGCGCGACGAGCAGAGGGCCGCGCTCCCCCGCGGCCTCGACGACGAAGTGCGTCCCGTCCACGAGCCGGACACCTGCTGCGACGGGGTCGACGCCGAGGCGCGCCCACGCGAGATCGAGAAAGGACATGGCCGGGACGATCGTCACGTCCACTCTCTGGTCCTGACGCAGCAACTCGACCGTACGCTCTGCGACGAGCGGGGAGCCCGGCACCGCATAGACGACCTCGCCGCCGTCGACGGAGACGACCTGAGCCGCCGTCACGAGATCCGCGACGATCCGCTCGTAGACCTCGTCAAAGGTCGCGGCCTCGTCGTAGTGGTGGTCGAACGTGGCGAGACGGCCCGACGCGCCACCGGCGTCGAGGAGCGCCGACGCCGCTGGGTGGCGCGCCGTGCGCAGGAACGCCGTCGTCGCCGACAAGAGCCGCTCACGGGTCCCAGGCGGCAGCATGTCCGCGCCCGCAGGGCCGAGGCCGAGCACGGTGATACGCGGTCGAGCCAAAGAAGTCGAGCCTCGACGTGCGCGTTCCCCGAGCGCCCGGCTCAGCAGCTCGGCCGTGCCGTCGACGGCGCGTGCTGCACCCTCCACCCGCGCCTGGAAGAACGGTCACAGGACGGACCTGCCCGGCGAGAGCTGGCGTTCCTCATGCGGGGCGCATGCTACCGGCGCCGGCGTCGGCGCCGGGGCTCGCCAGCAGGTCGGCCAGGAGGGACCTGAGCGCTTCGGCCGGGTGCGCGTCCCCGGTGAGCGGGACGACCAGCTGGTGGAGCTGCTCGCGGTAGTCCGCCCCGGCGACCAGGCGGCGCAGACGCACCTGGGCGCTCGCCGGGAGGCTGACCGGTGAGAGCTTCGCGACCGCGGTGCGGGCGCCGCCCACACGGGCCGGAGCCACGGCGACCTCCTGGATCCCGGTACGCAGGCACTCTGCCCGAAGGCGCGCGAGGGCGAGCAGCCCGGCCGCCGCTGCCGGCGGTGGGCCGTAGCGGTCGGCCCACTCCTCGGCGATGTCGTCGACGTCGCCGGGCGTCGTTGCCGCGGCCAGCCGCCGGTAGGCCTCGAGACGTGCGTCCTCGAGCGGCACGTAGTCGGCCGGCAGGTTCGCGTCGCCGGGCACGTCGAGGGAGACCGATGGGGGCGCAGGGCGGGGCTCCCCGCGCGCCTCGGCGACCGCCTCGGCCACCATCTGGACGTACAGGTCGTAGCCAACCGCCGCGATGTGGCCCGACTGTGTCGACCCGAGCAGGTTCCCCGCGCCGCGGATCTCGAGGTCGCGCATCGCGATCTTGAAGCCCGCTCCGAGCTCGGTGTGCTCACCCACCGTGCGCAGTCGCTCGTAGGCCTGCTCGGTCAGGATGCGATCTGCGGGGTGGAACAGGTAGGCGTACGCGCGCTGGTTGCTCCGTCCCACGCGGCCGCGGATCTGGTGGAGCTGGCCCAGGCCGAGCATGTCGGCGCGGTCGACCACCAGCGTGTTCACCGACGGCATGTCGATCCCCGACTCGATGATGGTCGTGCAGACGAGGACGTCGAACTTGCGCTCCCAGAAGTCGAGCACCACCTGCTCGAGGCTCCCCTCGTCCATCTGGCCGTGCGCGACCGCGATCCTGGCTTCGGGCACGAGCGCACGCAGCCTGGCCGCCACCGCGTCGATGTCCGACACGCGGTTGTGCACGAAGAAGGCCTGACCCTCGCGCAAGAGCTCGCGCCTGATCGCCTCGGAGACCGCGGCGTCGTCGTACTCGCCCACGTAGGTGAGGATCGGGCGTCGGTCGGCCGGCGGCGTGTTGACGAGGGAGAGGTCCCGGATCCCCGTGAGCGCCATCTCGAGGGTCCTCGGGATCGGGCTCGCGGTGAGGGTGAGCACGTCGACGCCCTCGGCGATGCGCTTGACCGCCTCCTTGTGCGTCACCCCGAAGCGCTGCTCCTCGTCGACGACGAGCAGCCCGAGGTCCTTGAAGCGCACGTCTCGGGCGAGCAACCGGTGGGTGCCGACCACGACGTCGACCGAGCCGTCGGCCAAGCCTTCCACCACCTTGGTCACCTGCGACGGCGACAGGAAGCGGCTGAGCAGTTCGACCCTGACCGGGAAGCCGGCGTAGCGGTCCGAGAACGTCTGGTGATGCTGGCTCGCGAGCAGCGTCGTCGGCACCAGGATCGCAGCCTGCTTGCCGTCCTGGACGGCCTTGAAGACCGCACGCACCGCGACCTCGGTCTTGCCGAAGCCGACGTCACCGCACACGAGGCGATCCATCGGCCTCGGCAGCTCCATGTCGGCCTTCACCTCGGCGATCGCCCGCAGCTGGTCCGCGGTCTCGGCGTAGGGGAACGAGGACTCGAGCTCGCGTTGCCACGGAGAGTCGGGCGCGAACGCGTGACCCTGCACCTCGAGCCGGCGCCGGTAGAGCGCGACGAGCTCCTGGGCCACCTCTCCGGCAGCAGCTCGCGCCCTGGAACGGGCGCGCTGCCAGTCCGCGCCGCCCATCTTGGAAAGCGTCGGCGACTCTCCCCCGCTGTAGGGGGTCACCGCTTCGATCTGGTCCACGGGGAGGTAGAGCCGGTCGCTCCCGCGGAACTCGAGCACGAGGTAGTCGCGCGTCGTGCCGGCAACCGTGCGAGTGGTCATGCCCGCATACCGGGCGACCCCGTGCTGGCGGTGGACGACGTAGCCGCCTGGGCCAAGGTCGTCGAAGAAGCCGTCGGTGGGACGCGCACGCGGCCGGGCGCGTCGGTGGGCCGCTCTGCGGCCGGTGACGTCGGTCTCCGAGAGCACGGCGACGCGTGCTCGGGGAAGGGAGAACCCGGCGGACAGCGGTGCGGTCACCACGCGTGCGCCGATACCCGCCTCGGCACGACGGGCGGCCGGCGCGACGATGCCCTCGCCGGCCAGCACCTCCGAGAGCCGGGACCTGCCGAGATCGGTGGTGGAGCACAGCGTCACCGAGAACCCGTCCTCCACGAGGTCGCGCACCTGGTCGGCGAGCCGGCTGGCGTCCCCGGCGACGTGCGCGAACCCGCGCACGGTGACCGTTGCCTGCTCAGGGGTGTCGGCCACCGGGACGAGCGCGAGGGCCGCCGCCTTCGTGCGGGCGAGCAGCCGCTCGAAGGGGAGGTGGAGCCGGGGGAAGACCGATCCCGCCCCCTCCTCATCGGGCGCCGGGACGAACGCCGGCTCGGCCCCGGAAGGCTCCGCGCGCTCTCGGCCGTCGGGACGGGGCACCGCTCCCCAGGTCGCCGCCAACGTGCCCGCGAGCGCGGCCTCCTCCGAGACGACCTCGAGCGCACGGTCGCGCACGCGGCGCGGCTCGACCACGACGACCTGCGCGTGCTCACCCAGCAGGTCGGTGAGCAGCTCTTCGTCGGGCTGGAGCCAAGGCAGCCACGACTCCATGCCGTCGAAGGCCTCGCCGTTGGCCAGCCGCTCCCAGTTCCGGCGGCCCCAGGGCGCCTGCTCGACGAGCTCTGCGGCCCGAGCACGGACCGCGTCGGTCAGCACCAGCTCCCGGCAACCGTAGAGGACTGCGGCATCCAGCACGGAGGTCGACCGCTGGTCGGCCACGTCGAACGCGGTCAAACGGTCGACCTCGTCACCGAAGAGGTCGATGCGGACCGGAGTGTCCGACGTCGAGGGGAAGACGTCGACGATCCCGCCGCGCACCGCGAGCTCCCCTCGGTGCTCCACCTGCGGCTCGCGCCGGTACCCCGCAGCCACGAGGCGCGACGTCGCCTCGTGCACGTCGAAGCGGGCCCCGCGCCGTACGACGACCGGAGAGGCGATCTGCCTCCAAGGAGCGAGCCGCTGGAGGAGCGCACGCACGGAGGCCACCACGATCGTCGGCCCGCTGGCCCGTCCCGCCTCACCGGCCTGCACCGCACCGGTGCCACCTGCCAGGTGCCAGAGCACCGCAAGCCGCTGGCCCATCGTGGCGACGTCCGGGCTGACCCGCTCGAAGGGAAGCGTCTCCCAAGCCGGCATCCGGACCACGGGATCGGCGAGGGCGCCCGCGATCCGCGGTTCGCGTCGGTCGCCGGCCTCCACGAAGCACGCGAGATCGGCAGCGAAGCGCTCCGCCTCGGCCTCCGTCGCCGTCACGACCAGGACCGGGCGCCGGTCCGACAGGCGCGCGAGCCCGGCGACCGTGAACGCCTGCGCCGGCCCGGCGACCGCGACGGTCGCGTCGGGCACGCCGACCACCTGCGTGAGGGAAGGCTCGTTGCGCAGCGCGCCGGTCAGCGCCGCGAGCGGAGCCTGGACATCGGCTTCAGGCAACGCTGCTTCAGACGTCACCGTTGCACCGGTTCATCGCAGCGTCGACGCCCTCGGTCACGATGATCACGACCGCGTCGGCGGCCTCCTCGATCGCGCCGTCGAGAAGCGCTCGTTCGGCCTTCCCGGGACGCCGGAGCACGTAGTCGGCTCCGCTCTGCCTGCCGGGGGGCTTCCCGATCCCGATCCGCACCCGCACGAAGTCCGCAGTGTGGAGATGGTCCCGGATGGACTGGAGACCCTTGTGGCCTGCGAGCCCGCCCCCGAGCTTGACGCGGATCCGGCCCGGCGGGAGGTCGAGCTCGTCGTGGAGCACGACGAGGTGGGCCGGGTCGTCGATGCCGAAACGGCGCACGAGCGGTCGAACCGCTGTGCCGGACTCGTTCATGTAGGTGTTCGGCACCGCAAGCACGACCCGTGCGTCCCCGATCCGGACCTCCTCGACGACCGCCCGCTGGCCCTTCTCAGGCCGGAGGCTACCGGTCCCGCATCGCCTCGAGAGCACGCGGACCGCGTCCGCGCCGACATTGTGCCTCGTGCCTTCGTAGTCGGCACCGGGATTGGAGAGGCCGACGACGAGCAGGTCGGCCGGGGTGCCACGGCGAGGGCCGGGCTCTCGACCGCGGCCAGACCCCAGGCCGCGCCCTGCGAAGATCGACAGCAGCGCCTAGCCCTCGTGCGCCCCGGCGGAAGCCGCGGCCTCGCCTTCCCGTGCTGCCGGCACCTCGGCTCCCCCGGCACCGCCCTCCGCGCCGGTCTGCACCCTCGGGGGGACGCCGGTGACGACCGGGACCTCGTCGTCCAGGTCGGCCGAGACGCCGCTTGGGAGGTCGAGGTCGCTCACGCGGATCACCCCGCCGATCGTGAGCGCCGAGACGTCCACCTCCACCTGGGTCGGGATGTCTGCCGGCTTGGCGTGCACCGGGAGGGTGAAGAGCTGCTGGTCGACGAGCCCGTCGCCGTGGTGCACCTCCGTCGCCTCGCCAGTGAGGACGACCGCGACGTCCGCAGCGATGACCTCGTCGCGGCCGACGATCTGGAAGTCGACATGGGTGACCGTGCCGCGCACGGGGTGTCGCTGGAGCTCTCTCGCGAGGGTCAGATAGGTCTTCCCTTCTGCTCGGAGCGCCAGCAGCGCGTTCGTCCCCGCCTCCCCCGAGAGCGCGATACGCAGCTCCCGCCCCTCAACGGCCACCGGCACCGGTTCTGCGCCATGGCCATAGAGGATGCCCGGGATCTTCCCCGCGGCACGCAGGCGTCGCGACGCGCTCGACCCGAGCGTCCTCCCGACCTCGGCTTCCAGGACGATCTCGGGCATGGGGGTCTCCTTCGGGGGCCAGCTGGCGCGTCACACCGTCGCCGATGTCGCCGCCACCGCGCGAGCCGCCCCGGGAAGGACGGGCTCACGCCGGACAACGGCCGTCGAGCGTAGCGTGCGCGCGGCCAAGGGCTCCACCGCACCGCGAAGCGGGGGCCGCTCCGTCACGCCGACCCCGAACGCAGGGCCTGCACCAGCGACGCGCCCCGGACGTCGCCGACGATACCCGAGCCCATCTTGTTCAT
Source organism: Actinomycetes bacterium (assembly GCA_021845725.1). Taxonomy (GTDB): domain Bacteria; phylum Actinomycetota; class Acidimicrobiia; order Acidimicrobiales; family RAAP-2; genus JAJYVT01. Next base: position 50,817 of record JAJZVL010000006.1, on the reverse strand, counting down.
CACGTAGGCCATGCACACCCGTGCGTCGAGATCGGCCATCACCATCGACCCGCCCCATCCGCCCCAGAAGCAGGTCCTCGGGCCACCGGGGAAGAGCTCGCCCGCCAACCCGAAGCCCATCCCGAACCGCAGCGGGACTCCGAGCACCAGGTCCTTGCCGTCGGACTGCTCCTCGAAGACGCGCTCGCATCCCATGGCGGAGAGGAGCCGCACGCCGCGTGCCTCTCCCCCGCACGCGAGGACCGAGTGGACCGCGGCGACCGAGCGCGCGTTGCCGTGACCGTTCGCTGCGGGGATCTCGGCACGCCGCCAGGAGGTCGACCGAGACGTCTCTGCGGGCAGCAGCGGGTTCAGGAACGTCCGGGACGCGAGCGGAGCGTCAGCCTTGCTGATGCGTGCGGGGTGCTCGGGCGGGACGACCGGCGCCACCCGGGAGTCCGCCAACGCGGGGGTGCCGATGAAGAAGTCGGCGTCGAGCGGCCCGGCCACCTGCTCGGCGAAGAACCGGCCGACGCTCTGGCCGGTCACCCGCCGGACGAGCTCGCCGACGAGGTAGCCCTGGGTGAGGGCGTGGTAGCCGGAGGCCGAGCCAGGGGTCCACCAGGGTTCCTGCGCAGCGAGGAGCCCCGTCGCCTTCTCCCAGTCGTAGAGGTCCTCGACCGTCATCGGTGCCGTCCAGCCTGCGAGACCCGAGGTGTGGCCCATCAGGTGGCGCACCTCGACCTCGCGCTTTCCGGCCGCCGCGAACTCCGGCCAGTACCGCGCCACACGAGCAGAGAGGTCGAGCTCGCCGGCATCGGCCAGCATGAGCGCGCAGAGCGCCGTCATCGTCTTCGTGATCGACCAGACGTTCACGATCGTCTCTGCACTCCACGATGCCGTACGATCCTCGTCGAGGTAACCCCCCCAGAGATCGACCACCGCTTCGCCGTCGGCGTAGACCGCGCACGACGCTCCGATGTCCATACCGTCGTCGAGGTGCTCCTCGAAGGCCTCCCGCACGGCGGCGAAACGCTCGTCGCAGAACCCGTGCACCTCTGCCATCGGCGGATCGCTCAGGCTGCCCGGCCGCTCAGGCCAGGTTCTCGCCGCCGAAGATCTCCGACACCGACGTGTCCTCGAAGACCGCGTCGATCGCGTCGGCGATCACCTTGGCGACGGAGAGCACCTCGAGCTTGTCGAACACGCGGTCCTCTGGGACCGGCAGCGTGTCCGTCACCACGACCTTCGAGATCGGAGCGGCCTTCAGGCGATCGGCGGCCGGGTCGGAGAGGACACCGTGGGTCGCCATGGCCCACACGTCGGAGGCGCCGGCGTCGGTGAGCAACTCGGCGGCAGCGCACACCGTCCCAGCGGTGTCGATCATGTCGTCGATGATCACGCAGCGGCGCCCGGCCACGTCGCCGACGACGTGGCGCGCTTCGACCTGGTTGGCCGTACCTCGAGGTCGCGTCTTGTGCACGAGCGCCAGGTCGGAGCCCAGGTGCTGGCTGTAGCGCTCGGCCACCTTCACTCGACCCGCGTCGGGCGCCACCACGACGATGTCCTCGGTGCAATCGGCGACGTGCTCCCGTAGGTAGGCCTCCAGGACGGGCGTGGCCGTCAGGTGGTCGAAGGGCACGTCGAAGAACCCCTGGATCTGGCCCGAGTGGAGGTCCACGCTGACGACCCGGTCCGCGCCTGCTGCAGAGAGGATGTCAGCGACAAGCTTGGCCGTGATGGGCTCGCGGCCCGCCGACTTGCGGTCCTGGCGCGCGTAGCCGTAGTAGGGGCAGACCGCCGTGATCCGCTTGGCCGACGCCCGCTTGGCCGCGTCGATCATGATCAGCTGCTCCATCAACGAGTCGTTCACCGGCCCGCAGTGCGTCTGCACGATGAAGACGTCGCAGCCGCGCACCGAGGCGTCGTAGCGGCAGTGGATCTCCCCGTTGGCGAACTCTCGGAGATTGGCCTCACTCAGCTCCACGCCCAAGTGCAGTGCGATCTGCTGCGCGAGGACCGGGTGCGAACGACCCGACACAAGGACGAGACGTCGCCGCGGGATGAACTCCACGGCGCCGACGCTACCGCCTCGCGCCGGGACGCGCGCCAGCGCGGATGCCCGGGTCGAGCCCGTGCAGCTCCGCGCCGAGACTGGTGAACGGCGGCACCGACTCGCCAGATCCCACCCGAGCACCGGGCCCGAGCGTCGAGAAGGGCCCGACACGGGCTCCGGCTCCGACGACGGCGCCGATGCAGACGCTGTGGCACACCTCGGCCCGCTCCCCGACCTGCGTGTCGAGAAGCGTGGACTCCGGGCCGATCTCCGCACCCTCCCCGACGGTGCACGCCCCCCGCAGGATCACACCGGGCAAGAGCGTCACATCCGCCGAGAGCCGCACCTCCGCGTCGACATAGGTGCGCTCGGGGTCCCACATGGTCACGCCCCGGCGCATCCACCGTTCGTTGATGCGGTCACGCAGCTCGGCCTCGGCGACGGCCAGCTGCGCCCGGTCGTTGACTCCGGCGGCCTCCATCGGATCTGCCACCGCGAGCGCCTCCACCTTGTAGCCGGCCCCGGACAAGACCTCGACGACGTCGGTCAGGTAATACTCGCCTTGCTCGTTGACCGGGCGCACTCGACGCAGCGACGGCGCGAGCACGCTCCGCCGGAAGCAGTAGATCGACGTGTTGACCTCGGTGATCTGTCGCTCCTCGAAGGTCGCGTCGCGTTCTTCGACCACGCGCACGACGCTGCCGTCCTTGCCGCGCACGATACGCCCGTAGCCGTCTGCGTTGGCCACCTCGGCCGTGAGCAGCGTCGCGCCAGCCTGATGCTCACGGTGGTGCCGGACCAACGCGGCGATCGTCGCGGGCCGGACGAGCGGCGTGTCGCCCGGGAGCACGACCACGTCGCCCTCCTGGTCGTCGCCCACCCCGGTCTCGTCGAGCAGACCCGTGAGCCCGACGGCCGTCGCGTCCCCGGTCCCGCGCTGCTCGTCCTGGGTGACGAGCTCGACGGAGAGCCGCTTCGGAGCGTCGTCGATCAGCGTGCGTCCGACCCATTCCGCACGGTGCCCGACGACCACGACGACGCGCTCGACGTCGAGCTCTGCCAGCGCGTCGAGGACGTGGAGCACCATCGCGCGACCGCAAAGCCTGTGGAGCGGCTTCGGCCGCTGCGAGCGCATGCGGGTGCCCTCCCCGGCGGCGAGGACGATCGCGGAGAGCTGGCCGGCGCTCACGGGGCTCATCTTGCCCGCTTCGGCGGCCCGCGCACACGCATCCCTCCGCCGACCGGAGCTGGGTAGGCTCGGGCCTGGTGTCGACCTCCGACGTCGCTGCGGAACCCGACCCAGCCGCGGTCCTCCCCGCCGCCTCGGCTGAGCCCGCGCCCGCGCCGGGCCGTCCTTCCAGCATGTGGTGGACGAAGCGTGCAGTCGGGCTTCACATCACGGTCGTCGTCGTGGTCCCGACGTTCCTTGGGCTGTTCTGGTGGCAGGTCCAGCGTGTGCGTCAAGGAAACACGCTCAGCTGGGCCTACGTCTTCGAGTGGCCGTTCTTCACCGGCTACGCCGTGTACCTGTGGTGGAAGCTCGTGCACGACCAACCCGAGAAGGCGCCGGTCGCTCCTGCCGATCGGCCAGCCGCCGACGGCGCACCGGCGCCCACACACGCCGTCGCCCGTGACGAGAGCGACAACGGGGTCGGCGACGAGGTCGGCAACGGGGTCGGCGACGCGGTCGGCACCGAGGACGAGGACGAGGAGCTCGCGGCGTACAACCGTTACCTCCTCGAGCTGCACACCTCAGGGCGCCAGAAGCGGTGGTGACGGCCCGGGAGGCGCAAGGCCTTCGCGGATAGGGTTCTGGCGATGACCAGGGGGATCGCGCCAGCTTCCCCTGCGCCCGAGATCGACGGCGCGACGGCGCAGCCGCGAGGGCGCCGTGGCGACGACGGGTCCCGGCGAACGAGAACCGTCGTGACCGCGCTCGCTCCTGGCCTTGGAGCCGCGGTCGCCTACTCGGCGGCGGCGATCCTCCTCTACCACCGGGTCCTGTTCGCGCCGACGGCCAGCCTGCCCGGGTGCAATTGCGGCGACCAGGCCCAGGAGGTGTGGTTCCTGCGCTGGCCGCTCTACGCGGTCAGCCACGGCCTGAACCCGTTCTTCTCGACGTGGATGAACTACCCGAAGGGGATCAACCTCGCCGTCAACACGTCGTCACCGCTGCTCGGGCTCGCGTCCGCACCGCTCCAGCTCACGATCGGGACCGTCGCCACCTACGACGTCCTGCTCGTGGTCGCGTTCGCCGCGTCCGCGCTGGCAATGTGCTTGGCGCTGCGCCGATGGGTCCGCTCCTGGGCCGCTGCGTTCTGCGGCGGGCTCCTCTTCGGCTTCTCCCCCTACATGATCGGCCAGGGAAGCGGCCACCTCTTCCTGGTCGCGATGTTCATCCCGCCGATCGTCATGGTGCTCCTCGACGAGATCGTGGTCGCACAGCGTCACGGAGCAGTCCGCGACGGGCTCCTCCTCGGCGTGCTCCTCGTGCTCGAGTACTACATCTCGCCCGAGGTGCTGGCCATGACCGCCGTCGTGGCGGTCTGCGGAGTCGTGCTGTACGCGATCGCCAACTGGCACACCGTGAGGGACCGGGCGACCCACGTCGTGGTCGCAGCCTGCTGCTGCGCCGTCGTCGGCGCGGCGGTGCTCGCCTACCCCGTGTGGATGTCGCTGCACGGCCCTCAGCACATCGTCGGCCCCCCCCACCCGCTGAGCGTCGTCTCGGCCTTCCATGGCGACCTGCTCGGGCCCGTGCTGCCCACCTCCAACCAGCTCCTCGGCCTCGGCCTCAGGGCGCGCGGCGACAAGCTCGTCGGCGGCGTCGTGGACGAGAACGGGATGTACCTCGGCCTCCCGCTCGCAGTGATCCTCGTCTGGCTCGCGTGGGCGTACCGCCGGAGGGGCGCGCTCGTCTTCTTCGTGGCGATGACGGCGATCGCTGGCCTCCTTGCGCTCGGGCCGCGCCTCGTGGTCGACACCCGAGCGACGGGCATCCCCCTCCCGGCTGCAGCATTCCAGCACCTGCCGTTCCTCGAGGACATCCTCGACGTCCGCTTCTCCCTCTTCCTCCAGCTCTGTGCGGCGGTCGCGCTCGCCATCGGGATCGACGAGATGTTGTCGGCGGCGGCGAAGCGGCGGCGAGGAACTCATCGAAGGGAGCGGCACCTTCTCACGGCTTTCGGCGCCCCGGCGGCCGTGGCGATCGTGGCGATCGTGGCACTCGTCCCGCTCGTCCCCGCCTCGGCGTACCCGGCACGGGCCGTGACAACGCCGAGGTTCTTCACGTCAGCGGCCATCGAACGGATCCCGCCGGGCACCCCGGTGCTCACGTACCCCTACGTGCTCCCCACCGAGGCGGAGTGGAACCTCACGTTCCAGGCCGTCGCCGGCATGCGGTTCCGGCTCTTCGGCGCCGACGCGTTCGTTCCCGACGGTCCGGGAGGCATCAGCGTCTCGACGCCCGTGCCGCTCGCCCCGTCGGTCGTCGAGCACCTGCTCGCCGACGCGTACACACCGGCGTTCGCGAAGGCTCAGCTCGAGACAGCGCCCGGCACGCCTACACCTCCGGTCGACCGGAGGACGGTCGCGGCTCTGCGCACGTTCCTCACGCGCTACCACGTCTCGACGGTCCTCGTGGAGCACTTCGGGCTCCACCCCCAGACGGTGGTTCGCTACATGTCGGACGCTCTGGGCAAACCGGTCGAGACCGGTGGCGTCTCGGCGTGGTTCGCGGTGCCGCGCCTGTTAGCCCGAGGCGGGCTTCGTCGTTCCCGTCGAACCGCTCACGATGGGATGCACCTCGATGGGTGAGCATCCGGGCAGCGACACCGTGAGCCGTGCGGACAACGTCGATGTCGGCGGGGTGACGAGCAGTGCCGGGTAGGTCGGGCACGACGAGGCGACGCCCTCGGGCACGTCGGTGCCCTCGACCAGCGCCGAGGCCACCGCTCCTGGCCCGAGGAGCACGACCGGAGGGGTCGTGGAGCCTGTCTGCATCCCACCGAGGTAGCCCGACGGCGTGCGCTGCGCCTGCGCGACCTGCTGGCCCGCGGAGTCCAGCGCCGCGACACCCGGATAGCCAGACAGCGAGCACGTGGAGGTGCCGGTGTTCTCGAAGAGGATCGCCACACCCTCGTGGCCGAGTCCCGCCCCCACCTGGCCGACAGAGACGGAGAGGTGCGCGAACGTGCAACGCGGAGGCCCTGACGCTGCCACGGGCGCCGTCGTCGTGGTAGTGGACGGCGGCGGCGCCGACGTCGTCGTCGTGGATGAGGGCTCTTGGCTGTGGGCCTTCTGCGGCTGCACCTTGTGCTGTCTGTGCGGCGCCGCTGATTGCCCGCCGCCGCAGGCGCTGCAGACGAGGGCCAAGCCGCTCACGAGCGCAACCGCTCCAAGCGATCTGGTGCGCATCGGCTCGAAGCTACCAGTCCTTCCATCCGTCGTCCGGCCGAGCGATGTCCGTCAGCAGGTGACCGCGAGGACGTTCCGGGGGGAGGGCTCGAACCTCCAACATCCGGCTCCAAAGGCCGACGTTCTGCCGATTGAACTACCCCGGAGACTTCGCACATTCAACCAGGCCTGGAGGGAGCCGATCGCGCTGAGAAGATCGCGCTAAGAAGTTCGGAAGAACGTGCCGACCTGGGACTTCCGCCGTTGCGGCACGCCGATATGGTCATTGCCGTTACGAACGACGACCCCGCGAGGCCGAGCTGCCGCAGTGGGGCGAAGGCCGCGTCGTGAAGACAGCGGCGTGAAAGGAGACGGCGCAGGTGCGGATCCTCGTCGTCGATGACGACCCTGGCGTCCGGAACGCGCTCGACCGAGCGCTCCGGCTCGACGGCTACGAGGTGACCTGCGTCGCGGACGGTCACGCCGCCCTCGAGTCGCTCGCCCTCACGCCGCCCGACGCCATGGTCCTCGACCTCGGCCTTCCTGGCATGGACGGGCTCGACGTCTGCAGGCGCATGCGCGGCGCAGGCGACGACACGCCCGTCCTCATCCTCACCGCGCGAGATGCGGTCCACGACCGAGTCCTCGGGCTCGACGCCGGCGCCGACGACTACCTCGTGAAGCCGTTCGCCCTCGCAGAGCTCGAAGCGCGCCTGCGCGCGCTGCTGCGCCGCCGGCCTGCCGACGCCGGCGAGTCCCTGCGGTTCGCCGACCTCGCTCTGGACCTGGGCACGCGCGAGGCGCGGCGCGGGGAGCGGGCGTTCGCGCTGACGCGCATCGAGTTCGACCTCTTGGAGCTCTTCATGCGCCACCCGCGCCAGGTGCTCACGCGCGAGGTGATCTTGGACCGGGTGTGGGGCTACACGTTCGACTCGGGCACGAACTCCCTCGCCGTCTACGTCGGCTACCTGCGCCGCAAGACCGAGGCGGGGAACGAGCCCCGACTCCTGCACACCGTTCGCGGCGTGGGGTACGTGCTGCGCGAACCGTGACGCTGCGTAGCAGGCTCGTGCTCGTCGCGGCGGTGGCGGTCGTCGTCGCGGTGCTCGCCTCGGCGGCAGCGAGCTACGTCGCGTCCCGCAACTCCCTCCTGGGCTCGATCGACGGCACGCTGCGTGCGGACGCTCGAGCGACGGTCCAGTCGCTCCAGGCGCACACAGGGCGGCTCCAGCGACGCGCCGGGGGCCTTGGGTACCAGGACTACCAGTTCGTGACGCCGTCGGGCGCGGTGATCACGGGTGGCGGGATCCCCCAGACCGCAGCGGTGACGCGGGTGGCGGAAGGCAACGCGCCGCCCTTCTACACCGACGTGACCATCGCAGGGGCGGACTACCGCGAGCTCGTGGTGAGCGTAGGAACGGTCGTCGTCTTCACAGGCCCACTTCCCGCGGGCACCACCCGCGCCGCGCTGCAGCTGGTCCTCCCGCTCTCGAGCGTCGACAGCCAGCTCCAGCATCTGCGGCTCATCCTCTTCGGCGTGGCGGTCCTGGGCGTCGCGCTCGCGCTGGCGCTCGCGTGGCTCGTGAGCCGCACCGCGCTCGTCCCGCTCGACGAGCTGACGGCGGCGGTGGAGCGGGTGGCCGCGACGACCGACGTGAGCCAGCGCCTCGACCCCGGCGGCGCTGACGAGCTCGGCCGCCTCAGGCGTGCGTTCAACCACCTGCTGAGCGCGCTGCAGCGCTCGCAGGACGCACAGCGTCAACTGGTGCTCGACGCAGGGCACGAGCTCCGCACGCCACTCACCAGCCTGCGGACGAACCTCGAGGTCGTCCGCAGGCTCGACCGGTTGTCCCCCGAAGAGCGCGAGGTGCTCATCGACGACCTCCTCACCCAGATGAACGAGCTCACGGCCCTCGTGCGTGACTTGTCCGAGCTCGCCCGGGGCGAGCAGCGGCCGACGCCGCCTCGGGTGTTCCGGCTCGACAGCCTCGTCGAAGACGCCATCGCGGTGGCGACCACCCACGGGCGCCCCCGCGAGGTGACGTTCAGCCTCTCGTCGAGCCCGACGTGGGTGCGTGCGCAACGTGACCGGGTCGACAGAGCGATCGGCAACCTGCTGGACAACGCGCTCAAGTGGAGCCCTCCCGGCGGCCTCGTGGAGGTGACGTGCCACGGCGGCGTCATCACCGTTCGAGACCATGGCCCTGGGATCGCCGAGGAGGACCTCCCCCACGTCTTCGACCGCTTCTACCGTGCGCCTGCCGCCCGCGCGCTGCCGGGCTCGGGGCTGGGCCTCGCGATCGTCGCCCAGGTCGCCCAGGCCGAGGGGGGGTCGGTGTGGGCCGGGAGGGACCCCGGCGGCGGCGCGATCTTCCGGTTCCAGCTGCCGACCGTGCCGCAGCCTCTCACCGGGGATGTCGAGGAGCCAGATGACGAATAGCGCACCTCTGTACGATCGTCCGCTTCTTATCCCGAATTCACGTGGCCGTGATCCTTCCCTTATGTGGGCGGGGAAGGATGGCCGAAGGAGGCGATCGACATGGCCAGGGATCGGGAACCGGGAAGGCAAGACCGCAGGGAGCACGGCGGCAGCCGGCGCTCCGCAGGCGGGCGACCCGGCCGCTCAGCGCAGCGGCGGGTGCTCGACGCATGGCAGGGAGCCGCCGCAGGCGCGTCCTTCGTCTTCGACAAGATCCTCGGCGCCATGTGGCCGGCACCCCGCCCGGGGGTCCTGCCGATCCCAGTGCGCACCACACCACCGGGGCGCAGCCGGTAGCGACGGCTGACCCTGCACGGGTCTCGCCGAGGCGGTCCCGACATGGCGCTCGGCGCGCCAGGCCTGTAACCTGCCCCGAGCCATGGGAAGCCTCATCAAGAAGCGCCGCAAGCGCATGCGGAAGAAGAAGCACAAGAAGATGCTGAAGGCGACGCGCTGGCAGCGACGCGCCGGCAAGTAGCCGGCGCTAGTCCTCAGGGGCTCCATCGGACCCCGGACCCGTCCATCCTGCCGGGACGGTGCGTACCGGGATGAGGCGCCCTTGCTCGCGCCCGCAGGCGAGCACCTCTCGGTTGCCCACGCCGAGCGCTTCGGCCGAGCCTTCGACGAACCAGGTGGAGCCGCTCCCCGCGAGGACGGGGGTCTTCCCCGTCCGCTCGCCGAGCAGGTCGCGCCACGCTGCAAGGCGCGGCTCGACGGCCAGCGCGGCCTGGGTGAGCGAGTTGGCCTCGCCCGACTCGCAGATGCGCCCGCCGCCTTCCGCTGCCAGCGCGTCCCAGCGCCGGTAGGCCGCCGCCGTGTCCACCCCGAAGGGCGGGACCAGGAGGACGAACTCCCTGTGCTCGTAGGCAAGCGGGGTCACGCGCTCGCCGATGCCCTGGACGCGCGCACGGCCGCCGATCGTGCAGAACGGCACGTCCCCCCCGAGCGCCGCCGCCACGGAGAGATCGGCGACCCCCGCCCACCGCAGGATCGCAGCCGCGTCGGCGGACCCGCCCCCCAGCCCTCCGCCCACCGGGATGTGCTTGTGCACCCGCACCCAGGCGGTTCGACCTGCGGCTGCCAGCGCACGGGGGACGAGGTTGTCCGGACCGCAGGTGAGCGCTTCGGCTCGCGCCCCTGGCACCGCGACGACCTCCACGCCGCTCCTGGCGGGGTCGACGACCAAGCGGTCGAAGAGGTCCAGGGTGACCATCTCGGCGTCGATGTCGTGGTACCCGTCGACTCGGCGGGCGACCACCTTCAACGAGACGGTGAGCTTGGCCGGGGCGACGAGCACCGAGCCGGTGAGGCGGTGCCCGGAGGTCGCGCGCGTCACCGCGCGAGCGCCCCCCACTGCGCGACGTCGAGCTCCTCGGCACGTGCGGTCGGGAGCACGCCTGCCTCGGCGAACCGCTCGGGCGCGACGACCCCTGCGAGGGACCGCCGGAGCATCTTGCGGCGGTGCCCGAACCCCGCGTCCACCACGGCACGCAGGCGCTCGTAGGAGACGACCGACGGCGCGACCCACGGCGCGTCACGCCGGTCGATCCGCACGAGCGCGGAGTCGACCGACGGGCGGGGAACGAACACGGTCGGCGGCACCGTGCCGACGACCGCCGCACGCGCCCAGTAGCGCAGCTTGACCGACACCGCGCCGTACGCACTCTCGCCCGGACCTGCCGCGAGCCGCTCGCCCACCTCGCGCTGGACCATCACCAGCATGGAGCCGACCTGCGGCGCGACTTCGAGAACCCGCAGCACCATGGGCGTCGCGACGTTGTAGGGAAGGTTCGCCACGAGGCTCCACGGGCCGCTGTTCCCGAGAAGCTGCTGCCAGTCGAGGCGCAGGCCGTCGTCGTGCACGACACGTACGTTCGAAACGCCGTCGAGGACCGAGTGCAGAACGGGTATGAGGTGCCGGTCCACCTCGACCGCCACGACCTCCGCGCCGGTCCGTGCGAGCTCGACGGTGAGCGACCCGAGCCCCGCACCGATCTCGACCACGTGGGAAGCGGCGTCGACGCGAGCCATCCTGACGATCCGCCGGATCGTGTTCGGATCGGCGACGAAGTGCTGGCCCAGCGCCCTGCTCGGCCGCAGCTCGTGGTCGCCCATGAGACGGCGAACGTCGACACGTTCGAGGCTCACAGGCCGAGCACGCGGATCGCATTCGCGCCGGTCGCGTCGGCGACCTGTGCGAGAGCCAGTCGCTTCGCCTGGGCAACGGCCGCGCCGACGAGGGGCACGTACGACGGCTCGTTCGCCCTCCCCCGGTGCGGCACGGGGGTGAGGAACGGGCTGTCCGTCTCGACGAGGAGCCGGTCCAGCGGGCAGAGGGCGGCCGCCTCGCGCACGTCGGCGGCGTTCTTGAACGTCACGATGCCGGAGAACGAGAGCACCATCCCTGCATCGAGGCACCTCCTCGCCTCCTCGGGGCCGCCGGTGAAGCAGTGCAGCACGGTTCGCTCGGGGACGCCCTCGGCTCGCAGCACGTCGAAGAGGTCGTCCCACGCGTCACGGGCATGGATGACGAGCGCGAGCCCCAGCCGCTGGGCTACGACGACCTGCTCGGCGAACGCATGTCGCTGCACGTCGCGCGCCGAGTGGTCGTAGTGGTAGTCGAGCCCGCACTCCCCCACCGCGACCAGTCGGCCGCCCTGCGAGGCGGAGTCGCCGCTCGCCACCGCGCGCTCGAGGAACGCGATGGTCTCCTCGGTGCCTCGAGACGCGTCGTGAGGATGGAGCCCCGCGGTCGCCCAGATCGCAGGGGCACCGGCACCGAGCTCGCCCGAAGCGCTCCGGTGCGCGAGCGCGAGCGCGTCCTTGGAAGTAGCGGGCCCGGTGCCCACACACACGATCCGCCGCACCCCAGCTTCCGAGGCGCGTCGTAGCGCGCCGGCCAGCAGCGCCTCGGTGCCGGGTCCCTCCGCTCCCGCACCAGCCCCATCGCCACGTCCCTCTCGCGCCGGGTCGGGCCCGCGCTCGCCGAGGAGGTAGGTGTCCTGGAGGTGCGAGTGGGAGTCGACCCATTCGAGGCCTGTCGCGGCCTGGCCGGATGTCGCGCCGGTCGTGTGAGCTGGACGAGGGACGTCGGGCATCGGGCTAGACCTTCCGGCGCGGGAACAGCGGCGTGCCCTTCACCACCGGCACCCCGCCGGGGTACCCGCCCCAGCGCGCGTCCGCAGGGACACGGCGGTCCTGCGGCGCGCCATCGAGCCCGATCCGCCGCCAGATCTCGGCTGCCGCCGAGGGCATCACAGGGCACACGAGCACGCTCACGAGCCGCAGCACCTCGAGCGCGTCGCCGAGCACCGCGTCGACGCTGGGGCCCGGCTCGGCCTTCCAGGGCTCGGCCGCTTCCAACGCGGCATTGGCTGCGCCGATGAGCCGCCAGGTCGCCTCGAGCGCCTCGTGAGGGGCGAAGCGCGTCCAGGCCTCGGTCGCGTCCGACACGACCTCGAGAGCGACCGCCCCGAGCGCGCTCAGTGGATCGGGGGCCGGACCGATGCCTCCGCACTTGGTCCCCACGACCGTCGCGACACGGGCCACGAGGTTCCCGAGGTTGTTGGCAAGATCCGCGTTGTACCTGGAGACCAGGCCTTCGTAGGAGAAGTCGCCGTCGGTGCCCAGCGGCACGTCCCGCAGGAGGTGGTAGCGCGTGGCGTCGACGCCGAAGTCCTCGGTGAGCGACTGCGGAGCGATCTCCGTCAGGCGGAGCGGGCGAGCCGGCGAGCCGGCGTCGGCGGCCTCCTTGTCGGGCTTGTCGGGGCCCGCCGCGCCGTCGAAGCCGCCGCCACCAGCGGCGGCCAGCTGCGCGTGCTCTCGCACGAGCGTCTTCGACAGCTTCTGACCGCCGACGAGCAGCCAGCCGTGCACGAAGACGTGCGCCGGGGGATCGACGCCGGCCGCCATGCACATCGCCGGCCACCACACGCAGTGGAACCGGATGATCTCCTTGCCGATGAGATGGTGCACGGCGGGCCACCAGTGTCGCCACCTCGGTTCGTCCTCGCCGTAGCCGATGGCGGTCAGGTAGTTGACGAGCGCGTCGTACCAGACGTAGAAGACGTGCCTCTCGTCCCAGGGGACCGGGACGCCCCAACGCATCGAGGTGCGCGTGATGGAGATGTCCTTCAGACCGCCCTTCACGAAGCTCAGGGCCTCGTTGCGCTTGGTCGCCGGCCGGACCGCCTCGGGATGCTCGTCGTACCACTGCAAGAGGCGGTCTTCGAACCTCGAGAGCTCGAAGAAGTAGTTCTCCTCCTCCATCTCGACGACCGGGCGGCCGTGGACAGGGCAGTTGCCGTCGATGAGCTGCTCGGGGGTGTAGTAGTCCTCGCACGACACGCAGTAGAGGCCTCGGTAGGTGTCCAGGCGGATGTAGCCGTTGTCGTAGATGCGCTGGAGGAACGCCTGCACGGCGTGGTGATGGCGGGGCTCGGTCGTGCGGATGAAGTCGTCGTTCGAGATGTCGAGGTCTCTCCACGCGTCGACGAAGCGCTGCACGACCGTGTCGGCCCACTCCTTGGGCGACACGCCGTGCTCGCCGGCAGCCTCGGCCACTTTGGCGCCGTGCTCGTCGGTGCCCGTGAGGAAGAACACCTCGTCGCCGCACAGGCGGTGCCAGCGTGCCAGCGCGTCTGCGTTGACGGTGGTATAGGCGTGTCCGACGTGCGGCGCGTCGTTCACGTAGTAGATGGGGGTCGTGACGTAGAAGGGGGGCACCGCCCGTAGAGTACCGGGGTCAATCGGCACGACCACTCCCCGAGGGGCGGCCCTCTGCCCCGTGCCTCCCGCCCCTTCCCGTCCCCTCCCGAGCGTCCCGGCCGATTGGGCCCCGTGCTCCTTCGTGCGAGCGCCGCTCCCGCCGCTCGGCGTCGAGAGCCGCGCGATAGGCGCGTCGACGACTGACCCCGAGGTCGTCCGCGACCGCGTCTGCGGTGTCGCGGACGGATCGCCCCGAGCCGAGCTGGGCCGAGACCGCTCGTGCGAGCTCCTCGTCCGAGGGCTCCGCCCGAGCGAGAGGGCCGAGCTCGCCGCCCGCCATCGCCTCGGCCGCCCCCTCCACGACGATCACCACCTCGCCGCGCAGGGCACGCCCGGTGAACAGGTCGGCGGCCGCCGTTGCGGTGCCGCGCCACACCTCCTCATGGACCTTCGTGAGCTCCCTGCAGATTGCGACGGCCCGCCTCGGGGCGCGCATGGCGAGCTCGGCGAGCGTCGAGGCGAGTCGCTGGGGGGACTCGAAGATCACCGCCGTGCGCGGGTCCGACACCACCGCGTCCAGCCGCCGCCGCCGCGCCGCGCCCGAGCGGGGGAGAAAACCCTCGACGCAGAAGCGGTCGGTGGACAGACCGCTCACCACGAGCGCGGCGAGAGCGGCCGAAGGACCGGGCACCGCGCTCACCTCGAGACCCGCGTCAACAGCGGCCTTCACGAGGCGCGCGCCGGGGTCCGAGACCCCCGGCGTCCCGGCGTCCGTCACCACCGCCACCGTCCGGCCTCCCGACATGGCGGCGAGCACCTCGGGGATCCGCTGGGACTCGTTGTGCGCGTGAAGGGACCGGAGCCTGCCGCCGGCAGGGATGCCCGCGGCGCTCAGCAGCACCCGGGTGCGACGCGTGTCCTCGCAGCACACCATGTCAGCGCTCCGCAGCGTCTCGACGGCTCGCGGCGACAGGTCGCCCAGGTTGCCGATCGGGGTGGCGACGAGCACGAGGCTGCCGGCCCGCCCGCTCACGTCGTCTCGCGGATCTCGATCTGGTCGCCCGCCTCGAGCCGCCACCGCTCGAAGGCGCCGGCCTGCGCCTCGAGGATGTGGGCGCCTCGGCGCCGAGGAAGCGCGACGCTCCACGTGCGCAGCGTCGTCGTCGCCAGCACGTACAGGTCCTTGTCGAGGAAGGCGACGTCGACGGGGAACCGCATCCCTGCCGTGTGCACCGTCCGCGTGCCCAGGAGCAGCAGCGCGCCGTCGTAGTGCGCGTGGCCCAGCAAGCCCCGGGCGCGGTCAGCGAACGACTCTGCAACCTCGCCAGAGGCCAACACGTCGCCGCCGCGAAGAAGCCACACGGTCCGCATGTCGGCCGAAACTACCTCTGGGCCGCGCTATGGTCTGCGGCCGTGTCGAAACGGACGGTGAAGCGCAAGCTGCGGCGGAAGAAGAAGGCCAACCACGGCAAGAAGCCGAACTGCGGGCGCGGCTGATCCCATCTTGCCCGGCCCCAGCGCGGCCGACCAGCAAGGGAGCGTGTCGCTCGTCACCGCCCTCGCCAACTCGCGCCGAGCTCGGCGAGCACCCGGCTGAGCACCGTCGGGACATCCGTGATGATGCCGTCGACGCCCAAGCGGACCAGCTCGTGCATGCGCGCCTCGTCGTCGACGGTCCAGACGTGGACGGCGACGCCGGCGGCATGGGAAGCGTCGACGAACCTCCGGTCGACCACCGTGACCTCGCCGTACACCTCGGGGACCTGGAATGCCACGGGCCGCCTCGACGCCGTCGCGAGGGCGTGTGCCGCGGGGCCGCCCGCCTGGACGGATCTCCAGAACTCGGCGGTGGTCGCCATCCCCGCAGACGTGGGGATGTCCGGGGCGAAGGTGGCGAAGCGCTCGGTGGCCTCGTCGAAGAACGACGCCACGATCACGTCGTCCCGCCGCTCGAACTCTGCGAGAAGGCGGGCGAGGGCTTCCTCGTAGGGCTTCACCACAGGGGCGGTCTGCTTCACGTCGAGGTTCAGCAACACCCCGGGGAACTGCTCGAGCACCTCGCGCAACGTCGGGATGCGAAAGTCCGGATCCATGGGGGCGCGACCTCGGAACGGATAGTCACCGGGCTCGAGCCCGGCCATGACGTCGGCACCTGGAACGAACCAGTACGCGTTGTCGAGCGTGCGAAGCTCTGCGAGCGTCATCGCGGCGATGGCACCCGTGCCGTCCGTGGTGCGGTCGACCGTCGCGTCGTGGCAGACGACGAGCTCGCCGTCCGCCGTCGCATGGACGTCCAGCTCGACTGCGGTCGCGCCCGAAGCAAGAGCGGCGCGAATCGCGTACAGCGTCGACGCCGGCGCCTCCCACGCCCCACCTTGATGCGCGTACGCCAGGACTCGCCGGTCGAGCCAGGGGTTGCCGGCGGACGTCACGCCTGCCACGTCTCCACCGGCTGGGGCAACGGGCCGCCCGCTCTTCATCGCGTCGAGGATACGCAGGTCGGAGCCTCGGCCGATCGGCACCGTCCAACCGCGGGACTCCGGCTCGCCACCTGCTCCCGTCTCCCGGCGGCGCTCTCACCGGTAGCCTCGCGCACGCCGTGCTCGACCACCTTCTCGTCGACCTCATCTCCGCCGTGCAGGACTCGCTGGACCGGGCGCTCCTCGAACGCCAGGCCGCCGAGGAGCGGTTCCAGGTCGATGTGTTCCTCGGTGACGTGTCCTTCGAGACCAGCTACAGCCTCCCAGGCGAAGGCCAGCCGCCGCGCGTACGCGTCGACATCTCCATCGACTGGCCGACGTGGAGCCAGACCGCGTACCGCAGCTGGTCGAACGGCGAGGCGCCGACCGAGATGCCCGAGGCCATCCTCGGGGTCTCCATGCGCATCCAGCGCCTCGCCGAGCCGCCCTCTGCCGACCGCGTGCTCTCGGTGCTGTCGCCGGTGAGCCCGCCGATCGGCCAGGACCCGCTGGTGCGGACGGCCACGACCATCGAAGAGGTGCGCGCCGACTCCGAGGCCGGCGATCCCGCCGACGAGCCGACCGTGCGCTGGGCGGTCGAGGGAAGCTACGAAGGAGCGGTCCGCTTCGACGAGGTCCAGCTCGAGGACCCCGATTCCCTCGCGTCGATCGCCGACGCTCTCACCCGATGGGTCTCCTCTACGCTCGTCCGCCTGGCTGACCTCCCACTCACGTACCATCCCCCGGACCCCGCCGACGCTCCATGACCCGCATCCGGCGCCACCTCGCCGGCGCGGCGGCACTGGCGGTGAGCGGCCTCGTCCTGGCCGCGTGCTCGAGCGGCATCACAGCGAGCTCGTTCACCGTCACTCCGACCACGACGAGAGGCGTGACAGTGTCGTCCGAGCGGTCACCTGCGGGCCGCATCCTCGCGACGCCCTCGGGCCGCACGCTCTACGACTTCACTCCCGACACGCCGACATCGAGCGCCTGCACCACACGGCTCTGCGTCAAGCTCTGGCCGCCGCTGATCACGACGACCACGACCCCGGCAGTCGGCAAGGGTCTCGACGGCTCGCTCGTCGGCACGATCCGCCGGCCGGACGGGCAGCTCCAGGTCACCTACGGCGGCCATCCCCTCTACACCTGGATCGGCGACACGATCCCGGGCATGATCACCGGACAGGCGCTGCTCAACGTCGGCGGCTACTGGTACGTGATCGCGCCGACAGGGCGTCAGATCACGGCACAGTTCCGGGTCACACGCACAGGGATCCACCGGCGCTGACCCTTTGGCGGCCTGCGCCCGACCTGGCGACCACCGTCATCGACGCTGGGGCATGAGCCGATCGAGATCGCCGAGGCCGGGAGGCGAGGGCGCCCCGGACGTGCGCGCGCACACGCCGAGGCTGGGCACCCCGGTCCACGAGAACGTGCCGTCGGCGCGCACGACGACGTTCATGCGCTCGCCGCCTACGGGGACGTCCTCGAGCTCGACGGCTCCCCAGGCTGGCGGGAGAGCGGGCGACAGCCCGACGGTGCCTCCTGGGACGTCAGGGTCGATGCCGAGTAGCGCCGCCAGGATGCCGATCGGCGCAGCCGACGCCCAGGCCTGCGGGGACCCGGCAGCCGGGTACGGCACGGGGCCGGGGACCTCCTCCTTGCCGAACCCGCAGAACAGCTCTGGGAGCCGCCCCGAGAAGTAGGCGGCGGCCTCGATCAGTCCTGCTGCCACCCGCTGGGCGTGAGCCGTGAACCCGTAGCGCACGAGCCCGGCGACACACAGCGCCGTGTCGTGCGGCCACACGGAGCCGTTGTGGTAGCTCGCCGGGTTGTAGGCGCCCATCGTGGTGGCAAGCGTTCGGATCCCGTAACCGCTGAAGAGCTCAGGGGAGACGAGCCGCTCTGCCACGTACGGCGCCTTGTCGGCATCGACCGCACCGGCCCAGAGCGCGTGGCCCATGTTCGAGGCCAAAGCGTCGATCGGCTTCTTCTCTGCATCGAGGCCGACCGCGAACCAGCCGCGCTCGGGGAGCCAGAAGTCCGCGTTGAAGCGCCGTTTCAGGGTGGACGCACGCTCGGACCAGTGGGAAGCCGTGTCGGTGTCGCCGCGTCGGGCCGCGAGCTCGGCGCGCGCGACGTAGGCGGCGTAGACGTAGGCCTGGACCTCTACGAGGGCCACGGGGGGGTTGGCGACGGTTCCGTCCGCGTAGTTCACCCCGTCGGACGAGTCCTTCCAGCCTTGGTTGCGCAGACCTCGGTCGGTGGAGCGCAGGTACTCGACGTAGCCGTCGCCGTCCTTGTCGCCGTAGTCGCCGATCCACTCGAGCGCCGCGTCCGCGGCCGGCAGCAGCTCGCCCACCGCGTCGGGATCGGCTCCCCATCGGGCGAGCTGGCCGAGCACGACGACGAAGAGTGGCGTCGCGTCGACCGAGCCGTAGTAGCGCTCGGCCCCGCCCAGGGCGAGCGACACGTCTGCGCCGAAACGGAGCTCGTGGAGGATCCGGCCCGGCTCCTCCTCGCTCAGCGGGTCGACCGAGCGGCCCTGGTGCCGGGCAAGGGCCCGCAGCGTGCCGAGCGCAAGGTTCAGGTCGAGGGACAGCGTGAGCGAGCTCGTGATGAGCGAGTCCCGACCGAACAGCGCCATGAACCACGGCGCGCCTGCCGCGACGACGTCGAGGTCCGGCTCGTCGGGGTCCGAGAGCCGCAGCGCTGCGAGATCCTCCTCGCTGCGCGCCACGGTCACGGTCAAGGGCAACGAGTCGGCATGCAACGTGGGGCTCGTCCGGTGCCACTCGGCGATCTCTCGTGCGGGTGCCGTCTGCTGGACCGGGACACCGAGCGGGAAGCGCATGGGGAGCTCCTCGCCGTCGACCTCCGCCACGACCGCGACCGACGTCGTCCACTCGCCGTGAGCAGGGATGACAACCTTGTAGGTGAGGGAGTCGGCCGCCACCACCGCGCCGGGTGCGACGATCTTCACCCCTCGGTCGCTCTGGCCGTGGCGCGCCGCAGCCGACCACACGTCGGACGCGGGGCTCACACGCACGGCGACCGGCGCCAGCTCCTCCTTCCGGCCCGCCTTCACGGCGAAGAGGTCGGCGAAGTCGGCGGCGACCTCCAAGGTGAGGGTCAGGCCAGCCGGCTCGTTTCCGTAATTGTGGAGGGCAAGGTCCTCGCGCATCCCGCTCGCCACATAGCGGCGACGCTCGACCAGGACGGTCGCCTCGACGTGGCCATCCCGGAGCCGGCTGCGAGCGACGAAGACGCCGGCGAACGGCTGCGCCGTGTACCCGCCAAGCGGGTCGAGACGGGCACCGTCGACGAGGACGTTCCAGCGCGAGATGATCCGGGCATCCCGGACGAAGAGGCCCTGGGTGGCGCCGTCGATGTCCCCGCCCGGGCCGCTCACGGCGAAAGAGGTCCCGTCGACGAGGATCCGGCCGCCCCGCTCAGCAGACTCGGCGCCGAAGCCAGAACCTGCCGCGTGGCGCACGTCGGTGGTGGCTGGCCACCACCGAGACGCGGTTTCCTCGTCCGCGTCCTCGTCCGCCTCCGCGTCCGCGTCCTCGTCCGCGGAGCTCTCTGAGACCACGATGACAGAATAGCTATCATTTGCTTCTGAACTTCGGAACGCAGCGGAGGACGACCGTGGACGCGGTACCGGAGCGACATCGAAGAACGCGAAGCACTGACGCGCCGGTCGCGCCCCGCCTCGAGCACGGCGGGCCAGGCGCGGCTCGTGGCGGCGCGGCTCGTGGCGGCGCGGCTCGTGGCGGCGCGGCTCGTGGCGGCGCGGCGCTCGACCACCCTCTGGACGGAGGTGCCCTGGATGACGACGCGGCTCCGCTCTTCAGCGTCGGACAGGTCGCCCAGCTCGTCGGATTGGCGCCCTGGTTCCTGCGCCGCCTCGACTCGCTGGGGGTGGTCACCCCGACACGGAGCGAGGGTGACCATCGCCGCTACAGCAGGGCCGACATCCGGCGGCTCCTCGCCGCGCGGGCGCTCATGCACGACGGGGTGAGCGTGGCCGGGGTCCGTCACGTCTTCGAGCTGGAGGACCGGGTGGCCGAGCTGGAAGACGCACTGCGAACGGCTCGAACGCACGAGATCAAGAACACCGGTGATCGCGCACGGCGGCCGGCTCGAAGCCCCGAAAGCTCGTGCGGCGAGGAAGCACACCAACGAACGCGATGAAGCGAACGAGGGAAAAGGAGCAGAGAGGAGATCCGAGGAGGAGTGACATGGCGGAGCCTTCGAAGCGTGATGTCCACGGGCACCTGGAGGAATCGGCCGATCGGCCGCTGCGCATCGGCATGCTCGCACCTCCGTGGTTCGCCATCCCGCCTGCTGGCTACGGGGGCATCGAGGCGATGGTGGCCGGCCTGGTCGACGGCCTGGTGGCACGGGGCCACCAGGTGACCTTGATCGGAGCGGGAGAGCACAAGACCGCCGCGCAGCGGTTCTGCGCCGTCTTCTCCGAGCCTCCGTCGTCACGCCTTGGCGAACCGATGCCCGAGGTGCTCCACGCCGCGGCGGCGGCTGCGCTCTTCGAGCGCGACGATCTCGACGTCATCCACGATCACACGCTCGCCGGACCATTGCTCGCCAGGGGAAGGGCGGTTCCCACCGTCGTGACCGCGCACGGACCGGTCGTCGGCGAGCCCGGTGACTACTTGGTCGCCCTCGGACCCACGGTGGACGTCGTCGCGATCTCCTGGGCCCAGCGCCGGCTCCGTCCCGAGGTCAACTGGCTCACCACCGTGCACAACGGGATCGACGTGGCCTCGTTCCCCATGGGAAAGGGCGACGGCGGGTACCTTCTCTTCCTCGGCCGCTTCACTCCGGACAAGGGCGCCCACCTGGCCATCGATGTCGCGCGAGCCACCGGGCGGCGTCTCGTCCTGGCCGGAAAGGTCAACGAGGCCGCCGAGAAGGCCTACTTCCTCGATGCTGTCGCTCCGAGGCTCCGC
Source organism: Actinomycetes bacterium (assembly GCA_021845725.1). Classification (GTDB taxonomy): domain Bacteria; phylum Actinomycetota; class Acidimicrobiia; order Acidimicrobiales; family RAAP-2; genus JAJYVT01. Next base: position 29,769 of record JAJZVL010000006.1, on the reverse strand, counting down.
CGAGGGATCGAATACGTGGGCGAGGCGGACGCCGCCACGAAGCGCGAGCTTCTGGGCGCTGCCGAAGCACTCCTCTTCCCAGTCTGCTGGGAGGAGCCGTTCGGCCTCGTCATGGTGGAGTCCATGGCGTGCGGCACGCCCGTCGTGGCGCTTCGCCGAGGGAGCGTGCCCGAGATCGTCGTCCACGGCGAGACGGGGTTCGTCGTCGACTCCCTGGACCAGCTCGTCCACGCAGTCGCAGCCGTCGGGTCCCTCGATCGCCGACGCTGCCGGTCCCGCGCGGAGCTCTTCGACAATGCCCGGATGGTGGCAGGGTACGAAGCCTGCTACCGAGCGCTGGTCGACGGTCGGGAGCTCTCCCGCGGAGCTCGGCCAGACGATCCGATGCTCGTGCCTGCGCACGCTGCGAGGGCTGCGGCACGCCGCATGCCGTCTCTTCATCACCTCGGACGGACTGAGAGCGGGGTCCGACCTGCGCCGGGCAGGAAGCCTGGCCGCCCGTCGCAGCTGCCGCGGACCTCACTGTGACCAGTGGCTCACCGGGGGTCGCGGCCTCCAGTCGCCGGGGCCGCTCGAGGTGTGCCCGCAGCGAACCGAGCCGCCGCGAAACCAGGCTTGATCACGTCGTTGATGAGGCGTAGCCGCTCGTCGAAGTGCGCGAATGCGCTCTTCATCGCATTGAGCGTGAGCCACTCGAGATCATGCCAGCCGTAGCCGAACGTCTCGGCCACGTCGCGCAGCTCGGAGGACAAGGTGACGCCGCTCATCAGGCGATTGTCGGTGTTCACGGTCACCCGGAAGTACAGCGAACGCAGCAGCCCGATCGGGTGATCCGACAGGGTCGCTGCGGCACCGGTCTGCACGTTGGAGGTGGGGCACATCTCGAGCGGCACCCGTCGGTCACGCACGTAGCCCGCGAGACGCCCCAACGCGACCGACCCATCAGGGCGTCGCTCGATGTCGTCGAGAATGCGCACGCCGTGACCCAGCCGGTCGGCGCCGCAGATCTGCAGGGCCTCCCAGATCGACGGCAGCCCGAACCCCTCGCCTGCGTGGATCGTGATGTGGAAGTTCTCGCGCTGGACGTACTGGAACGCGGCGAGATGCTCGGTCGGCGGACTGCCCTTCTCCGCCCCGGCGATGTCGAACCCGACCACGCCATCGTCGCGGTAACGGACCGCGAGCTGCGCGATCTGGAGCGAGCGCGCGGCCGTTCGCATCGCCGTCAGCAGCGCGTAGACCCGTATCCCGCGGCCTTCGCTCCCCTGGCGGAACCCTTCGAGCACGGCTTCGACGACCTCGGGCTCGCTGAGGCCCTGGGCCGTGTGCAGCTCCGGGGCGAACCGCACCTCCGCATACACCACGCCGTCGTCGGCGAGGTCCTGCGCGCACTCGGCTGCGACGCGCACGAGTGCGTCGCGCGTCTGCATGACTGCGACGGTGTGGACGAAGCCCTCGAGGTAAAGGCCGAGATCGCCGCGCGCCGCCCCGGCGCGGAACCATTTCGACAGCTCGTCGACATCGGAGGTCGGCAGCGCGCCGTAGCCGATGTCGCCGGCGAGATCGAGGACCGTCTGAGGGCGAAGCCCTCCGTCCAAGTGGTCGTGGAGCAGCACCTTCGGCACGCGCCGGATCTCGGCGAGCGTCGGCACGAGGCTCGCCGGCTGGGATCGAGCCAGCATGGTCGCGCTCACCGCCCGGGAGGCCCCGGGCAGCCCGGCGCGCGTCCCGACGTCGAACCCGATCCCGGCTGCAGCGCCGGCCGATCGACCGCACCAGCTCCTTTCAACGACGATCCTCCCCCTCTCGCCCTTCTCATCGGTCGTCTCTCATTCGCCGTCTGCAAGCCCAAGGGTAGCGAACCGGCGCGCGGTCACGCAGTGATGCACCACGCCCGGCGTCCGAGCGCTCGGCCCAGGTGGCAGGCCTGACTGTGCTGGCTCGGCTGGCGGCAGCGGGGGGATGACGCTGCAGCCTTACCAGCCCTACTCAGCGCTGGTCGGGCCGCCCCCGGGTTCGTTCGGGAGGCAGGCGCGCACGTCCGTGCCGCGCCCGAGAACGCTGTGCACCTCGAGCCGCCCGCCGAGCAGGCTCGCGCGCTCGGCCATGCCGACCAGGCCGAGGTGCTCGCCCGAGCGGCCGGGACCGGAGTGCTCGCCCGAACGGCCCTCGCCCTCGACGACGAAGCCCACGCCGTCGTCGGCGACGTCCAGGCGGACGAGGTCGGGGTCGAAGGCCAGGTGGACGCGCACCTCTCGGGCGCGGGCATGACGAAGGGCGTTGCGAACTGCCTCCTGGACGATGCGAAAGGCACCCAGCTCCACGTCGGGATGGAGGCGGCGCTTCTCGCCGGAAACCTCGAAGTCGACGAGGAGCCCGCTGTCGTCCTCGGCTTCGGCGAGGAAGCTCGACAGTGCGGGGACGAGGCCAAGCTGGTCGAGGGCCGGCGGACGCAGGTCCCGAGCAAGGTTCCGCAGCCTGGTCGCGGCCTCGAGCGCGCGGAGCCGCGCGTCCTCGAGACTCGACGCCACCGCGGCAGGAACGCCCGTCGACTCTCCCAGCGTCTCGAACCTTCGTGCCAGGTGCAATAGAAGCTGCAATGGCTCGTCGTGCAGCTCGCGGGCGAGGCGTCGGCGCTGCTCTTCTTCGGCCGCGACCATGAGCGCGCGCTGCCTCGCCGCCCGCCGGGTCTCGCTGCGCTCCTTCGTCACGTCCTCGAAGACGAGCTGCGCCGCGTCGTCGCCGCCCTCGGGCAGCTTGGCGACGGCGACCCGGTAGTCGTGACCGTCACCGAGGGTGACGACCCGACCGTCGAGCTCCTCGAGCTGGCCGGCGTCGATGAGCTCGGTAGCCGGCGTGCCAATCGCACCATCGCCGAACAGTGCCGTCGCCGCCGGGTTGGCGGCGCGTACGACCTCTCGCGCGTCAAGAACGAGGATCGGCGCGAGGTTCGCTTCGAACAGCTGGTGATAGCGCGCCTCGGCTGCCAGGCGCCCGAGGGTCGCGCGCTCGACGCGCGCGTGCGCCCTTCGCTCCACCTCGATCCGCTGGCCGAAGAAGAGCGCGACGCCGTCGACGAGCAGCAGGTTGACGAGGTCCGAGGGTGCATGCCCTTGGTCGCCGGGCAGAAGGAGGTCGGGGAGCCACAGCAGGCTTGCCCAGGCTGCGGTGGCCGCCGAACCGGTCAGGCCGTAGCGGACCGCTGCGTAGCCGACCGGGATGATGAGCAGGGCCACCGGGATGCCACCGGGGAAGGCGCCTGTCTGTCCAGAGGAGTGCAAATCGACCAGGAGGTGCAGCGCTGCGAAGAACACCACCACCACTTGGACCATCCAGAAGCGCCGGTCACCAAGGGGTGGCCGGAGGGCGCGCCGAGCGATGTCGGCGAACTTGTCCGGGCCTGCGTCGAGGTCCGGCTGGGCTGCCTCAGGAGCCCAGGATCTCGTCATCGACGCGGCCACGCGGTCCACTGGCCCCACGCAGCGCGTGCGCCACCGCCTCGGTGCGCGAGGTGGCGCCGAGCTTCGCGAGCAGGCTCGAGACGTGGGACTCGACCGTGCGCAGGCCGAGCGAGAGCTCGGCCGCGATCTGCTTGTTGGAGCGTCCCTGAGTGACGAGCGTGAGCACCTCGGCCTCCCTCGGGGTGAGCGCGCGCGGATCGAAGTGCCCCGGTGCCGTCCCGCGTCGCATGCGCCCGAGCCTCGACGACACCGCGCCGTCGAGGACGAACACGCCCCCGGCGACCAGCCGCACCGCATCGACGAGCTCTCGGCCGGACGCGGTCTTGAGAAGGTATCCCCCGACGCCGATCTCGAGCGCCTCTGCGACGTAGGCGTGGTCGTCGTACGCGCTCACGACGAGCACGCGGGTCGAGGGATGATGCCGGGCGAGCTCGCTCGCGAGCTCGAGCCCGCTGGCACCCGGCAGGCTCACGTCGACGAGCGCCACGTCGGGGGCGAGCCGTTCGACGAGCTCAGCTCCCTCCTCCGCCGTTCCGCACTGGCCCACCACCTGCAGGTCGGGGGTGGATTCCAGCAGCTGCGCGGTTCCCTCGCGCACGAGCGCGTGATCTTCGACGATCACGATCCGCACCGCGGTGCGCCCGTGCACCTGGGCATCCGCACGATCCCCCTCCGTAGGTTCACGGACGCTCTCCATCCGGCCCGCAACATCACGTAGGGGCGTCCTCGGTTCCCGGCGCGCCTCGGCGATACCAGGATAGGAGCGTGGGAACGATCCTGCCTCTTCTGTGCGCGGTGGCGGTCGCAGGCTCACTGCTCGCGCTCCTTGTCTACGGTGCCATCTTCTGCGTCGTCGCCGTGGCCACGCTGCGGGCTCGCCGGCGCCCAGACCCGATCCAAGCGTCCCTCGACCGGTTCCTCGCGGACCTCCTCGTAGATGGCGACGCGGTCCGCGTCACGCACGGACGGGCTCGGGGGCCGGGAGGCAACTGACACCCCGCAGGGGGGCGAGCCGGGGCGCCGGGTGCCGGGCTCCGCTCGGCCGACGAGGTGCTCGAGGGTCGTGGCCGCGAGCACGTGGCGGAACCTTGTGCCCGCCTCGATCATGAGCACCTGCAGGCACGAGGCCGCCCGCTCGGCGGAGCGGCCACGAGGAACGCCACCGGTGCTGTCCAAGAGCCCTTCGCCCGCCTCGACGACCTCCAGGAGGCGGATGTGCCCGGGAGGGCGCGAGAGGCGGTAGCCGCCGTGCGCGCCATGCACCGACACGACGAGCCCTGACCGGACGAGGTCGCTCAGGACCTGGGGCACGAACCCACGCGGCACCCCCATCGCGTCGGAGACCTGCTGCTGGGTCCGCAGGATCCCCGAGCCGTACTCCGCAGCGAGGAAGACCGCCGCCCGGAGGGCGTACCTGCCTCGGCTCGACAGCGCGAGATCCATGAAAAAAGTCTACTCACACACTTGACGTAGTGTCGAGAGCTAACTAAGGTAAAGTTCAGTATTTCACTATACATGTTCAGCGCCTGCAGCGGGGCCGATCGGAGCCTCGAGCGATACGGCAGATCACCGAGACAAGGAGAGGCTGATGGCCGTCTACCTGGAGGACCGCGAGAGCGACGCCCCTGCTGACCCGGTGTCGACGGCGGTTCACCTGCAGCCGACGAGGAGGACCGGGCTCGCGGAGCGGTTCTCGCCGACGGACCCCAAGCCGGGCCTGGAGCTGACGCGCAACCCGCACGTCGCGCGCTTCGTGCGCAACCGGAAGTTCCAGTTCCTCCTCATCGTGCCCAACCAGGTCATCTTCTGGACGGTCATCTTCGTCGGCATCGCGGGGACCGCCATCCCCGGGCTCAACTTCGGCGCCGCGATCACCTGGTACGTGTGGTTCTGCCTCGTCTTCGTGATGATGGTGGTGGTCGGCCGGGCGTGGTGCGCCATGTGCCCCTTCGGGGGATTCGCCGAGTGGATCCAGCGACGCACCTTCTGGCGTCGCACGCAGAAGACCCTCGGCCTCGGGCGCAAGTTCCCCGAGCCGCTCGCCCGTCTGGGCTTCATGATCCCGGTGGTCAGCTTCATCGTGCTCACCTGGATCGAGGAGTTCTTCAACATCGCCGGGCCGGGCAACCCCGCGGACACCTCGTGGATGGTCGTCGGCATCGTGTCGTCGGCGTTGATCTTCTTCTTGGTCTTCGAGCGGAGGACCTTCTGCCGCTACGTGTGCCCGCTGTCCACCTTGATCGGCACCGTCGGGTCGATGGGATCGGTGGCGGGCTTCCGGACCAAGGACCGCGAGGTCTGCCTCTCGTGCCAGACGAAGGACTGCATGCGCGGCAGCGAGAAGGGGTACGGCTGCCCGTGGTACACGTGGCCCGGCAGCGCCGACTCGAACCTGTCGTGCGGCCTGTGCTCGGAGTGCTACAAGTCGTGCCCCGAGGGCAACGTGGGGCTGTTCCTCCAGCGCCCCCTGACGTCGGTGGTCGCCCCGCGGCGTCGCCGGGCGGACGTGGCCTGGGGCATCGCGGCGCTCTGGGGCCTGGTGCTCTTCCAGCAGTTCAACGCGACCAACGTCTACGCCTCGCTGGACAACTGGCTGAACCGCCACATGGCGATCCCCCACTACCCGAACCCGGTCGACTACATCGGCATCATCGCGCTGGGGGCGCTGCTCCTGGCCGGGGTCGCCTGGCTGATCTCCCGGGGCCTCGGCCGCCGGGACCTGCCCGAGACCTACCGCGACAGCTTCGTGGACCGGACCTCGCGGTTCCGGGCGTTCTTCGTCCCCATGGCCTACGGGCTCATCCCGGTGGTGGGTGCCGACTACTTCGCCCGCCAGCTGCCGAAATTCTTCAAGCACTCGGCTCGGGTGGTGCCGGCGGTCGCGCACATCGCCGGCTTCATGTCGGCCTCGTCGCCCATCTACGGGTTCCACATCCTCTCCAACGGCTGGATCGTGGTGGTCCAGGTCGCCGTGATCATCGCCGGCACCGCGGCGGCGGCGTGGGCCACGTGGCGCATCGCCGGCCGGGAGCTGGTGCCGGTCAGCCGGAACGCCCTGGGCGTCCGGCTGACGACGCTCAGCGTCGTCCTCGCCTGTGGGGCGGCGGCGAGCGTGCTGTACGTCCTCATGCACGCGGCGAGCTGACGGTCGCCGGACCACCAGAGGAGGAGCTCGATGGCCATCACCATGACCGATGATCCGACCGCCGTAACCGACCGGCCCCAGGTGCACGTCCTCGTGGACCGCTGCGCAGGATGCCAGGAATGCGTCATCCGCTGCCCGGCCGGTGCGCTCGACATGGACCCCGTGCGCTGGGTCGCCATCGCCGACGGCGAACGGTGCGTCGGCTGCCGACAGTGCGTGCGCACGTGCCCGTTCAGCGCGATCGTCGTCACGGGTCCCGCGCTCGCAGGGACCCGCGTGACGACCGAGGTGGTGCACCCCGAGCCGCTGCTCTCCGACGTGCGCGAGGTCCGCCTGGGGCTGCGCGGCTGGGACGAGGCGCTGGCCGAGGCACAGCGCTGCCTCACGTGCCCGGACCCCACGTGCGTGCGGGGATGCCCGGCACACAACGACATCCCCGGGTTCATCGCGGCCATCGCCGAGCGGGACCTGGACAAGGCGCACGCGATCCTCCGTCGGACCTCCGTGCTCCCCGACATCTGCTCACGCGTGTGCAACCAGTCCGCGCAGTGCGAGGGTGCGTGCACGTGGTCACTGGCCGGGGACACGCCGGTCGCCATCGGCCAGCTCGAGCGCTTCGTGACCCAGGAGCGCCCGGTGCCGCCACCCCGGCGCGGCCGCGACGCCGACCTGTCGGTGGCGATCGTCGGTGCAGGTCCAGGGGGCATCGGCGCGGCCTGGGAGCTCGTCGAAGCGGGCGCGGCCGTCACCGTCTACGAGCGGGACCCGGTGCCCGCAGGGCTCCTCGGATGGGGGATCCCCGACTTCACCCTGCCCCAGACCGTCGTCTCTCGGCCATGGGGCCAGCTGGAGGAGGCCGGTGTCACATTGCGCTGCGGGACGGAGATCGACGCCGCAGCGCTCGAGCAGCTGCTGGCCGAGAACGATGCCGTCGTGGTGGCGACCGGTGCGAGCGTTCCGGTCCGCCTCCCGATCCCAGGTGCCGATCTCGACGGCGTCACCGACGCGACCACGTTCTTGAAGACCGCGCAGGCCGCGTTCGAGAGCGACGACGGGGTGCCTGCGTGGCTCGCCGCCATGGGCCTCCGCCCCGCCGACGAGGCAGGAAAGGCGGCCCATGTCCTCGTGCTGGGCGCCGGCAACACGGCGATGGACGTGGCCAGGACGGCCCGACGCCTGGGTCTGTCTGCCACCTGCGTCGACTGGCTGGACGAACGGTTCTCGCTCGCCCGCCCCGACGAGCTGGCAGAGGCGCGCGAGGAGGGCGTCGTCGTCCGGTTCGCCAGGACCGTCAGCCGGATCGAGGGCGAGGGGGGCAGGGTGCGCAGCGCCCGGTTGACGCTCACCCGCCAGGAGCAGGCCGACCGTCCGCCCAAGGTGCTCGACGGGCAGCCCCCCGAGACCGTCGACGTGGACCTCGTCGTCATGGCGATGGGCTACCGACCCGATCCCGAGCTCGCCGCCCATCTTCCAGGCACCCCCGTTCGCCGGCAGGCTCATGGTGTGCCCGATCGCCAGTGGGCCGCCTCGGGAGTGCTCGCCAACCCGGCGTCGGCGTTCGCCTTCCACAACCCCGTCGGAAAGCTCGCGCTCGGCCGAGAGGTCGGACTGCAGGCGGCTGCCTTCCCTGTGCGAGACCGCCTGTGGGTGGTCGGCGACGCGCTGGTGGGACCCTCGACCGTGGTCGAGGCCATGTCCCAGGGGCGCCGTGCCGCCGCTGCGCTCCTTGCGGCCCGCCCCGGGCGGCCGGGCAAGCGCGAGCTCGAGCGCTCCCGCCGGGCACTCGTGTGCTACGCAAGTGAGGGCGGCCACACGGCCAACGCTGCCCGGACGGTCGCGGACGAGCTCGCCGACAAGGGACTGCGTGTCCGGGTGCTGCCGATCGATCGGGTGGGGCCCCGAGAGCTGGCGGCAGCCGACGTCCTCGTGGTGGGCTCATGGGTGAAAGGCTTCGTCGTCGCCAAGGTCGGGCCCCCACCGGAGGTCCGTGCGTGGCTGGATCGCCTTCCTCGGCTGGGCGGCTTGCCCGTCGCGCTCTTCTGCACCTTCGCCGTGAACCCGCGTTCCACCCTCGCCGAGATGGCCACGAGCTTCGAGCAGCGCGGCGCGCGAGTCGTGGCGTCCTCCGCGTTGCGCCACGGCGGGAACAAGGTCGCCGCCGTCGCCTTCGCCCGCCGGGCCCTGGCCGGCGCCAGGGAGGCCGAGGGGGCGACGGCCGGCGCCGTCGGCGTGTCGTGACCGCGCCCCAGCTGCCCGCGACCCGGCCAGCTGCCGGCGCGCTCGGTCCAGGGCACGCTAACCTGCAGGTTCCGCCATGAACATGACGCTCTCCAAGCGTGGCGACTACGTGATGCGCTCGGCCATCGCGCTCGCGCGTGCCTACCAAGGCGGGAAGCCCCGCAAGATCCGGGAGATCGTCGCCGATACCGAGGTGCCACGGACCTTCGCGTCCCAGATCCTTTCGGACCTGGTGCGCGGCGGGCTGGCGGTGTCCCGGGCGGGCCGCGAAGGGGGCTACCGGCTCTCGCGCCCGCCGGAGGAGATCAACGTCCTGGAAGTGGTCGAGGCCGCCGAGGGGCCGCTGCGGGCCGAGCGTTGCGCCCTCGGCGAGGGACCCTGCCGCTGGGAGGACGTCTGTCCCCTGCACGAGACCTGGACGCAGGCAACCTCCCAGCTCGCCGAGCTTCTGTCAGGCACCAGCCTCGCCGAGGTGGCGGCCCGGGATGCTGCGATCGACGAAGGCCGCTACCAGGTGCCACCGGACGCCCACCGCTCACATGCCCGCGTCGTCGAGCTGTCCGACCTGGTCCACGTCGAGCTCGCTGCGCCGGCGGTCGGCGAGGTGCTGGGCGAACGCCGCAACTGGAGCGCCGCCCTCGGGGCAGCGGTCCACGAGGTGGGCGAGCTCGCGGGCAACACCGCACATCCCTCGCCGCTCGTCGCCGACTGCTCGATCGACCCCCTCACCACAGGCGCAACAGCCTCGCCCCGCGGTTACCTGTTCGCGTGGCGCCTCTCGGAGCCCGGCGGGCGAAGCCACTTCGAGGGCGAGCTCCGGGTCGAGCCCGTCGACGCCGAGCGCTGCGAGCTCGCGGTGTCCGGGTCCTGGCACCAGGAGGTCGACTCCGGCGCTCCACCGAGCACCGAGCAGCTCCAAGACAGAGCGCGTCGCGTCCTTCGCGGGGTCCTTCGCCGCGTCGCCCGCGAGGTCGAGGAGGGGCCGGGCTGCCCTCCGGCACGCCAGCGCGCGGGTCGGCGCCGGTCCGCGGTCGCCGGCTGAGCGGCGACCGAGCATCACCTCGGTCGAAGGATCGGGCGCGCGCAACACGCCCCTTGCGCGGCGCAGCTACACGTTGAAGCGGAACTCGACCACGTCACCGTCGGCCATGACGTAGTCCTTTCCCTCGATGCGCGCCTTGCCTGCCGCCCGGGCGGCAGGGACCGACCCCGCGGCGATCAGGTCTTCGTAGCTGATGACCTCCGCCTTCACGAACCCGCGCTGGAAGTCCGTGTGGATGACCCCCGCGGCCTGTGGTGCGGTCGCCCCGACGGCGATCGTCCACGCGCGTGCCTCTTTCGGTCCTGCAGTGAGGAACGTGTGCAGCCCCAGGGTGCGGAACGCCACGTGCACCAGGGTCTCCAGACCAGCTTCCTCCTGCCCGTACCCGGCGAGGAGCTCACGCGCGTCCGTCCGGTCCATCCCTGCCACCTCTGCCTCGATCGCCGCACACAGGACGACCGACTCCGCAGGTGCGACGAGCGCGCGCGCTCGCTCGTTCAGCTCAACGTCGCCGAGCTGGTCCTCCGCGACGTTGAACACGTAGACGAATGGCTTGGCCGTGAGGAGATGAAGGTCGCGCAGCGCCGAAAGGTCCAGCTCCGCGGCTGCCGCGCCAGACGACACCGGCCGACCGCTATCCAGCACCTCACGAGCGCGCTCCGTTGCCGCGAGCTGGGCTGCGAGCTCAGGACGCATGCGAACCTCGCGCCGGAGCCTCGTGAGGCGGTTCTCGACGGTCTGCAGGTCGGCCAAGACGAGCTCGGTGTTCACCGTCTCGATGTCCGCCGCCGGGTCGACCCGTCCCTCCACGTGAACGACGTCGTCGTCCTCGAACGCGCGGACGACCTGGCACACGGCGTCGGTCTCGCGGATCGCCGCGAGGAACCGGTTCCCGAGACCCTCTCCCTCGGATGCGCCACGCACCAGCCCCGCGATGTCGACGAAGGTCACCGTCGCGGGCACGATTCGTTCGCTGTGGTAAAGGGCCGCCAGTCGTTCCAGACGAGGGTCAGGGACTGCGACGACGCCGACGTTCGCCTCGATCGTGGCGAACGGGTAGTTGGCCGCGAGCACCCGGTTGTCGGTGAGCGCGTTGAACAACGTCGACTTGCCGACGTTGGGAAGTCCGACGATGCCGACGGAGAGGGCCACCTACGCCAGCTCCTCCGTGAGCGCAAGCGCGGCGAGATCGTGCTTCGGTCGGGCTCCGAGGTGCCCGAGCACCGCAGACGCGCACATCGATCCAAGCCGCGCGCAGTCGACAGGCTCGAGCCCTCGGGTAAGGCCGAAGAGGAACCCCGACGCGTACATGTCCCCGGCCCCCGTCTTGTCGACGATCTTCGGGGCAGGCGCGGCGGGCACCTCCAGCGCGCCGTGGCCATCCACCACGAACGACCCCCGGGCCCCACAGGTCGCCGCCACGAGCACGCCCGTCTCCGCAGCTGCCGACAGCGCGTCGTCGAAGGTGCCGGTGTCGAAGAGGCGCACCAGCTCGTGCTCGTTGCCGAAGAGGACGTCGACGTCGCCGACCACGAGGTCGAGAAGATCGCGGCGATGGCGCTCCACGCAGAAGGAGTCCGACAGGGACAGCGCCACGGACCGGTCGCAGTCGTGGGCGATCTCGACCGCTCGGCGCATTGCCTGCTTCGCGCTCTCGCGGTCCCACAGATAGCCCTCGAGGTAGAGGACCTTGCCCCGCTCGACCAGGTCGCCCGGTACGTCCTCCGAGCTGAGCGTGCCCGCGACACCGAGGTGCGTCGCCATGGTGCGCTCCGCGTCGCCGGTCACGAGCACGAGGGAGCGCCCGGTGCCCCGCTCCTCCGCGTCTCCCGCGTCGGCGTCGGCGACTGCCACGCGGAGATTCACGCCAGAGGCCCGCATGTCGTGGACGAACACTCGTCCCAGGTCGTCATCGGCGACCTTGCCGACGAAGCCGGAGGTTCCGCCGAGCGCGGCCACGCCCGCGACCGTGTTCGCGGCCGAACCTCCCGAGACCTCGACGGCGGGCCCGAGCGCCGAGTAGATCTGCTCCGCCCTGCGCAGGTCGACGAGCTCCATCGATCCACGCACCAGGCCGAGCTCGGCGAGGACGCGATCGGGCACCTCGGCGAGCACGTCGACGATGGCATTGCCCATCCCCACCACGTCGAGCGCCCGGGTCCCTTCTGCCGGGCCCGCCAGGGTGTGACGCGCCGGAGGCCCCTCCATCTCGCGTGAGGGTCTCTGCTGGGCACGGGTGGGCTCGGGCACGGCGGCCACGGTAGCGTCCTTGCTCATGCGATCTGACCCCGGCCCGCTCGAGAGCTCGCTCGAACGCGTCGACCCGTACCGCCTCCCCCGGTGGGTCGAACCGACCTGCTACCGCATCGAGCTCTCCCCCGATCTCGGCCAGGCACGGTTCTCCGGCTCCGTGGAGATCGACGTAGAGGTGCACGAGCAGACCGACCGCATCGTGCTCAACGCCGCCGAGCTCGAGATCTCCGCCGCCTCGATCGTCCGGCCCGCCGGCGACGTGCTCGAGGTGCGCACGACCCTCGACGAGGCCTCGGAGCGACTGGTGCTCTCGCTGCCGGCACGGCTCGAAGAGGGCGAAGCGACGGTGCGGATCTCCTTCTCGGGCTCGCTCAACGACAAGCTCCGCGGCTTCTACCGCTCGACCTTCACCGATACGAAGGGGCGCACGCGCACCATCGCGACCACCCAGATGGAGTCCACCGACGCACGGCGAGCCTTCCCGTGCTGGGACGAACCCGACCGCAAAGCGACCTTCGAAGTGACGTTGGTCGTCGACGAGGACCTGGCCGCCTTTTCCAACTCCCCCGTCGTCCACGAGCAGCCGGTGGTCATCGACGGCGTGAGGAAGCGGTTGGTGCGCTTTGCACCCACGATGAAGATGTCCTCCTACCTCGTGGCGTTCGTCGTCGGCCCCCTCGTGGCGACCGAGCCCCTCGACGCCGGTGGCGTTCCAGTGCGCGTGGTGCACGTGCCGGGCAAGGAGCACCTCACCGCGTTCGCGCTCGAGGTCGCCCGGCATGCTCTCGAGTTCTTCCCCGAGTACTTCGGGATCCCCTACCCCGGTCAAAAGCTCGACCTCGTCGCGATCCCCGACTTCGCCTACGGCGCCATGGAGAACCTCGGCTGCGTCACGTTCCGCGAGACCGCGTTGCTCGTCGACCCGCGTCACGCGTCCCGTGTCGAGCTCGAGCGCGTCGCCGACGTCATCCATCACGAGATCGCGCACATGTGGTTCGGCGACCTCGTCACGATGAGCTGGTGGGAGGGCATCTGGCTGAACGAGGCCTTCGCCACGTTCATGGAGATCCTCGCGACGGACCACTTCCATCCCGAGTGGGAGCGTTGGACGACGTTCGGAGTGGAACGCGACAGTGCCATGTCCGTCGACGGGCTCCACTCCACGCGGCCCATCGAGTACCCGGTGCGCAGCCCGTCGGAGGCGGACGGGATGTTCGACACGCTCACCTACGAGAAGGGCGGGAGCGTGCTGCGCATGCTCGAGCAGTACCTCGGAGCCGATGTCTTCCGCGACGGGGTCCGCCGCTACATCGCCGCCCACGCCTACGCCAACACGGCGACCGCCGACCTGTGGGACGCGCTGGAAGAGGCGAGCGGCGAGCCCATCCGTGCGATCGCGGAGAGCTGGATCCTCCAAGGAGGCCACCCGCTCGTGCGCGTGGGCGACACCACCCTCACCCAGGAGCCCTTCGCCTATCTCCCCGAGCCGCCAGACGGCTCATCTTCCATCGGAAGGCGCTGGCTCGTGCCGGTTCTCGTGCGCAGACTCGACAACGCCGAGGACCCCGGGAACGAGGTCTCACGCGTGCTCCTCGCCGAGGAAACCGCCCCGCTTCCTGGGTCGGCAGGACAGCGTGTCGTCGTGAACGCGGGCGGATGGGGCGTCTACCGCGTGGGCTACCAGGAAGCGCAGCGGACGAGGCTCGGCGAAGTGCTGGGGTCGCTCACGGCGCTCGAGCGCTTCGACCTCGTCTCGGACACCTGGGCGCTCGTCCTCGCCGGGCGAGCTGGGCTCGGCGAGCTCGTCCGACTGGCAACCAGGCTCGGCGACGAAGAAGGCCCGGAGAACTATCAGGTCGTCGCGTCCGCGCTCTCCCTGTGCGACCGCGTGGCGGGGGACGCGGGCCGACCCGCGGTGCAGGACGCCGCCAAGACGCTGCTCGGACCCCGCTCGGCGGCCCTCGGATGGGACCCCCGAGCGAACGAAGGCGAGCGAGTCCCGACCCTCCGGGCGCTCCTCGTCGAGGCACTCGGGACCATCGCCAGGACAGCAGAGGTGCGTGCGGAAGCCGCGCGCCGCTTCGACGCCTGGCACGCAGATGGGGGGACGATCGACGCGGACATCGCGTCAGCGGTCCTCGCCGTCGTCGCCGACCAGGCGCGCGCGGGCGACTACGACGCCGTGCTGGAGCGCTACCGGCACCCTGCCAACCCGCAGGACGAGCGGCGGCACCTCCTCGCGCTCGGGTCCTTCGCCGACGTCGACCTCTGCTCCCGCACGTTCGACCTCGCGATGAGCGAGGTGCGGCGCCAGGACGGCCCGTTCCTCGTGCGAACCCTCCTCGCCAATCGCGTGGGCGGCCCCGCGATCTGGGAGCGGGTGAAGGGCGACTGGCAGCCCCTTCTCGACCGCTTCCCCGACGTCACCCACCACTCCATGCTCGCGGCGGTGCGCACCCTCTGCGCGGACCCCGCACTCGCCGACGACGTCACTCGCTTCCTCACCGACCATCCGCTCGTCGTCGGCCAGCGGAGCGTGGTCCAGACGCTCGAGCAGCTCGCGGTGCACGTGCGCTTCGGCGAGCGCATGCGCGTCGAGGGGCGGCTCGGCGACGCGCTCGAGAAAGCCACGGCAGACTGACCCGCGTCATGGCGACCGGGACCGGGCGTCGTTGAGCGCGGGCGTCGTCGTCACGGTCTTCGCCCTCGTCGCGGCGGCAGAGCTGCCCGACAAGACGATGATCGCCACGGTCGTCATGGGCAGCCGGAGCCGACCGGTCCTCGTCTGGCTCGGCGCAGCCGGCGCCTTCCTCATCCACGTCGCGCTGGCGGTGGCCGCGGGACGCGCCATCGGGCTCCTTCCCCACGAGGCACTCGAGATCGTGGTGACCTCGCTCTTCTTCGCCGGTGCCGTGCTCCTCTTGGTGGTGCCCGAGCGCCGCGCGAAGGCCCGCGGCGAGAAGGAAGCTGACGAGCTGGACCCGGTCACGACCAAACCGTGGAAGGTGGTCTCCGCGGCCTTCGGGGTGGTGCTCGTCGGCGAGCTCGGCGATCTCACCGAGCTGCTCATCGTGAACCTCGAGGGCCGCTACCACGAACCGTGGGCCGTCTTCGTCGGTGCGTACGCGGGCCTCCTGGCCGCTTCCGCGGCCGGAGCCTTCGGTGGCCGCGCCCTGCTGCGCGTGCTGCCACTCGACTGGATCCGGCGGGCAGGTGGGCTCGCTCTGCTCGGGTTCGCCGCCTACGGTATCTACGCTCTCGTCGCGTGACGGACCGATCCGACACCCTGCTCGCGCTCGCACGGGAGATCCGCGGCTTCATGCCCGACGACGAGGGGGAAGCGCTCTACGCCGCTGCCCGCCGCGCGGGAGAGGCTGCGTCGGGCGAGCACCGTCACGACCGAAGGCCTCCCGTGTTCGTGGAGATCGGCGCTTGGTGCGGGAAATCGACCGTCTACCTCGGCGCGGCGGCCGAGGCGGCCGGTTCCGTCCTCTTCAGCGTCGACCACCACCGCGGCTCCGAGGAGAACCAGCCAGGGTGGGCGTACCACGAGCCCGACCTCGTCGACCCCGTCGACGGGCGGATCGACACGCTGCCGCACTGGCGGCGCTCCATCGCCGCCGCGCGGCTCGACGACATCGTGGTCGGCGTCGTCGGGAGCTCTTCGACCGTTGCGTCCTGCTGGACCACGCCACTCGACTTCTGCTTCATCGACGGCGGACACGGCGAGGAGCCGGCGTGGGCCGACTATCGCGGTTGGGCGCCCCTCGTCAGGCAGGGGGGTCTGCTCGCGATCCACGACGTGTTCCCGGACCCCGCAGACGGTGGCCGCCCGCCATATGAGCTCTGGTGCCACGCCATGGGGTCCGGGGAGTGGGTCGAGGACGCGTCGTGCGGGAGCCTCCGGGTCCTTCGCCGCATACGGCCCGCGGCTGACGGCCCGCGGCTGACGGCCCGCGGCTGACCGCCCGCGGCTGACCGCCCGCGGCTGACGGCCCGCGGCTGACGGCTGCGCCGAGATCAGCGCCGGCGCACGTCGTCGGGGCCGAGCGGGTCCGGCAAGGCGACGCACCCGAGGCCACCGGTGTGACCAGGATCACCGGTGCAGAACGGCTCGGAGAGCTCGACCACGGCGGGCAAGGTTTCGCCGACGAACAGGCCCGACGCTCCCGATGCCCCACAGAGCGCGTCCGCGGCCAAGACCATCGCGGCAGCCGTGTACGTCGTGCGCTCGCCTCCGGGAAACGTCGTGCCCTGCGGGAGCGCGATCCCAGTCCAGTAGGCGCCGTCGGGAAGACGGAGCCCCTGGCCCCAAGCGAGCAGCTCGAGCGCCCGCTGCTCCATGCCGGCGCCAGCGCACGCCATCGCGCACTCGGCGGTCTCGGCGGCAGTGACCCAGTCACTCCCTGACACGCACCGCACGCCGGCACCCTCGATGACGAAGGTTGTCCATGTCGCCTCGAGCCGGCGCCGTGCCGCCTCGCCGGTCAGTGCCCCCGACAGCGCCGGGTAGTACCAGTCCATCGCGAACTCCTCCTTCGGATCGAAGGCTCGGCGATGGTGGACGACCGCGTGACCGAGCCGACCGGCCGCAAGCTCCCAGTCTGGGCGGGGTCGGTCGAGCGCCTCGGCTGCCGCCACAGCGCAGCGGACGCTGTGGAAGACCGATGACGACCCGGTGAGCAGCGCGCCGTGCTCCGAGCGCCCGCTTGGATCGATCGACCAGTGCACCGAACCGTCGGGGCGCTGCCAGCGCAGCACGAAGTCGATGGCGCGCTCGAGCATCCGCCAATGCCGAACAAGGAGGTCCGAGCTGCCGGTGACCAGCGCGTGGTGCCACAGCCCGGTCGCGACGTAGGCGCACACGTTCGTGTCGATCCTCGAGTCCTCGACGCCGCTCGTCCGGTAGTAGTTGAACCAGCTCCCGTCGGGAAGCTGGCGCGCCGCGAGCCACCCGAAGGCCGCCTCCGCCTCGCCGGCGAGGCCGCACAGGGTGAGGGCCATGGTCGCCTCGACGTGGTTCCACGGATCGCAGTGGCCCTCGGGGAACCACGGGATCATCCCGTCCCGGCACTGCACGGCAGCGATCGCACGACCGCTGCGGTGCACCTGGGCGGCACTCAGCACGCCGGGCACCTCAGGAACGAGTGCGGCGGAGCCAAGACGCGCGCCCACGCTCATGCCGCCGCCTCCGCCCGGCAGACGGGCGCCGAGTGGACGAGCCGCGTCGGCACGGCGGGCTTCGAGAAGTACGCGACGAAGCTCTTGCCGATCAACGGGTCGAGCACCCGTGCCGCTGCACGCGTCACCCGCGGCCGCTTCACGATCTCCCAGACCAGCAGGCGGTGGTACGCGGCGACCACGGGGTTCGCGTCGTCATCGGGCCCGACCAGGCACCGCAGCCACCAGTACGGCGTGTGCAGCCCATGGGCGTAGTGGTGTCCCATGGGCACGAGCCCGCTCGCCGCCAGCCGCTCGACCAGGGTCGAACGCCGGTAGATGCGCACGTGCCCGCCCGGCACGTCGTGGTAGGCGTCGGACAACAGCCAATTGACCACCTCGGGCCCACAGCGCGGAACGGTGATGGCCATCGTGCCACCCGGCCGCACGACCCTGGCGAGCTCTGCCATCGCCACCGTGTCCTCGGGGATGTGCTCGAGCACCTCGGCAGCGATCACCCGGTCGAACGCCCCGTCCCCGAAGGGCAGGCGACGCGCATCCCCACGCACGGCGCCTTCGCTGGAGCGCTCGGGGTCGAGCTCGCCCGCCGCGAGCATCGCGGCGAACGTCGCCCGGACCCCCCTCAGCTCCGCTTCCCCTGCGTCGAGCGCCACCACCCTCGCTCCCCGCCGTGCGGCCTCGAACGCGTGGCGTCCCGCTCCGCACCCGAGATCGAGCACCCGCTCCCCGCGTCGCAGGCCGAGGCGGTCGTAGTCGACCGTCAGCACGCGGCCGCCCCGGTGAGCGGCGACGCGTCAAGCGTCGGGGATGCTCCACGTGCCGGATCGCCTCCTCCGACCCGCCCTCGCGCGCCGGGGCCTCGCTCCTCGAGCAGGGCGCGATAGCACTCCGCCGTGCCCTCGGCGGTCACCCGCCACGTGAAGCGCCGGAGCACCCGTTCCCTCCCCGCGGCGCCGAGCCGCGCACGGGCGGCCGGGTCGTCGAGCAGCGCGCCGATCGCCGCGGCAAGGGCTCCGGGGTCGTCGGGCGGGACGAGCACCGCGGTCTCGCCGTCGCGACCGACGACTTCGGGAAGCGCTCCCCCCGTCGTCGTCACGACCGGCACGCCGCAAGCCATGGCCTCGACCGCCGGCAGCGAGAACCCCTCGTAGAGGGAGGGAACGACGGCGATCTCGGCCTCTGCGTAGCAGCGAGCGAGCTCCTCGTCGGTGATCCCGCTGATGCAGCGCACGACGGCGCGGAGCCCCAGCCGGTCGAGCGCACGGTCTACGCGTCCCCCCTTGCGCGGCCGGCCGACGACGACGAGCTCGACGTCGCGCGAGGCGCGCAGCCGTGCGACCGCCTCGAGCAGCGGTACGAGGCCCTTCATCGGCACGTCGCTCGACGAGGTGACCATGATGCGGCCGGGAACGGGCACCACGTCGGCACGCGGCCGGAACACGTCGTGGTCGACGCCGACGGGGACAACCGTCATACGGTGCGCCTCGACCCCCATCTGCGCGGCGATGTCCGCACGCGAGGAATGCGAGACGGTGACGATTCGAGGCAGTTGCCTGGCAACGCGCATCTGCATCCCCAAGAAGCCGAACCACCGTCGCGTCGTGTAACGCTGCCAGGGTCCGGGCGCGTGACTGAGCGCGAGCTGGCGGTCCACCGTGATGGGATGGTGCAAGGTGGTGAGCAGCGGCCACCCGTCGGCGAGGATGCCGAGCATCCCGGTCCCGAGGCACTGGTTGTCGTGGACGAGGTCGAACGCCCCACGTCTGGCTCGTAGCGCGCGCCTGGCACGCAATGAGAAGGCGAACGGCTCCCCGAAGCCGCCCGTGAGCATCACACCCAGCTCCGCCACCGCCGCGAGGTCGCGGAGCTCTCGGGGATGGGGCAGGCGGAACGGGTCGGGGTCACGATAGAGGTCGAGGCCGGGAACGGGGACGAACCCCACCCCCTCGTCGAGCAGGGGCCACGGCTGTCCCGAGAAGACCGTCACCGAGTGCCCGAGGGCGACCAGCTCACGGGTGAGGTGGCGCGTGTAGACGCCCTGGCCCCCGCACTGCGGGTTCCCTCGGTACACGAGGAAGGCGACCCGCAGGCCGCCGGCAGCCGCGTCGGCCGCCGCGACCGATGCGGGGACGACGATGCCCCGGGACCGCTCCCAGGACTCCTGCACGTCCCGCCACGATCGGCGCAGGCCGTCAGGCAACGGCCTGACCGCCGGCGTTCCCTCGTGACGTCACGGTCCGACAGCCTTCCCTGACGTGTACCCGAGGTGCAAGCCGTCTGCGGGCCCGCGCGTGGTCGCACGACCGATCGTCGAGACGAACGTCACTTGTGCAGGCCTAGCTGGAACGCCTTGACGACGAGCAGCGCGACCGCGAGCACCAGGTAGCCGCGCAGCGCGTACATGGCGACGAGGCGCCCTCTCGACCACACAGGGCGCTGCAGGCGGTACAAGGGCGGCATCCTCCAGTGGTCCCGCCGACTTCTCGGCATCGGAGGCTCGGGTGGGCGCTTGCGGAGCGCCCGCCAGTAGCCGGCGCCACCCACTGCGTACACGAGGACGAGCGCTGCGCCCATCCCGAGCGCGAGCTCTCGGACGTCGAGGTGCGGGAAGACCGTCGTCACCATCAGGACGAGCGACAGGACGAGGAGGATCGACACGATCCCGAAGCCGATCACGTTCAGCCACGGCCTGTTGACCCAGGGTCCGAGCACCTCCTTGTCGTTGCACAGCAGGAGGAGGAAGACCGTCGCACTGGGGAGCAGCACGCCGGCAAGCGCCTGGACCCCCGTGGTGATGAGCCCGAGCAGGCGCCCTGTGGCCACGAGGACGATGGCGGCCGCCGCCATGACCATCAGCGTGAACGACGTGTAGAAGAACTTCGCCTCTCGCCAGGGGCGGTGGAGCGAGTGGCGCATCCCGAAGACGTCGCCGAAGGCGTAGGAGGTGGCGAGCGTGACCGACGCGGCTCCGATGAGCGACGCGTTCAGGAGGATCACCGAGAAGATCGCCCCGGAGGCATGGCCGACGTAGCGCGACAGGCCACGGGCGACGGCCTCTGCGTTCGTGTAGTGCCCGAACAGCGGGTGGTTCGAGAACGCCGCGGCGACGACAGCCATGATCAACGATGCCGCGAACACCGTCACGAGCGACCCGATCACGGTGTCCGCTCTCTCGTAGGAGATCCATCGTGGCGTGATCCGCTTGTCCACGACGTTGGACTGCTGGAAGAAGAGCTGCCAAGGGGCCACGGTGGTGCCGACGATGGCGATGACGAGGAGCATCGAGGTCGAGGTGAACCCGCCGTGCACCCCCGGCACGACGAAGCCGTGGAAGAACGCCGACGCTCGCGGGTGGCTGAAGACCGCGAGCGGGATCACGAGGAAGTTTGCCGCGATGAAGACGAACATGAACCGTTCCCACCGCCGGAAGCTGCCGGTCGCGGTCATCGCCACCAGCGCGGCCGCGGCGATCGGGACGGAGATGTACGCGCTCACCCCGAAGTAGGCGAGCGCGAGGTTGACGCCGATGAACTCGGTCGTGATCGTGAGGAAGTTCAGTACGAACAGGTCCCCCACGGAGAAGGCGCCCCAGAACTTCCCGAAGCGCTCGTTGATCAGCCGAGCGTGCCCGACGCCGGTGACCGCGCCCAGACGGACGACCATCTCCTGGTTGACGATGAGCACCGGGACGAGCAGGGGCAAGGTCCAAAGGAGCGTGAGCCCGTAGTTCTGTGCGGCCTGGGCGTACGTCGAGACCCCGCCAGCGTCGTTGTCCCCCACCATGACGATGATCCCCGGACCGAGGATCGCAAGAAGGGTGAGGAGCCTCCGCTTCCACGATCGCCGTGAGTCGGCGTCGAGCTCACTGATGGTGCCGAACGCTCCTTGGATGTCGCCGAGGTGCGCCTCGTCGAGCACCGCGGACTCGTGACCACCGTGCCCCTCGCCGCCGGTGCCGCCGCGGGCTGCGGGCCCCTGGAGCTCCGGGCGGTGGGCCCCCGTCCCGGTGTCTGCCATTGCTCACCTCCTTTCGCTGGGTCACGGTGGCGTGCGCGCACGCCACCGGGCTCAGCGCGGAGCGTGAGCCCGCGCCGCTTCCAGAGGCGAGCGCGCAGGCCGCCGTTGCGGCGGCCTGTCGGTCCTCTCGAGGATGTCAAGGGGGGTTGCCCGCCCCGGACACCCGGTATGTGGGGGTTCCATCGATCTGTGCACGTTGGGTCAGTCCTCGGGCGACGTCGTCCCGAAGTCGCGGCGCCACCCGGTGGGCAGCATGAGCTCCAGCACGTCGTCCACCGTCACGATACCCAGGATGTGCCCGTGCTCGGAGTCGAGCACGGGAGCGACCATCAGATTGAAGTCCGACATCTTGCGGACCGTCGCGCCGAGGTCCCAATCGGGGTGCAGATGTGCCGCGATCGGGCGGACGACAGAGGCGAGCGTCGCACCCGGCTGAGCTCGAAGCAGCGTCACGACCGAAGCCGATCCGGCGACCGTGCCGTCCTCGTGGAGCGCGAAGACGACCTGCAGCGACTCGGGGGGCGCGGTGCTGTGGCGCACCGCCGAGAGGGCGTCTTGCACCGACGAGGACTCGGGCAGCGCGAGGAAGTCCGGGCTCATGAGACCGCCCGCCGTCTCGGGGTTGTAGTTCAAGAGCAAGCGGACCTTGCGGCGCTGCGGCTGCGGCAGGGCTTCGAGGAGCCGAAGGCGGCGATCCTGGTCGGCCTCCATGATGAGGTCGGCAGCATCGTCGGGGGCCATCGACGCGAGAAGGCGTGCCGCGTCATGGTCGGAGCGCGACTCGAGGAACTCCATCTGGTGCTCCGGATCGAGCTCTTCGAAGACGTCCGCCTCGAGCTCCCGGTCGGCGCCGACGGCCTCGATGATCTCCTCGCCTTCTTCGTGAGACGCTGCTTCGACGAGGTCCGCGATCTGCGCGGGATGCAGGCGGGCGAGCTTGCGGTACGGGATCCGCAGGCGGGCGGTCGGCACGTGCGAGACGAACGGCTCGATGCTCGCCCAGTCGACGACCCTGGACGGAGGCCCTGCCGACACCAGGTGGCCTCGCAGGAGCCGCCGGAGCAGGTTCTTGCGAGATGGGTCGACACCGATGACCTCCCAGGTCCCCTTCACGTCGGCCAGCTCGATCTCGTTCGCGCGGATGAGCCGGCCACCGGCGACGTTGATGAGGTGCCTGGCGAGGAGATCGCGCCCGAGGAGCATCTCCCCCGGCCGGCGCTCGAAGCGACGGAGATCCACTCGGCTTCCGGTGAACCGGAGCTCGTGCTCTCCGAGGCCGGCGATGTTCCGCACCGGGACGAAGAGGTCGCGTCCGCCGATGCGCACGACGGCACCCACCACCGGCGGATGGGAAGGGCCGAGGTGGACGACGAGGTCCTCCACTCTTCCGATGCGCTCGCGGGTCGGGTCGACCAGCGGACGTCGCACGACGTTCGAGAAGTGGACGATGCGCACGGCCGGGTCGGTCGCGGTCACCGCCGGAACCGTAGCGCGGCGACCGACGCACCTGCGACAGCCTTCACGGCCTCCGTCGCTGTAGAGCTGGATGGGGAGGCTAGAAGCGCGGCACGTAGCCGCCATGGCCGAGGGCGGCGCTCTCGAACGGGTCGATCGCCTCTGTGAGGCCGCCGGTCACCTCGGTGACCCACGGCAGACGGTCCTTCAGGATTCGCTCCACGCCACCTTGCAGGGTGGCCGAGCTGATCGCGCACGAGCTGCACGCCCCCTGGAGCTGGACTTCGACGACTCCGGACTCGACGTCGGCCGAGACTAGGACGAGGTCCCCCCCGTCGGCTTGGACCGCCGGCCGCATGAGGTCGACCAGACCCCGCAGCTTCGAGAGCCGATCAGCGCGCTCCGCGTCGGTGAGCGCCCCGCTCGGGGGAACCTCATGGCCCTCGCCGTCCACGTGCTCGGCACGCTCGATGTGCACGGTTTGCGCGGTGTGCTCGGTGTGCGCTTCCACGGTGCCATTCTGCCGTGGGATCCGTAGGCGTCGTGCACCACCCTGGCCCCAGGCACGGCTCACCGCACAACCGGAGATGGGGCCGGCGCGACCGGGGGTCCGCTGACGATCCGGTTCTCGAGCACGCCGACGCGGTCGATCTCGATCCGCACTACGTCTCCCGCCTTCAGCCAGCGCGGCGGCTTCAATCCTGCGCCCACGCCTGACGGAGTGCCCGTCAACAGCACGTCGCCCGGTTCGAGCGGGAAGACCGTCGTCAGGTACTCGATCATCTCGTCGGGCCCGAAGATCATGTCGCCCGTCGTCGTGTCCTGGCGGAGCTCGCCGTTCACCCACGTCCGCAGTGAGAGGCTCCGGACGTCGCCCACTTCGTCGGGCGTCACGATCCACGGACCGATCGGGCAGTGCGTGTCGAAGGACTTGCCCATGGTGAAGGTCGGCGAATGTGCCTGCCAGTCGCGCACGCTCACGTCGTTCGCCACGGTGAAGCCCGCGACCACCTCCAGCCAGCGCGCCGCGGGGATCGACTTCGCCCGTCGCCGGATCACCACCCCGAGCTCCCCTTCGTAGTCGAGCTGCTCGGACACCGCCGGGAGCACGATGTCGGCAGAAGGCCCGGTCACCGACGTCCGCTGCTTGTTGAACCAGTACTGGTACTCGGGGAGCTCACGTCCCATCTCCTCGACGTGCTTGCGATAGTTCGAGCCGATCGCGAGGATCTTCGGGGGCGACGTGACCGGGGCGAGCAGCTGGACCTGCTCAAGCCTCCACCGTCGCGCCGACGTCGCTGGAGCCGACATGGCCCGCTCCCACGCCTCGTCGCCCAGGCCGAGGAGTGCGGTCATGTCGCCGGGCAGACCGATCACGGGATCGGTCAGGTCCACGAGATCGCCACCGTCGACCACCCCCGTGTGCTGGCGTGTCGAGGGACCGGCTGGCGTCTCGTCGGGAACGAGGAAGGTCGCAAGGCGCACGCCCGGACCTTATCGAGCCGGGCTGGCGAACAACGGCTCAGGCGGCTCAGGCCTGCGACGGCCTCGGCGCCTGTGCCGCGGCGTACTCCTCGAAGGCAGCGAACGCTCTCGGTCCAAACACGGTGCCCGGACCTCCGTTCATCAGGATGCAGACGCCGATGATCTCGGCGACTTCCTGCACCGTCGCACCTCTCCGGGCCGCACCGCGGGCATGGGAGGCAATGCACCCGTCGCACTCCCGGGTGACCGCGATGGCGAGCGCGATCAGCTCCTTGGTCTTCGCCGACACCGCTCCCTCGGCCATCGCGCTGCGGTGCAGGGTGGCGTAGCCGGACACGACGTCGGGCACGACCTCCCGAAGCCTCGCGTACTGGTCCCGCAGCTCATCCTGTACGTCGTGGTAGTGGCCCACCCGATGCTCCCTTCGCAGATCCGGCCGAGATCAAGCCGGCAAAGGCCACCCTACGCACGGCAGCACATGCCTATCCAGATCGGGCGCGCGCGAAGGCGTGCAGGCCTGGGGCCACCACGTCCGTGACCTCCACACATGGCGGGACACGGCAGCGACGAAGCCCTCGTCCGAGGGGCAGAACGTCAGGCGGGGCGCTGCTCGCCATCGCGAACGGCTTGGACCATCCGGCGGCAACGCAGGCACCAGGCAGCCGGAGCGTCCTCGTCCGCGGGGTGCACGAGCGCCCCACATCCCGCGCACCGCCAGATGGTGGGTGATTCCGACCCTGACTGGAAGGACATGTGGCTCCTCGTATCCCTTCGCGCTGATCCATGCGCGTAGCTGGCAACGTGCCGCCGGCCCGAGCACGCGTGGGGTCACAACTATACGTGCGTGCCGCAAGGAGCTGGCGCCCGAGCCCAAGGCCGCACGCAACCAACCTCGCGGCCGGGAGCAGCGGCTCTTCGTCAGGCTGCGTCATGGCGGCAGCTCCCTCGCGGACGCCCGCCGTCGGTCACATCGCTCTCGCGGAGGTGGACGGGAATCGAACCCGCCGGACGGGGATCACCCGTCCCACCCGCTTTGAAGGCGGGGAGGCCCACCAGGCGCCTGGACACCTCCGCAACGGAGCGTAGAGGCACCGGATACCTCTGCGCTCGCCTGTTTGGCCCGAGCACGTCGCCGAGCACGTCGCCGAGCAGGTCGCCGAGCAGGTCGCCGAGCCTGCACCGGCCGCCTTGCGCGACGGGGGCCGGGATTGCCATGGTTTGGCTCGATGAGCGGCCGCGCCCCAGCCGATGACGGTTCCACACTGCAACCGCCTGGGCATGACGAGTGCCCCTCACGAAGGAGAACCGGATGCCCTCCCCGCTGAACGAGCCGCGCAAGGACGAGCCGCGCGTGGAGCCCCACGCGCAAGGTGGCAGCATCGACACGGACTCGCCGGTGCTGCCGGCGGTCCTCGACGGCGGGCCCAGCTGCCAGATCGACCTCGCCGGCGAAGGACGAGCGTACCGGCTCGTGGGTGAGGTGGAGGTCGGCCTCGACCCCGAAGGGGTCGCCGTCCACCGGGCGACCGGTCGCATCTACGTCGCGTGCTCGCGGTCCAACGCCGTCGCCGTCGTCGACCCCGAGGAGCTACGCGTCATCGCGATGATCCCCGTCGGAGGCGAGCCCATCGACATCGTGGTCGACGACCAGACGGGCAGAGTTTTCAGCGCTGACGCGCGCTCCGACCAGATCTCGGTGATCGACGCGGCGGCGGGGCAGGTCGTGACCACCATCACGGTGGGCTCCTACCCCGCGGGGCTGTGCATCGACACCGAGGGGCGACGCATCTACTGCGGGGACGCCGCGGGCTCGACGATGAGCGTCGTCGACGTCGACCGTCTCGAGCGGATCGGCGTCGTCGAGGCGGAGCTGGGTGCAGGTGCCGTCGCGGTGGATCCTGGCGCAGGGCGGGTCTACTGCGTGAACTTCGTCGCCTCTTCCTTGAGCGTCGTCGACGCGCAGACGCTCGAGGTCACTGCACGCCTGGGCCTGCCGGCCGGACCGTGCGCCATTGGTCTGCACCAGACGAGCGGCGACGTCTTCATCGCCGACTCGCTCACTAGCACGATCACCCGCGTCGACGGCCGCAGCATCGAGAAGATCGCCGAGATGGCGGTGCCGAACGCTCCTGTCGGGCTCACCGTCGGATCGCGCGATGACCGCCTCTACGTCGGCAATCGCGGCGACGGCACCGTGAGCGTGATGGGGCTCGACGGAACCGAGTGGTCAAGGATCCCTGTCGGCGCCGCCCCCGGAGGTGTCTGGGAGGATCCGTTGCACCCCGGCCGCATCCTCGTCGCGAACGCTGGGTCCGGGACCCTCACGGTTGCTGACGATTTGCTCGCCGGACCCCCGGTCGTGCCTGTCGCACGCGGGGAGCACCCGATGGTGGGCAGCAAGATGCCACGCCTCTTTCTGCCGGACCTCTGGACGAGGGAGCTGCGCGACCTGGGCGAGTGGGCTGGGCGCAAGTACGTCGTCAACGTGTTCGCCAGCTGGTGAGGCCCGTGCAATGCGGAAGCGCCGGTCATCGAAGACCTGCGTCGCCGTGCAGGCCGGTCTGGCCTGGAGATCATCCTCGTCGACGTGTGGGAGGGGACGAACGCGTTCACTGAGGCCCGGACATTCTGTGAGCTCTGGGGCGTAAAGGGCACCGTTCTTGTCGACGAACGAGGCACGCTCGTCGAGAAGCTGGGGATCCGTGGAGTGCCCACCAACGTCTTCGTCGATATCGACGGCACGGTGCAGGCGATCGGGGCGTCGACGCCTCGAGAGCTCGAGACAGCCGTGCGCGAACTGCTGGGTCCCGACACCCCTCTCGATGAGGCGATCCCATCGGGGAATTGGCACTGGGAGACCGATCCCGATCGGATCGGCGAGCAGCTCGGCCTCCGAGGAGACCGCCCGGGGGAAGCCGTCCGCAGGAAGGGCTGCGGCAGGGAGACCGGATCGGCGGAGGGCTGAGCTCCGTTCTTCGCCCCTGGTCGTCGTCCTCAGGGTGCTCAGCCCACGCCGCTCAGCCCACGCCGCTCAGCCCACGCCGCTCAGCCCACGCCGCTCAGCCCACGCCGCTCAGCCCACGCCGCTCGAAGGCAGAAAGCCGTAGCTGGCCGACGTGCCGACCCGTGCGACGGCTCGCACCAGTTCGGGGACGAACAGTGCAGCATCCACGGTGCCCAGCCCGGACGCGAGGTTGTAACCCGCCGATGCGCGGTAACCGCTCACCGTGTGCTCGGTGCCGTCCTGCTCGAACGACACCGTGGTGTCCCCCCTCGTCACCGGCACGATCCCAGGATCGTGCATTCGCTTCATCGCGTACAGCGCCGGGTTGATCAGGCCGAGACCATGATGGGCTTCTTGGTCCGCGAGCGCGACGATCCCTGCGAACAGCGGTGCCGACTCGCTCGTGCCACACACGTAGTACCAACCCGGCGGTGTCGGCCCCGGGAAGCTCTGGTAGGTGTCCACAAGACCCGAGCACGCGGCACTCATCGAGATGTCTGGGATCCCGCGATGATCGCCAACGACCTGCGCGACGCCCGCTTGGTACGACGGACGCGAGAAGACCGACGAGAGCCCGCCGCCACTCGCGTCAGGATGGGGCTTCGCTGTGCCGAACACGAAGCGGTTCGCGGCGGGATCATACGAGTCGTTCCAGACCTGATCGGGAGCGGTTCGCTGCCCCGCCGCATTCAAGCTGAGCTGAGTGCCCCCAACTGCGGTGACGAGCGGGTCGCTCGCCGGCCATGTGACGGTCGGCTCCGTCGAGAAGCTCTTGCCTGTCGCTGTCGAATAATCACTGACGCCTGTGTCACCCGTCGACGCGACCACGGTCACGCCTGCGGCTGCGGCCGCGACGAACGCGCTGCGCAGTGACTGGATCGTGCCCACAGAAGTGAAGGTCTTCTCGTTGGCTCCGAAGCTCTGGCTGATGACGTCGCCCAGGTGATGGTCGATGACGTAGTTCTCCGCAGCCACGATCTGAGGGAACCCGGTTGCTCCCTCGGTCTCCGAGACCGGGGTCTCGACGAGAAGAAGGCTCGCCCCTGGTGCCACCGCGTGGGCCCACTCCACATCGAGGGTGGTCTCCCCGGCCCAGCCGACCATTGTTGTTGTGGCGGAGTTGTAACGCGGGACAGGACCTGCCGGCTGGATGACGTCCAGGCTCGGAGGGGCAGGCAGGTGGAACCGGGCGTCGAACACGGCGAGGTCGGTTCGGATGGTCGGGGAGCCGAACGAGTCCACGATCGCGATCGTCTGACCGCGTCCATCGATGCCCTTGGCGAGCAGCGGCAGCTCGTCGTACGCGGTCTCGATCTGGGCAGGGTCGTAACAGGGCATGCGGATCGAAGGTGCAGCGAGGCATTGTGCCTCGGTCAGGAGGCTCGTCCCCGGCGAACGACGATCCTGGAGCTGGCGGGGAGGAAGCCCGCCTGCGTGCTCCGGCGGCCCGAGGGCCGTCCCGAGGGTCAATCCGGCTGCGAGTGCGACAGCCACGAACAGGCTCAACAGGGCGGCGCCACGCGCCTTCATGCTGCCCTTCTCCCGACCGCGCCGTCGGCTGTCAGCCGGTCCCACACCGGCGAGGCGAGATGATCCAAGCGAAGAGCAGCGGGCGAGCGCTCAACCGCCACGACAGCAGAGTCGAAGCGCCCCGCTTCGAGCAGGCCCACTTCGCGAACCTAGCGCGGCCTCGGCGCGCGACGCATTTGACATCGTCTGCCCATCCCAGAGAGGGTTCGCGGCTTGGTTCGCGCGCGAACAGGGGGCGACAGAGTCCTGGAGCCGTCGCCCAGGTGCTCGGCTGGGTGGCACCGGCCTCTTACAGCGCGAACCACCCCTCGTGTGGCGCAAGGGCCACCATCAGCCTGACCGCCCAGCGCGTGACGGTTCGCCGTGAGGTCTGCCTTCGGCGATGCGGGCCAGATCGATCGTGGGGGCGGTCGGCCAGACGGTCGACTCGTCCCCCACGGCAGGCCTTGGATCACCGGATGGGATCGCCGAGTCCAGCGGTCGCGCACCTCCAAGACGGGCTCACCCAGCACCTGGCAGCGCTGCAGGAGGCTCACCAGCGGTGGCCGACGTTCATCGCCATCCTTGACAATGCCCGACTGGTCGGACCGGGCCACTCGTCGGGACAAGGCCAGACTGGTCGGACCGGGCCACTCGTCGACCTGCGCCGGAGGCATGGCCTGGCTGCTGACCTGCGATACTCGATCCCTCGCTTGGGAAAGGGTCCCGATGATCATTGCCATCGCCGGGGCTTCCGGTTTCGTCGGACGTGCTCTAACGGAGCACCTGCTCGGCAGTGGGCTAAGAACTGCTCCACCCAACCTGTGTAAACATGGGTTATCAGTGGTATAACACGGAGATGCCGACGCTCGTACCGATTGGGGTGGCTGCCCGTGAGATGGGAGTCCATCCCGACACCTTGCGGCGGTGGGAACATGAGGGCCGGATCGCGCCCCCTGATCCCACGCCAGCGGGAAGT
>JAJZVL010000050.1 GCA_021845725.1 Actinomycetes bacterium | reverse complement strand
CGACACGATCTGGCTGATCCTGGCCTTGGTCGCCGGCCTGATCGGGATCGGCACCGGTGTGGTGCTCATGCGCGGGGTTCTCGCGTCCGACACCGGCACCGACAAGATGCGCCAGATCGCGCGCGCCATCCAGGAAGGCGCCGAGGCGTTCCTGCGGCGCCAGTTCCGCACGATCCTCATCATCGTCGTGCCACTCGCCGTCCTGATCTTCTTCACCGCCACCAAGGTGACGCGCCCCGACGGGTCGGTGGCCCTCTCCTTCGGTGAGGCCGGCATCTACCGGGTGATCTGCTTCCTCTTCGGCGCAGCCTTCTCTGGGCTCACCGGCTTCATCGGGATGAGCATGGCGGTCCGAGGCAACGTCCGGACCGCGGCAGCTGCCGCGCGCGGCGGGCGCATGGCAGGGGCGCTGCAGGTCGCGTTCCGCACGGGGGCCATCACCGGCATGCTCTGCGTGGGGCTCGGCCTGCTCGGCGCGACGTCGATCGTGCTCATCTTCCAGAACACTGCGACGGCGGTACTGATCGGGTTCGCGTTCGGCGCGTCACTGCTCGCCCTGTTCATGCGAGTCGGCGGCGGCATCTTCACGAAGGCCGCGGATGTGGGTGCAGACCTCGTGGGAAAGGTGGAGGCGGGCATCCCCGAGGACGACCCCCGGAACGCGGCGACCATCGCCGACAACGTGGGTGACAACGTCGGGGACTGCGCAGGGATGGCCGCAGACCTCTTCGAGTCCTACGAGATCACCATCATCTCGTCACTGATCCTCGGCTACTCGGCCTTCCGCAGCCTCGCCGGGCATTCGGCGGACCCCACCCCGGCGGTGATCTACCCGCTCATCGTCCCGGCGATGGGGATCGTCGCGTCGATGATCGGCGTCTACGCGGTCCGCGCCCGCTCGAAGGACCGCAATGCCATGGCCCCGATCAACCGCGGTTTCTGGCTTGCCGCCCTGTTGACCGTGATCGGCGCCTTCTTCGTGGCGGACTTCTACGTGCACGACCTCGTGGTCTTCTGGGCGGTGCTCACCGGCGTCGCGCTGGCGCTCGCCCTCAGCCTGATCACCGAGCAGTTCACCTCCACCGAGCGCAGCCCGGTGCGTGAGATCGCCGAGTCGGCGCGCACGGGACCCGCCACCACCGTGCTGTCGGGCTTCTCGTCCGGACTGGAGTCCTCGGTATGGGCGATCATCGCCATCGCCATCGCCATCGGCGTGGCGATCGGGCTCGGCGGCGGCAACATCGAGCTGTCGCTCTACCTGGTCGCGCTCATCGGGATCGGGCTGCTCGCGACGACCGGCATGGTGGTCTCCGAGGACAGCTTCGGCCCGGTCTCCGACAACGCTGCAGGGATCGCGGAGATGTCCGGCGAATTCTCCGGCGATGCCGAGCGGATCATGGTGAGCCTCGATGCGGTCGGCAACACGACCAAGGCGATCACCAAGGGGATCGCGATCGGCTCCGCGGTGATCGCGGCCGTGGCCCTCTTCGCCGCGTTCGTGGAGACCGTGGGATCGCAGCTCCACCTCTCTGCGAGGACGCTCTTCCACAACCCGCTCACCCAGGTGAACGTGTCGAATCCCACGACGTTCGTCGGCCTGCTCATCGGTGGGTCCATCGCGTTCTTGTTCTCGTCGCTCGCGATCCGGGCGGTGGGACGCTCGGCGGGGACGGTGGTGCAGGAGGTGCGCCGCCAGTTCCGCGAGCACCCCGGGATCATGGACTACACCGAGCAGCCCCAGTACGGGCGGGTGATCTCCATCTGCACCGCCGCGGCCCAGCGGGAGCTCGCGACCCCCGCGTTGCTCGCCATCCTGTCGCCGGTCATCGTCGGCTTCGGGATCAACTACCTGGCCCTCGGCGGCTTTCTCGCGGCAGCCATCCTCACCGGCCAGCTGATGGCCAACACCCTGTCCAACTCGGGCGGCGCGTGGGACAACGCCAAGAAGTACATCGAAGACGGCCACGAAGGCGGCAAGGGCTCCGATCCCCACAAGGCCGCGGTGATCGGCGACACGGTGGGCGACCCGTTCAAGGACACGGCCGGGCCCGCGCTGAACCCCATGATCAAGGTGATGAACCTGGTGTCGCTGCTCGTCCTGCCCGCGGTCATCACCCTCCGGAACAGCGACGTGCGGTACGTCATCGCGGGGGTTGCCCTCGTCGTGCTGCTCGGCGCCATTGCCTTCTCGAAGCGCAAGGCCCCCGGCATGGACGTCGCGCTCCCCTCGGGCACAGCGGCGACAGCCGTCGCCGCTGCCGCCGCGGCGTCCGCATCGGGCGTCGCGGCTGCAGACTGAGGCGACCAGATCTGAGACGGTCAGGCGACTGGAGCGGTCGCCCCGGGTTCTCCGCCAGGGGCTCCCGAGGCCAGCGGCGTTCGGTGTCCTGCCGTCGCCACGCGCTGGGGTCCCTTGACAGGACCCCAGCGGTTCGGGAGCCTGGCGTCGTGTCGAGGCAGGGAGGTTGGCCGGTGGGCCGCGCGCGAAAGGAACACGCAGCCAGTGGCTAAGGCGCTCGTCATCGTCGAGTCACCGGCCAAGGCCCGCACGATCTCGCGGATGCTCGGGCCGGACTTCGTGGTCGAGTCCTCGATCGGTCACGTGCGGGATCTCCCACGCGGGGCCGACGAGGTGCCTGCCGCCTACAAGTCAGAGGAGTGGGCTCGTCTCGGCGTGGACGTGGAGAACGGCTTCAAGCCGCTCTACGTCGTCTCGCCCGAGAAGCGTTCGGTCGTCGCCAACCTGCGAGCCCGCCTGAAGGACGCCGACGAGCTGTACCTCGCCACCGACGAGGACCGGGAGGGCGAGTCCATCGCATGGCACCTGATGGAGGTGCTCACCCCGCGTGTCCCGGTCAAGCGGATGGTCTTCCACGAGATCACCCCGGCGGCCATCCAACGCGCGGTGCGCGAGTGGCGCGATCTCGACCGTCGGCTGGTCGACGCGCAGGAGGCCCGCCGGATCCTCGACCGGCTCTACGGCTACGAGGTGTCGCCGGTGCTCTGGCGCAAGGTCATGCCACATCTGTCGGCGGGCCGGGTGCAGAGTGTCGCCACGCGCATGGTCGTCGAACGTGAGCGGGCGCGCATGCGGTTCCGCTCCGCGACGTGGTGGGGCGTCGAGGGGACCTTCGCGTCGCCTCGGGCCGAGGACGCGCGAACGACCTCGCACGAAGACGACACTTCGGAGCCCTCTCGCTTCTCCGCGACGCTCGTCGCGCTGGACGGCACGCCGGTGGCGACCGGGCGGGACTTCGACGAGCGTGGAGAGCTCGCAGCTGACCGGGTGCGCCTGCTCGGCGAGCCCGAGGCGCGGGCGCTGTCCGACGCCCTGGCGGGCGCGACCTTCACGGTCAGGTCGGTCACCGAACGGCCCTTCCGCCGCTCGCCCGCCGCGCCGTTCATCACCTCCACGCTGCAGCAGGAAGCGGGTCGCAAGCTCCGCTTCAGCGCACAGCGCGCGATGCAGGTGGCCCAGCGCCTCTACGAGCAGGGGTGGATCACCTACATGCGCACCGACTCGACGGCGCTCTCCGACGAGGCCCTCGCGGCGGCTCGCAGCCAGGCGACCAGCCTCTACGGCACCGAGTACGTTCCTGGCGAGCCACGGCGCTACGAGCGCCGGGTGAAGAACGCGCAGGAGGCGCACGAGGCGATCCGCCCCGCCGGCGAGGCCTTCCGTACGCCTGACCAGGCCGCCGGAACGCTCCACGGCGACGAGCTGCGACTCTACGAGCTGGTGTGGAAGCGGACCGTCGCGTCGCAGATGGTGGACGCGGTCGGAACGAGCGCACAGGTCCGCATGGTGGCGGCAATGCCTTCGGACGCCCCCGTGCTCGCCGGCTCGGAAGTGGAGGTGCTGGCGAGTGGGCGGGTCCTCAGGTTCCCTGGCTTCCTCCGTGCCTACGTCGAAGGGCAGGACGACCCTGAGGCCGAGCTCGCCGACCGCGAGGTCGTGCTGCCCCGGCTCGCCGAAGGCGACCGAGTCCAGGCCCTCGAGCTCGAGCCGGGATCGCACACGACCCAGCCTCCGGCGCGCTACACCGAGGCGTCGCTCGTCAAGGCGATGGAGGAGCTCGGCGTCGGGAGGCCGTCGACCTATGCCAGCGTGATCGCGACGATCCTCGACCGTGGGTACGTCTGGAAGAAGGGCACCGCGCTCGTGCCGAGCTTCACCGCGTTCGCGGTCGTGGGCCTGCTCGAGCGCTACTTTCCCGATCTCGTCGACTACGGCTTCACGGCCGCCATGGAGGACGATCTCGACGAGATCGCGAGCGGCCGCGAGGAGTCGCTGCCCTGGCTCACGCGTTTTTACTTTGGCGAGGCCCCGGCCGGAGGCTCCGGAGCGAACGGCTCCGGAGCGAAGGGCGGAGGGGGGGAACCTTCGGGAGGAGCCGGCGGCAGGTCGGCCGAGAAGGGTGCCAAGGGCGAGTCGGAAACGGCCCGGCTCGGCCTGAAGGAAGCGGTCGCGGCGCATCTCGGTGCGATCGACGCACGCGAGATCAACTCGATCCCAATCGGCGTCGACGCCGAGGGGCGTTCGATCGTCGTGCGTGTCGGGCGCTACGGGCCGTACCTCCAGCGCGGCGAGGACCGCGCGTCGATACCCGAGGACCTCCCGCCCGACGAGCTCACCGTCGAGCGTGCCGGGCAGCTCCTCGACGCGCCGTCGAGCGACCGGGTCCTTGGAACCGACCCGGACACGGGTCTGGAGGTGCAGGTGCGCGCCGGGAGGTTCGGCCCCTACGTCCAGCTCGGTGGCTCGAGCGACGACGGAGGCAAGCCGCGCACGGCCTCCCTCTTCACGTCGATGTCCCCCGAGACCGTCACCCTCGAGCAGGCCCTCGAGCTGCTTCGCCTGCCGCGCGTGGTCGGCACCGATCCGGAGAGCGGCGAGGAGATCCTCGCTGCCAACGGCCGTTTCGGTCCCTACCTGAAGCGCGGCAAGGACACGCGGAGCCTCGGGTCCGAGGAGCAGCTGCTCACGATCGGCGTGGGCGAGGCGCTCGCCCTCTTCGCGCAGCCGAAGACCCGGCGCGGGCGAGGACAGGCGGCCGAGCCATTGCGCGAGCTCGGCACCGACCCGGCGAGCGGACTTCCCGTCGTCGTACGCGAGGGCCGCTTCGGCCCGTACGTGACCGACGGGACGACCAACGCGTCGCTGCGCAAGGGTGACGAGCCCACGACGGTCACCATCGAGCGCGCGGCCGAGCTGCTGGCCGAGCGCCGGGCCGCCGGCCCCTCGACCCGACGGCGGACCACCGCGAAGAAGCCGCCGGCGAAGAAGGCAGCGCCGGCGAAGAAGGCAGCGGCGGCCAAGAAGGCAGCGCCGGCGAAGAAGGCGGCGGCGGCCAAGAAGGCGGCGCCGACGAAGAAGGCGGCGGCGGCCAAGAAGGCGGCGCCCACGTCCGCCGAGGCGGGCGCCGACGTGCTGGCAGAGCCGGAGAGCGAGTGACGTCCGCCCGAGGGCGCCTCGTGGCGCTCGAGGGCGTCGACGGCAGCGGGAAGTCGACGCAGGCCGAGATCCTCGCAGCGTCCCTGGGGGCCGTGCTCACCTTCGAGCCCGGCGCGACCGGGCTCGGGCGCGCGCTGCGCCGCCTCCTCCTCGACCCGGACCTCGGCACGACCGACCTGGACCTCGACGTGCGAGCGGAGGCGCTCCTCATGTGCGCAGATCGTGCGCAGCACGTCGCCCGAGTCATCGCCCCGGCGCTCGGTGCAGGACGTCTGGTCGTGACCGACCGGTTCTCGGGGTCGACGCTCGCCTACCAGGGCTACGGCCGCGGGCTGCCGGTGGGCGAGCTCCGTCAGCTCGCCGCATGGGCGAGTGCCGGCGTCGAGGCCGACCTGACGGTGGTGATCGACGTTCCACTGGGCGTGGCGCGCCGGCGCCTCGAGCGAGTGGCGCCCGATCGCTTGGAGCGTCTCGACGAGCCTTTCTTCTCCCGGGTGAAGGATGGGTACCTCGAGCTCGCGGCCGGGGACCCCGTCCACTGGGCGGTGGTGGACGGCACCGGTGAGGTCGAGGCGGTGGCGGCGGCGGTGCGTGAGGCCGTCGGCAGGCAGCTTGGCATCGCGTCGTCCGGGCAGCTGGGGGAGCGGTGCCGGTGAGCTCCGCCGAGAGCTCCGGCGCCGAGCACAGCGCCGAGCACAGCGCGGAGCACAGCGCGGAGCACAGCGCCGAGCACAGCGCGGAGCTCCCGGCGCTCGCCCTCTTCGATGGCGTCATCGGCCAGGAGCGCGCCGTCTCTACCCTGCGCGCCTCTGCTCGTCAGCCCGTTCACGCGTACCTCTTCGTAGGTCGGCCCGGGGCAGGGTCGCGCTCGGCGGCGCTCGGCTTCGCCGCAGCGTTGGTCTGCCCGGAGGGAGGGTGCGCGGTGTGCGATGCCTGCCGTCGCACCCTTGCCGGCACCCACCCCGACGTCGTGACCGTCGAGCGGACCGGTGCCGCGGTCGACGTGGACGACGCCCGCCGGCTCGGGCGGCTCGCGCTGCGCCGCCCGCTCGAGGCCGAACGCCAGGTGCTCGTCATGGCAGACGTCCATCTGGCCGACCGTGCCGCGCCGGCGCTGCTCAAGACCCTCGAGGAGCCCCCGGCGACGACGGTCTTCGTCCTTCTCGCCGACGACGTGCCGCCAGGTCTCGCCACCGTCGCCAGTCGCTGTGCCGAGATCCCCTTCCCGCCGGTCCCGTCGCGCGACATCGCGGCGTGGCTCGTCGGGCGTGGCGCCGATCCGGTCCACGCGCAGCTGGTCGCGGAGGGGGCAGGTGGGGATGTCGAGCGGGCACGGCTCCTCGTCGAGGATCCGGGCTTCGCCGACCGGCTCGCGCTGTGGAGGTCGATCCCGTCCCGTCTGGACGGGCGCGGCGCAGTCGTGGGCGCGTTGGCCAGAGAGCTGCTCGCCGCGATCGATGGTGCGCTCGCGCCACTGCGCCGCGAGCACGAGGCTGAGCTCGCGGTGCTCGAGCAGGATGCGAAGGCGATGGGCGAGCGAGGGGTCCCGGGTCGCAAGGACGTCGTGGAGCGTCAGCACCGTGAGGAGCGGCGCTGGAGGACTGACGAGCTGCGGACCGGCCTCGGGGTCCTCGCCCGCGCGTACCGTGACCGGCTGGCCGCCGCGGTCACGCCGGAACCGGCTGCAGCCGAAGAGGGCAGCGGTCACGCGTCCGACCGCCGCACCTCCCCGGCGCGGCCCGACGAGGCACGGGCCTGCGAGACCGCGGTCGCGCTGGTGACGGAGGCGGCGAACGGTCTCCGCCGCAATGCACAGGAGACCCTGCTCCTCGAGTCGCTCTTCGCGCGCCTGGGGGCACTCGACGTCTGAGGACCGCTGTCCGTGGGTCGAGGCCGCAGGTGACGGCTGCGGCGGCGCAGAAGGGCGGTGCGTTGTGGGGGGAACCCGAGTGCGCCTACGATCGGGGAGCTGGGTCGAGGACGGAACGCGGGCGAGATGCCCGCGCCGGCGGTCTGACCAGCGAATGCCTGGGTAGCTCAGTCGGCAGAGCAGCGCACTCGTAACGCGCAGGCCGTGGGTTCAAGTCCCACCCCAGGCTCTCGGTGGCCTCCTCCATCCCCTCCGTGACCCCTGCGCGCCTCGGCCCGGCGTTCCTCGGCTCCCTCCGGGAGGTGGTCGGCGACGTGCACCTTCTGACCGAGCCCGACGTCGTCGCCTCCTACGCCGTCGACTGGACCGGACGCTTCGTCGGGGCGACTCCTGCAGTCGTGCGGCCAGGGTCGGTCGAAGAGGTCGCCGCGGTGGTCGCGCGCTGCCGGGACCAGGGGGTCGCGATCGTGCCCCAGGGAGGCAACACCGGCATGGTCGGCGGCGGCGTGCCGCTCCACGGGGAGGTGGTCGTGAGCCTCCGGCGCCTGTCGCTGGTCGAGCCAGTCGACGCGGTCGCGGGCCAGGTGACCGCGGGGGCTGGCGCCACCCTTGCAGCCGTCCAGACGGCAGCGAAGGATGCAGGGTGGGCCTACGGGGTGGACCTCGGGGGGCGAGACAGCGCGACCATCGGTGGCAACGTCGCGACCAACGCCGGGGGGCTACGCGTCCTTCGCTACGGCGACACGAGGGCCCAGCTGCTCGGCGTGCAGGCGGTCCTTGGCAACGGCGACGTCATCGAGCATCTGGGGGGTCTGCTGAAGGACAACACCGGGTACCCGCTGCATGCGCTCTTGTGCGGGAGCGAGGGCACCCTCGGGATCGTGACCGCCGTGCGCCTGCGACTGGTGCCGCCGGCGCCGCAGCGTGTCGCAGCGATCCTCGGCATGAAGGACCCCGCGACGGCAGTCGCCGTCGCGCTGGAGCTCCGCCGGACGCTCCCGACCCTGTCCGCGGCGGAGCTGATGCTGCGCAGAGGCGTAGAGCTCGTCTGCACGGTGAGCGGCGCGGCACCACCCCTTCCTGCCGCCTACGACGCCTACCTGCTCGTCGAGGCGTCCGGGGTCGATGACCCCACCCCGGAGCTCACGGCCGCCCTCGGAGCGATCGGCGGTGTCGAGGATGCTGCGGTGGCCGAGGATCCTCAGCGGATCGCCGCACTGTTTCGCTACCGCGAGGGCCACACGGAGGCCATCAACTCGCTCGGCACGCCCCACAAGCTCGACGTCACCCTGCCGAACGGCGTCCTCGCAGAGATGGTGGAGCGGCTTCCCTCGATCGTTGCCGCCGTCGCGCCGAGTGCCTCCGTCTGGCTGTTCGGTCACGTCGGCGACGGGAACATCCACGTGAACGTGACGGGCATCCCCCCCGACGACGAGCGGGTGGACGACGCGGTCTTTCGCGCGGTGGCGGCGGTGGGGGGGAGCATCAGCGCGGAGCACGGGATCGGCACGGCCAAGCGCAGGTGGCTCGAGCTCAACCGGAGCCCGGCCGAGCGGCGCGCCTTCAGCGCGATCAAGCGCGCCCTGGACCCCGCGAGGATCATGAACCCTCACGTGCTGGTCGACCCCGCGTGAGCACCTCGGCCGCCGCGCAGCGCCGCATGGCGGCGCAGAACGCGTCGGCGCGCTCCCGGTAGTCGCGGAACTGACCGAAGCTCGGGGCGGCCGGCGAGAGCAGGACGACGCCTCTGCTGCCGTCACCGCTCCGGCGCGCCCTCGCCCAGTCGAACGCGACGGCGACTGCGCCGGCGAGGTCGTCTGCGTCCGCGACGTCCACGCCCGCGGCGCGCACGGCGGCCCCGATGCGGAGCCCTGCCGCGGGCAGAGTCACGACGAGCGTCTCACCGTGGCGGCATCCCAGTGCCGAGGCGAGCGGCCCGTAGTCGATGCCGCGATCCTGACCCCCGACGAGCAGCGCGACGGGCCGGTCGCCGAGCGCGTCGAGCGCGGCCAAGGTGGGGAGCACGTTCGTAGAGAGCGAGTCGTCGACGAACTCCACGCCGGCGACGGTGCCGACGGCACGAAAGCGGTGCTGGAGCGGCGCGAACCCGGCTGCAGCGCCGGCGAGCCGCTCGTCGTCACGCGCCTCGTCGACACCGAGGGCGAGAAGGCAGGCCCGGGCGACGAGCGCGTCGCGGTGGTAGTGGCGGCCAGGGAGCGCGAGCGCGTCCGTCCAGGCCCCGTCCAGCTCGGGGTCGCCCTCGGCGACCCACCAGATCTCGGGCCCGAGCAGTGCGGCGTGCGCGTGCAGCACCGGGCTGGACGCGTCGGCGATGGTCAGCGCGGCTCCGGGCTGGCTGCACAGCGACAGCTTGTCCGCGTAGTAGTTCTCCTCCGAGCCATGCCAGTCGAGGTGGTCCGGCGCGAGCGACGTGACGGCGACGACCGGCGGGGACGAGGACACGTCGGTCGCCTGGAAGCTCGACGTCTCAACGATCCAGAAGTCCCAGTCCTCGCCCGCCGCGGGGTCCCAGGGGGGCAGGCCGATGTTCCCCGAGACGAGCCCCCGCCGGCCGAGGCCCGCCATGAGGTGCCCGGCGATGGAGGCAGTCGTGCTCTTGCCCTTGGTGCCGGTCACGCAGACGACGCGGGCGCGGTCCGCCCCCTCGAGCCAAAGCCCCAGCCCGCCGGTGACCACCACGCCGGCGTCGGTGAGCGCGGCCACCTGCGAGCTGCGCCGGCTGATGCCTGGGGTCTTGACCACCACCTCGCACGACGCGAGGGCCTCGAGCCCCGCGTCGCCGCTGAGCACCCGGAGCCCGCCGAACGCCGGTGCCGCGGGCCGGTCGTCGACGACCACCGGCACCATCCCCATGCGCCTGAGGCGTCGCAGGTTGGCAGCGCCCTCCGTGCGGAGCCCCCACAGCCCGACGCGGGCGCCTCGGAGATCCGACCAGCGAAGGGCCGGCCGGCTCCGCGTCTGCGTGTTGCCTGGCCGGCCCGCGAGCGCGGTCATCCGACGGCCACGTCCTCGGGGTCGCGGTAGCGCGCCGGGACGAAGTCCCCCCCGTCGCTCTCGAGCAGCCGGTGCACCGCCGCCTCCTGTGAGGCCGGATCGCGCCAGCGCGCTGTGGCGGCGCGCACCTCCTCGGCGAGCGCCTGGAGGCTGGCTGTGCGCGCCCGGTCCGGCCGCGCCGCCGCGAGCAGCACGGCTGCGCGGGACTCGGGCTCGTCGCCGACGCACTCGAATGGCCTCGGCCCGTCACCGGTGCCGACCAGCGCGCGGAAGTTCGCCGAGAGCGTGGCGTTCGAGAGCGGTTCTCGTCCCCCGAAGATCTGCGAGAGCTGGGCAGCGCCCAGGTAGGGAGCAAGCACGAGGTCGACGAAGCAGCACTTGTCGCACGTGCCGCACCAGTGGTCGAGCCGCCGAGCCGGGTCGATCGCGAAGGCGCGGTTGCAGCTTCGGAACACGCCGTGGTAGCGGCCGAGGCCTGCGAGCTCCCGGGCCACCCACAGCTCCGAGCGTGCCCGCAGGTACGAGAAGTACTCCGGAGCGGGTGTGAGCGACTCGGCGAGGAGCCGCCGGAACGCGGACTCGAACGCGGCGCTCTTCGACCACTGGTGGTTGACCGGTCGATCCCCGTCCCACAACGTCGGCACCGACGCGGACCGCTCGTTGGACATCACCACCGCGTCGTGGCCGCCGAGGACTGCGGCGACGACGGCGACGGCGGAGAGGATCCCGGTCACCGGCACGTGCCCGTTCAAGAACCCGTGGTCCTCGGGGTGGAGGACGGAGGGGTCGATGCGGCGGTCTGCGCGCACCACCGGCAGCCCGGTCATCGCTGCGGCGTTCTCGATGGCCGAGAACCGGTCACCCGCGCGGCTGACGACGAAGAGCGAGGTACAGGCGGCCCGGCGTGCGACGTGGTCTGCGGTCACGACCGAGTCGATGCCCGCTCCGAAGGGGACGAGGGGGCGCCCTGGCCGCAGGGGCGCATGAGCCGGCCGGCGTGTACGGGCGCCGGGGCCGACGATCTCGAGCCCCGTGAGGTCGAGCCCGTTGCGGTAGGCGAACTCGCCCAGCCCTTCGACGTAGTAGGTCCGCAGGAACGTCCGCTCCTCCTCGCTGGTCGCCGTGTCGCCCAGGTCGATCACCGATGGCGCCGCCGTCTTGTAGTAGGAGATCCCGGCGAGGAGGTACAAGATGCGCGCAGCTGCGTCAGCCCCGGCGGACCCCCACGCCTGGTCCCAGGCGCGGCGCTCGTCGTCACGGCCGCGCTCTGGGCTGCCGCAGCTCTCGGCCTGCGTCGAGCGGGGGGGCGGCTCGAAGGTGACCTCCTCGGTGAACCGCTGGTCCCCGAGCGCGTAGTGGCACACGACGCGTCGCTGCGCCGTGTCCAGCTCGTAGCCCTCGTAGACGAAACGGTCCGGGCGCATGGTGTGGCAATGCTACGAGCGGGGTGCGCGTGCCCCTACCGCAGCCGCGCGAGCAGGCCGAACCTCCCGCACGGACGCGCCGATCGGTCGCTGAAGAAGGGGCCGTCGTCGCTGGCGAAGGGGGCGAGGGAGATCTGGTGGCCCGGAACGCCCGCGGCGCGCAGCTGGAGCCGGTTCGCGCCGGCGACGTCCAGGCGAAAGCGCTCGCCGTGCGGCCACAGGACCTCGTCGGCCCGAGCCCCGAACGCGTCGCGGGCGGCGGCCTCGACCTCGGGGCCGACGACGTACGCCTTCGGCGAGACCGTGGGACCGATGGCCGCCACGGTTCGTTCGGCGCGTGCGCCGAGGGTCGCCATCACCGCGATCGCCGCGCGCAGCGTGCCGGCCACGGCACCTCGCCAACCCGCGTGGACGGTGGCGAGCACTCGGGCCTCGGGGTCGACGAGGAGCACCGGGGAGCAGTCGGCGACCAGGGTCACCAGCACGACCCCCGGTTCCCTCGTGACGAGCGCGTCGGTCCCTTCGATCGCGTCCGCCGGGTCACGGGCGCCGCGACCCGACTCGCGTGCGCCGACCACCTCCACGTGGGTGCCGTGCACCTGGTCGGCGAAGACGAGGTCGTCGACGCCCGCGCCGAGCGCCCCGGCCGCACGGCGCCGGTTCTCGGCGACCGCGTCCGGGTCGTCGCCGACGTGCAGCCCGAGGTTGAGCGCGCGATAGGGCCCGATCGACACCCCGCACTCGCGCGTCGTGACGATTGCGTCCACGCCGAGCTCTTCGAGCGACGGCCACGACAGGACCTCGATCTCTCCGGCGCGCGCGAGCTGGGCGCCGCCCGCGGGCGGTAGCGGTCGTGTGGGCATCGGGGCGAGGCTAGCCGGGCGGGTCAGCGCCACGGCTGGCGGCCACGGCTGGCAGCCACAGCTGCCAGGTGCCAGGGATCCTCGGCGACCGACCTGCGTCCCGGCCACTGACTAGGGTCTCTTCATGGCTGATCGGGCCGCGTTTGCCGAGCTGGCGATGGAGCACATGCCCGCCTTGTACACGGCCGCGCTCCGTATGACGCGTAACGCCGCCGATGCGGAGGACCTGGTCCAGGAGACCTACCTGAAGGCGTACCGGGGGTTCGACTCGTTCAGCGAGGGGACGAACCTGAGGGCGTGGCTGTACCGCATCCTCACCAACACGTACATCAACGCCTATCGCGCGGCGAAGCGGCGGCCCGAGGTGAGCGACGTGGAGGACGTCGAGGACCTCTACCTCTATCACCGCATCGCGCCCGAGGCCGGGTCCACTCGGAGTGCCGAGGAGGAGGTGCTCGCCGGGTTCACCGACGACGAGGTCAAGGCGGCGATCGAGGCGCTCCCCGACGCGTTCCGCATCGCCGTGCTCCTCGCCGACGTCGAAGGGTTCAGCTACAAGGAGATCGCCGAGATCACCGACGTCCCGATCGGTACGGTCATGAGCCGCATCCACCGGGGAAGAAGAGCCCTGGAGAAGACGTTGGCTGGTTTTGCACAGGCCCGAGGGCTCGTCGCAGCAGGCCCGGTCGCCGCGTCGTGACGCCACGGTGGCGGAGGGCCGACGGGGCACGAGCGAGCAACTGACAGGAGACGGACGGTGGGCGACGATGGACGAGCCAGGTGCGGTGGGGGGAAGTCCTCCCACGTCGGCTGCCAGGAGGCTGTGCGCCAGCTCTACGTCTACCTCGACGGCGAGCTGACCGAGGAGCGGCGTCTGCAGATCGCGGTGCACCTGGACGAGTGCGGGCCGTGCGCCGACGCGGCGGGGTTCGAGGCGGAGCTGCGCGCGGTCGTCTCGAGCCGCTGCAAGGACCGCGTGCCCGACTCGCTGATCGCCCGGGTCGCGGCGGCGATCGCCGCCGAGGCCGAGCTGTCCGACCCCACCCGGCCGTCGGGCGCGCCATGAGCGCGTCGCTGCCCGAGCCCGTCGAGGACGCCGAGGGTGCCGAGGGGACGTCGGGACCGGGCCTCGTCGACTGGCGGGTCGCCGAGCGGGTCGCCGCGTGGGCCATCGCCCGTCGCCCCTCGAGCGTCCGCTACGACGCCGAGGAGCTCTCGAGATCGTTCGCCGTTGCGACGGCGAGGGCCGAGGAGCTGGTCGCCGAGTCCACCGGGTGGCGGGCGCCGACGCCGGCACGCTCGCTCGTGACCGACCGCGTCGGCTGGGCGCGCGCCAACGTCGCCTCGTTCCAGCGCCTGCTCACGCCCGCGTTGGCCAAGTTCGAGCGCCGTCGTGAGGAGAAGCGCGAGGAACGCCGGCGCTCGCGCCCGCCCTGGCTTGCCGACCTTCCCGCGCCGATCGCGAGCACGGTCGCCATGGCGGGACGTTCCGCGAGCGGTGCTCAGCTCGGTGCGGTGCTGGCCTGGATGTCGACGCGGGTCCTCGGCCAGTACGACCTGCTCTTGACCGAAGACATGGCGGAGGACCAGGATCTCTTGTACTACGTCGGGCCGAACGTCGTGGAGCTCGAGCAGCGTCACGGCTTCGCACCCGCGGAGTTCCGGCTCTGGCTCGCGCTCCACGAGGTGACCCATCGCTGCCAGTTCACGGCCGTGCCGTGGCTGCGCGGGTACTTCCTTTCCCTCGTCGACAAGGCGATCGAGCCGTTCCAGGTCGACCCGGGCCGGTTGGCCGAGATGGTCCGTCGGACCGCCGAGCAGCTGCGGTCGCGCCAGAGCCCGCTCGACGACGCCGGCGTGCTCGGCATCGTGGCGAGCGGCGAGCAGCTCGAGGCGATCCGG
The DNA here is from genome assembly GCA_021845725.1 of Actinomycetes bacterium. Classification (GTDB taxonomy): domain Bacteria; phylum Actinomycetota; class Acidimicrobiia; order Acidimicrobiales; family RAAP-2; genus JAJYVT01. The sequence continues at coordinate 5,801 of JAJZVL010000050.1, read as the reverse complement.
CGTCTCCAGGCGATGATGAGCGTCCTCGAAGGCCACGGGGACGTGACGATGGACCGTGCCGGTGCCGCGGACGTGCCGGGAGCGGCGCACTTCAGCCAGGTGCTGCGCGAGCGGCGCCAGTCGGTCACGGGTCCGGCCAAGGTGCTCCAGCAGGTCCTCGGGCTCGAGGCCAAGCTCCGCCAGTACCAGCAGGGAGAAGAGTTCATCCACGTCGTGGAGGCGCACGGGGGGAGCGAGCTCATGGACCGGGTGTGGAGCGGGCCGGAGTGGCTTCCGACGCTCGAGGAGATCCGAGAGCCGCAGCGATGGATCACCCGCGCGGAGGCTCGGGACGGCGAGTGACCGACGACGCGGGCAGGCTGCTCGGCCGCTGCACCTTCCCGCCGGCCGGCGCTGCGTTGACGTGTGCGGTCTCGGGCGGTCCGGACTCGCTGGCGCTCCTGGTCCTCGCCACGCGTGCGGGGTGCCACGTGCGCGCGGTGCATGTGGACCACGGCCTGCGCGAGGGATCCGCAGCCGAGGCGGAGCTCGTCGCAGAGGCTGCTGCTCGGCTCGGTGCGGCATTCCGGGCCGAGCGCGTGCACGTCGATCCGGGGCCGAACCTCGAGGCGCGCGCACGGGCTGCGAGGTTCGCCGTCCTGCCGTCCGACGTGGCCACGGGGCACACGATGGACGACCAGGCCGAGACGGTGCTGTGCAACCTGCTGCGCGGCGCTGGGCTCGACGGTCTCGCGGCGATGAAGCCAGGACCCCGGCACCCGCTGCTCGGGATCCGTCGATCCGAGGCGCGTGGGCTGTGCGAGGAGTCCGGCCTGCGATGGGTGGAGGATCCTTCGAACGAGGATCCCCGCTACCTGCGCAACCGCGTGCGGCACGAGCTCATGCCCTTGTGTGCCGACCTCGCTGGCAGGGACCCCGTCCCCCTGCTCGCTCGCCTCGCCTCGCTCGCGGCCTCGGACGCGGAGCTCCTCGACGCGCTCGCCTCCGAGACCGTCCCCGACCCCAGTGTGGCCGCAGACCTCGCTCGCACGCCGGCCCCCCTGGCGGGACGCGCCGTCAGACGGTGGCTGCGGGCGCTCGGAGCGACCCCTGACGCCGGCGGCAGGCCCTCGGTGGCGCGGGGTCCCGATCGCCACCCGCCCTCGCTCGCAGAGGTGCGTCGAGTCCTCGACGTGGCGTCGGGCGGCGCTGTCGCCACGGAGCTCGGCGGCGGATGGCGCGTGCGACGGTCGAAGGGAAGGCTGATCGCGACGGCGCCCGAACCTCGGCCTCGTCGGCAGGCATCCGCGAGCGGGCCGCGGCGGGCCGAGGGTGCCGGCAGTGCAGGGCGTCGGCACTAAGGTCTCGCCGGTGCCGACGAGGGAGCGAGCGAGGGAGCCAGACGGACCGGCGCAGGCTCCTTCCTGGGCGCGCCCGGCGGTGGGCCCGCTGCTCGTGAGCGCGGACGAGATCGCCGCCAAGGTCGCCGAGCTGGGCAAGCAGATAACCGAGGACTTCCGGGACGACCCGCCGCTGCTCGTCGGCGTGCTGAAGGGCGCGATGCTCTTCATGAGCGACCTGTGCCGGGCCATCGAGCTGCCGGTCGACGTCGACTTCATGGCGGTGTCCTCCTACGGGAGCGCCACCCAGTCCTCAGGGGTGGTGCGGATCGTGAAAGACCTGGACGCCGAGCTGACCGGCAGGCGCGTGATCGTGGTCGAGGACATCATCGACAGCGGGCTCACGCTGAACTACCTCCGCCGCTACCTGCATGCGAGGCGGCCCGAGACGGTCGACGTCTGTGCGCTGCTGGTGAAGGACGGCGAGCAGCGCGTCGATCTCGACCTGCGCTACGTCGGCTTCACCATCCCCTCGGAGTTCGTCGTGGGCTACGGCCTCGATGCCGCGGAGCGGTATCGGAACCTCTCCGGGGTGCACGCGTTCCGAGCAGGGCTCGAGGACCCGGGCGCCGAGGGCGAGGGCTGATCCCGGGTGGGCGTCGACGTCCCTCGGGTGCAGGCCGCAGTCCGCGAGCTGCTCGCCGGGATCGGCGAGGATCCCGAACGCGAAGGCTTGCGCGATACCCCCCGGCGGGTCGCGTCCATGTTCGAGGAGCTGCTCTCGGGGCTCGACGAGGACCCGGCCAGCCACCTGACCGTGACGTTCGCCGCCGAGCACGACGAGATGGTGATGGTGCGCGACATCCCGTTCGCGTCGTTCTGCGAGCACCATCTCGTCCCGTTCATCGGGCACGTGCACGTCGCCTACATCCCCGCCGAGGACGGCAGGATCACGGGGCTGTCCAAGCTCGCGCGCCTGGTCGACGGCTACGCGCGCCGGCTCCAGGTCCAAGAGCGCATGACCACCCAGATCGCCGAGTCGATCGAGGGGGCCCTGCAGCCACGCGGGGTCCTCGTCGTGGTCGAGGCCGAGCACCTCTGCATGTCGATGCGCGGCGTGAAGAAGCCCGGGACGCGCACGGTCACCTCCTCGGTGCGCGGGCTCTTCCGCAGGGATCCCGCGACGCGTGCCGAGGCGATGCAGTTCGTCAGCCGGGGCCGCTGAGGAGCCGCCCCTCCCGGGACCGCCGGGGCCGCCGAGGAGCCGCTCCTCGGCACCGGCTCGCCTACGCTACGGCGATGATGGCGAACGTGGCGACCAGGCCCTTCGTGATGGGGATCCTGAACGTCACGCCCGATTCCTTCTCGGACGGCGGCCGCTTCCTCACCCCCGGCTCCGCCGTGGCGCGTGGCGAGCAGATGGCGGCCGAGGGAGCCGACGTGGTGGACGTGGGCGGGGAGTCCTCGCGTCCGGGCGCCCGCCCGGTCGACGAAGCCGAGGAGCTCCGCCGCGTGCTCCCGGTCGTCGAAGGGCTGGCCGGAACGGTCCGCGTGTCGATCGACACGATGAAGCCAGCCGTGGCAAGGGCGGCCGTCGCCGCGGGGGCGACGCTCGTGAACGACGTGGGCGGGGAGCTGTGGCCGCTCGCCGCGGAGCTCGGTGCAGGTTGGGTGTCCATGCACTCGCGGGGCACCCCACGCACGATGCAATCGCTCACGCACTACGACGACGTCGTCGGCGAGGTCCGCGCGAGCGTGCTCGACGCCGCGCTCCGAGCACGCGACGCGGGGGTCGGCGAGGTGTGGGTGGACCCGGGCATCGGCTTCGCCAAGACCGCCGCGCAGAACGTCGCCCTGCTCGCCGCGCTCCCCGAGCTCGTGGAGGCGGCGTGGGCGGCCGGGGCCAGGGTCCTCGTGGGCACCAGCCGCAAGGGGTTCCTCGGCCGCTACGGCGCGCCGTCGCCCGATCGCCCGCTCGGCGCCGAGAGCCGGCTCGAGGCGTCCATCGCCATGGCCGTGTGGGCGATGGCGGCGGGAGTGGGGATGGTGCGTGTCCACGACGTGGCCGACACGATCCGCGCTGCGGCGCTGGTGGGGCCGGGCACGGGCTCCACGAGGAGCCCGGACCACGCCGGCGAGGCCTGCCGATGAAGGGCAAGTGGTCGGCCGGCATGCCGCCGCGCAACTTCACCTGGATCATCCGTGACCACCTGGCGCTGAGCGAGCGCCCCGGGGGCTTCGCACCCAACCACCGCAAGGTCCGCCGCAACGAGGAGCTCCTCTGGCTGCGAGCCCAGGGGTTCACGCAGATCGTCTCCCTGCTCCCCTCCCCGCACAATCTCCACGCCTACGACGACAAGGAGATCGCGCACGCCCACTTCCCCCTGGCCCCTGGAGCGGACCCGCGCCCGACGCTCACGGACTTCTACCGAGCGCTCGACGCCGCGTTGGAAAGGGGCGAGTGCGTCCTCGTGCACCGCGAGGAGCTCGGAGACCAGATGATGGGCGTCGCCGCGGGCTACCTCGTGTGGACCGGGAGGGTGCCCGCCGTGCCCCAGGCCATCGCGCTCGTTGAGCGCCTCGTCGGCCACCGGATGGGCTCCGCGGGCCGCGAGCTCGTGGTCGTGGCCGCGACCTTGCCGCCCAGGCAGCACGCTGGACCGGCATGACAGGCCGCATCGAGATCCGCGACCTCCGGGTGCTCGGCGTGCACGGCGTCCTGCCGCACGAGCGCATGCGTGCTCAGCCGTTCAGCGTGGACGTGGACGCGTCGTTCGACGTGGCCGCTGCCGCCGAGTCGGACGCGCTCGGCGACACGGTGGACTACGGGGCGGTGGCGTCGAGCGCTGCGGGTGTGGTGTCGCACCGCTCCTTCGCGCTCATGGAGGCCCTCGCCGCAGCGATCGCGCGCCAGGTGCTCGACGAGCACCCCCGCGTCACGCGCGCCGAGGTCGTGGTGCGCAAGGTGCGACCGCCCGTCGACGTCGACGTGGGCTCGGTCGGGGTCCGAGTGGTCGATGAGCGCCGCCCCTGATCCCCCCCGGGTCCCCCGGCGTGCCTTCATCGGGCTCGGCTCCAACCTCGGTGGGCGCCGGGCACGGATCGCCCGAGGGGTCGCCGCCCTGCGGGAGCATGGGGACGTGATCGCGGTCTCCCCCCTCTACGAGACCGAGCCCGTGGGTGGTCCCGAAGGCCAGCCGCCGTACGTCAACGCCGTCGTCGAGCTTCGCACCTGCGCCAGCCCGCGCGAGCTGCTCGAGCGGTGCCGCGCGCTCGAGGCGGAGGCGCACCGGGTCCGCACCGTTCGGTTCGGTCCGCGCACCCTCGACGCCGACGTGCTCTTGGTCGACGGCGTGGTCGTGGACGAGCCCGACCTCCAGGTTCCCCACCCGAGGATGTGGGAGCGGCGGTTCGTCCTGGCACCCTTGAGGGACCTCGCCCCCGGCCTCGTCCCGCCGGACGTGCTCGAGCGGGCCGGGGGGGCGGTCCGCCTGGTCGGTACACTCTGAGGCGACCCGCCTCGCGACCGGCCTGCGACCCGCTTCGTGACCGGCAGCCGCACGAGGCTGCGAAGCGTGCAGATCCGTACGCTCGAAGGTCGCCGCGTCAGCAGAAGGAGGAGCCGGTGTCGACGATCGCAATGGGCCCCGGGCCGTTCGACGTGCTGGTCCTGGGCAGCGGCGTCGCGGGCCTGTCGGTCGCGGTCCGCCTGTGCGAGGCGAGCCCCCGGCTCTCGGTCGCCGTGCTCACCAAAGGGGAGCTCTCGCAGTCCACGACCCGCTGGGCGCAAGGGGGCGTGGCCGCGGTGCTCGGCGGGGACGAGGATTCGACGGACCTCCATCTCGCCGACACGCTTCGGGCCGGCGCCGGCCTCTGCGACGTCGACGCAGTCCGCGTGCTCGTCGACGAAGGGCCTTCGAGGGTCGAAGAGCTGATCGCGCTCGGCGCTCGCTTCGACCGTGAGGCGTCGGGCTCTTTGTCGCGTGCGAGGGAGGGCGGCCACTCGAGGGCGCGCGTGCTGCACGCCGGCGGCGTGGCGACGGGCGCAGAGGTCGAGCGGGCCCTGGTCGCCGCGACCCTCTCTCGGGCCGCGGCGGTCCTCGAGCGGTGGTTCGCGCTCGAGCTCGTCGTGGACGGCGGAAGGTGCCGGGGCGTGCTCGCGCGTGCCCCCGACGGCACCATGGCGCAGGTGCGCGCCTCGCACGTCGTGCTCGCAACGGGTGGGATCGGCCAGCTGTTCGCGGTCACGACGAACCCGGGGGAGGCGACCGGCGACGGCATCGCGATGGCGCTGCGCGCCGGGGTGCCGGTGGCCGACATGGAGTTCGTCCAGTTCCACCCCACGGCCCTTCACCACCCGCTCATGCCCCGGCCGCTCCTCTCCGAGGCGCTGCGGGGGCATGGGGCACTGCTTCGCGACAGGGACGGCGAGCGGTTCTGCGACGAGCTGGCGCCGACTCGCGCTCGGCGGAGGTCCTGGCG
>JAJZVL010000005.1 GCA_021845725.1 Actinomycetes bacterium | reverse complement strand
TCTCGGCTCGGGCCATGTGGACCGACACGCCGAATCTCGAGCTCGAGATCTCGTGCGGCGGCGGCGTGTCGGCGACCCGCACGGGATCCTCGGAGCTGTCGCTCGAGGTCGATGACACGCACGGTATCGGTAGCTGCACGGTCACGCTCTCGCTACCCCCGGGCGTACGCGCCGACGTGCCCTTCACACTGGTCGTCAACCCCGCACCCTGAACGCCATGATCTCGACATCGCACGCACGCCGAAGGATGTGGGACGCAGTCGTCGGCGCCGCCGCGGCGTTGCTCGTCTTCGCGGCGGTCCCAGGGGTGCTCGTCGCGCTCGTCGGGCTACCCGCCCCGCGGCACTGGACGGTGCAGAGCCTCATCTCATGGCATGGCCTGTTCGACCTGCTGGCCGTCGTCAGCTGGTGCGCGTGGGCGGCGTGCGCGTGGCCGATCCTTCGCTCTGTGGCGGTCCGCGTCCGCTCAGGTGATCCCGGTACCGCGGCGCGCCTCTCCGATCGCATCGCGGTGAGGATCGCTCTCGGCGTGCTCGCAGTCACGTCGTTCACCGGACTGGGCGCGTCGGTGGCCAGCGCGTCGGTGGCCAGCGCATCGGTCGTCAGTGCATCGGTGGCCGGAACGGCCCGCGCGCTCAGCACCAGAACCGCAGCCGCGCCGCCACAGGTGTCCTCGCAGCCGGTGCGCACCTCGCAGTGGCTGCGCTCGTCGGAGCGTCCCGAGATCCCTGCCGACGACTCCAGCCGGAACGTCACGGGGGCGGCCGTCCACGTCGTCGGCCACGGAGAGACGCTCGCAAGCATCGCCGCCGCCCGCTACGGCGACGCATCGGCGTGGCCCGCGATCGCCGCGGCCAACCTCGGGCGGCCGATGGGCGACTGCACGCGCTTCGTCGACCCGACCATGATCGCCCCAGGTTGGACCCTGGTGCTGCCACCGCTCGACGCCGACGTGGCGCTCGACGCCGACGTGGCAGCCCGCACCACGAGCGGTGCCACACCCGGCACGACACGCTTGGCCGGCCGGGACATGCGCGCGGGCGCACTGCTGCCGCTCGGTGAGCTCGCGGCAGCTGGCATCAGCGCGCTCGTGGCAGGGCTGCTCGCTCGGCGTTCGCGCCAGCTCCGCCGTCTCCGAGCCTTCCTCCGCGAGGAAGGATCCGCCATCCTCGCCCCGGTCGGGCGCGAGGCGGATCTCGGCAGGCTGGTCGCCCCGTTCGAGCGGGTCCCGATCGTGGAGCTGATCGAGGCCGCTGCGTGCCACCTCGCACGAACCATCGCGACACTGAACCCGCCGCCCGGCGCGGTGCAGTGGCTACGCGCAGGGAGTGACGGCGTGGAGGCGCGCTTCTTCGAACCGGTGCCTGAGGCTCTCGACGGCTGGCACCGCACGGCACCTGCGAATTGGGTGTTTCCCGTTTCCGTCGACGCCGCACAGCTGCATCGCGTGCACGACGGGGAGCCGTGGTGCCCGTTCCTGCTTCCCCTCGGCGACGACCGGCACGGCACCTGGCTCATCCCGGTCGAGATCGGGACGCGCGTCTCGGTGATCGGTCCCCGCAGCGCGGACCTCGTGCGCGCGATGCGAGCAGCCGCTTCGACGTGGAGCTGGCACGAAGCCATCGTCATCGTCGACGACCCCGTGGAGGCAGTCGAGGCAGTCCGCGCTACCTCGACGCGCATGGAGAAGCGCATGGAGAAGCGCGTGCCGGGCGGTCCACAGGTGCTCTTCGTGGGCGACCCTGGGAGGCTCCCCGAAACGACCCGGAATGCGTGCGCGGTGCTCGCAGCCCGCCAGCTCGACGACGCCGAGATCACCATCGTCGTCGACGACCGCGCGGCGAGCGTGCATCCCTTCGGGCTCACGGTCCGGCCCTCGCTGCTCGACGCCTCCTGGAAGGCTGCTGTCGACGCGCTCGTCGATGACGGCGTGCCCGGCTCCAGGGGAGCGACCCTACCGCTCGTGCAGCGCACGACTGCCCCTGCCACCCTGCGGCTGGCGGACCCCACTACTGACGATCGGCCCGGCCTCGTGGAGCCCGTTGGAATGTTCGGCCCGGCGAACGCCACCAACGAGCTGCACGACGTGGCTTCGATCCGTGAGCACGTCGGCGCGGAGGTGCAGCTGCTCACGACGGTGCCGGGCATCGTCGGCCTGCAGGCGGACCTCCCGCCCAAGCGCGCGCGGCGAGCGGTCGAGCTGATCGCCTACCTCGCGATGCACGCTCCTGAGCCCGTCACCGGGGAGCGGCTCAGGATGCGGGTGCTCGGTTCAGCCGACGCGGATGCCGCAGCCAAGACGCTCTTCAACACGGTGGGCGCGGCACGACGTTCCCTTGGCGCCGCACCCGACGGGAAGCTGCTCCTCCCGGCTGCCTCCCGCTCGGGCCACTACCGCCTCTCTCCGATGGTGACCGTCGACGCGCTGCGGGCGAGCGCTCTGGTGCACGAAGGCCTCGCTGCACACGACCCGATCGAGCGCGTTGCCCGGCTTCGCGAAGGGCTCCAGCTCGTGAAGGCCGAGCCACTTGCCGGGGTGCTGGCCGGCTACGGGTGGTGGCGCGCCGAGGGTCACGAGCGCCGCATCGCCGATGCCGTCGTCGACGGTGCCTGTTCCCTCGTCCGCGCGGCGCTCGCATCAGGTGACATCGACCTGGCCCGATGGGCGATCGGACAGGCACGGAAGGTGGAGCCATACAGCGAGGCGCTCACGCGCGCGGCGATGAGGGTGGCCGCGGAGAGCGGCGACGTGCGTCGCCTGCACGCCGAGTGGAGGGAATGCCAGCGACAGGTCGACGAGCTGGACCCCGGCGGCACGCCGTCAGAGCGCACGGAGCAGCTCTACGCCATCTTGCGAGCGCAGCTCACCGGCGGGGGCGGTCACGCCAGCTTCGCTGCGATCGACGCTGCGCCCTTGAGCACGGTCCCGTCCGCACCTTCGACCGTGTAGTGATGCGCAGGTCGGTGGCGCGCTTCGGCCACCATGTCGGAGAGCAGGGTGCGAAACGGCACAGCCGGGTCGATCCACAGGTACCGCGCCAGGGAGCCCGGGATCGTGTTGATCTCGTTGACGAAGAGCTCCCGGCCGTCCGAGAGGAAGTCCACGCGCGTGACGCCGCGCACCGAGCACAGCCGCGCGACGGCGGTGGCGGCCTCGCGCAGACGTCCCTCGAGCTCGCCGTCGATCTGGGCTGGCAGCTCTCGGGGAGCGCTCGCCATTCCCTCACCGCCGACGTACTTGTCCGCGTAGCCGAGGATGTCCGGCTCTCCTGCGGCCCCGCCGGCTCTGGGGGTCCGAAGCGGCCGCTCGATCGCGGACAACCCCAGCTCCGGCCACGTCCGCACGGCGATCTGGAGGTCGAAGAGGTCGGCGCGGTAGGGCTCGATGACCGCGCCGGCGCGCAGGTGGCGGTTCGCGCCGAGCAGCGCGACCGCCGTCTGGAGGTCCGCGACGTTCGCGACGATCCCGATCGAGGACCCGCCGAAGCGCGGCTTCACGATGTAGGGGGGTGTGAACCCGATCGTGGTGGTGGACTCGTCGAGCAGCAGGCGCGGCAGCGCCGGCAGCCCGGCCTGGGCCACCACGTCGGCGAACGCGAGCTTGTCCATGCCAAGAGCTGCGCCCGCGAGGCTGGGACCCGTGTAGCGCACCCCGGCGAGGTCCAGGGCAGCCTGCAAGGTGCCGTCCTCGCCAGGTCCCCCGTGGCAGCACACCACGGCGACGTCGACGCCGAGCGGGCGGGGGCGCGCGAACCGCCCTGCTTCAGTGGTGAACCCGGACTCGAGGAGCAGCTGGACGCGCGTCGCACCCTGAGGCACCCCGTCGACGAACGCACTTGCCTCGAGCGCCGAGCTCACCTCGTGCCATTCGCCGGTCTTGGTCCAGTAGAGGCAGCGAGCGCCCAGGGCACGGGCGGCCTGGAGACCCGTGAGCACGCTCACGTCGTGCTCAGGGGAAGGGCCGCCGAAGACGACGGCGAGATCGGAGATGAGGTCAGCCACGATGCGCTCCCTGAATGCGTTGCGCCGGGAAAGGGCCCCGGCGGCGGTCAAGGGTAGTGGTCCGGCAGGTCGTTCTCGTAGAGCACCGCGTCGCCGGGCCCGAGGTTCGCGCGCACCCACGCCACCGCCTCGTCACGGGTGCGGACGACGACGACCGGCCGCTGGCCGCGGGCACCCCGGAGCAGGGCGCGCCGGTTCGTGAGGCCCACGACGACGATGCTCGACGCAACCTCGCACGCGGCGCGGGCGAATGCCTCGTTCTCCGCCGCCTGCCGAGCGCCCAGCTCCACCATTCCCGGGGTCACCACCACCCTCCTGCCGGTCGCGGGCGCCGCCGCGAGCGCCGAGAGCGCCGCGCCGGCACCCGCGGGGTTCGAGTTGAAGGTGTCGTCGATCACGTAGACGCCCGAGGACGAGGTATCGGCGGTGAGCCGGTTGGCCACCGGCGACAGCGTGGGGATGCGCTCAACGACCGTCTCGGCAGGCACGCCCAGGTGCAGCGCCACGGCGACGGCACAGGCGAGGTTGGACGGCTGGATGCCAGGGCGGAGCTGCACCGGCATCCCGACTGGCGTGCCTCCGACGACGAGGGCCACCTTCCCGTCGTCCACGCACAGCCGCACGTCTGCGTTCGGCTCGTCGACCCCGGCACGGATGACGCGGAGGCCTCGATCCGCCTCGAGCGTGGTGCCGAGTGCCGCGAGCCGGCTGTCGTCGGCGTTCACCACGACGGTCGAGGCTCGCTCGGTGATCTCGGTCTTGGCGGTGAGGATCGCGTCCTGCGAGCCGAACCGTTCGAGGTGCACCGGCCCGATCGCGGTCATCACCGCGATCTCCGGGGGGCACCAGCGACAGAGATCGCGGATCTCTCCGGGCCCATACGTGCCCATCTCCGCGACGAAGACGTCGGTGCCCTCGGCCAGATGCTCGTTCACCGCCCGGGCGAGACCGCCGCGGTTGTTGAACGACGCCGGCGTCGCCACCACGCTCTTGGTCCCCGTGACCAGGTGCGCGATGTGGTTCTTCGTGGACGTCTTGCCGTAGGAGCCGGTGATCGCCACGATGGTCGGAGACACCCTCCGCAGCCGCTCGGCGGCCATGGTCACGAACCGCTCCGAGAGCCGGCGCTCGACCGGCGCGGTGACGAAGAGCGCAGCGTCCACCAGTGCCGGCGCCGCGACGAGCCCGGCTGCCGCGAACGGCGCCGGAGCCCCGATCGCGGCACCGATACCGAGCACCACGGCCTCAGCGAGCAGCCAGACCGCCGCAAGCGACTGGAGCCTTCGCGTGGGGACGAGCCGAGACGTCCGGCCCCGGATCGACAGGTGCAGGGGTCCGAGCGCGGACGCCACCACCGTCGCAGCTGCAGCGAGCGGCCACAACCCGCTCAGGATGACCCCGGCGAGCGCGACCCCCCCGAGCGCGACATTCAGCGGCTCGCTCCTCCACCAGCGCAGCGCGAACCTGCTGACCGAGTCAGGGACGTAGTGCTCGCGCTGAGCCACACGCAGCCAGCGTGCTCCGGCGGGCACGAGCGCCAGGATGCACGCCGCATAGACGCCCCAGGCCGCGTCGCCAGTCGCCCCGAGGACACCCATCAGCGCGCGAGATGCCGCTCCACCGCCTCGCGCAGGGCGCCAGGAGCGGTGAGGGGGACGAGGTGGCCCGCGCCGGGGAGGACCGTGAGCTCGGCTCGAGACGACCGCGCCCCACCGAGCCTGTCGAGCGCGGCTCGTGCGACGCCGAGGGGCACCGTGGCGTCGTCGTCGCCCCAGACGAGGGTGACCGGGGCCTCGATCGCGTCGAGCTGCTCTTCGTAGCTCTCCGCTACGACGCGGCCATGAACCCCGCGCATGACACCGGCGGCGGCGGCGTAATCGGCCGACCCGTGCCGTCGCCGCGCGCGCTCCATACGCTCCTCGCCGACGAGCCCGGCGCGGTGAGCGGCGCGCACGGACCGGTACACGAGGGACGGGCGGCGCACAGGCGCGAGGCGTAGGAGCGGCACGCCGCAGAGCACAAGAGCGGAGACGGCGTCGGGCCTGGCCGCGGCGAGATGGACTGCGACGCGGCCGCCGAAGGAGTGCGCGAGCACGACCACAGGGGTTGCCATCTCCTCGAGCAGCGCGTCCACGCACGCGGCGTACTCCGCCGAGCCCCACGGCTCGGTCGGCGGCGGAGTGGCGCCGAACCCGGGAAGGTCGACGGCGATCGCTGCGAGCTCGGCACCCTCAGCCGGGCGGAGCACTCCGTCGAAGTCCCGGTGCGTCCGGGCCCAGCCGTGGAGCGCGAGCACCCTCGGCGCTCCGCCCCCCGACCGCGCGCCGAAGAGGGTCCCGCCCGCGAACGTGCGTAGCATCCTCAGCCAGCCTCCCCCGCGCGCCGGTCCCGCCTTCCGTCCTCAGCCATGTGCGGCAGCATTCTCGCGTGCAGCCGAAGGCCCGCGCGCGATGAGCTCGAACGGGCACCATGAATCCCTCGTGCCACCGGGCCCACCGGCCTCCCGCACGCCGATACGGCCCGAGAACGGCGCACAGGGTCGCGGACCCTCGACCACCTCGGTAGCGTGGCCGCGGTGTCTCACCGCACGGACATCGCGACGCAGCCCGACATCGCCCGGCTGGTGGCTGGCCTCGAGCCGGCCCAGAGGGAGGCGGTGCTGGCGAACGCCCCTGTGGTCTGCGTTCTCGCAGGCGCAGGGACCGGCAAGACGAAGGTCCTCACGCTGCGCGTCGCCCGGCGGGTTCTCGACGCCAGCGCGCACCCTGGTCACGTCCTCGTGTGCACCTTCAGCCGGAAAGCGGCGGAGGAGCTTCGTGACCGCCTCTTCACGCTCGGCGTCGGACGTGAGGTGTACGCGGGCACGTTGCACCGAACGGCGCTCCGGCTGATCGCGCACCACTGCCGTGACCGCGCCCAGGCCACCCCGGCGATCGTCGCCGACCGCCGACCCCTCCTCGCCGAGCTCCTCGACCAGAGCCCCGGCGCGTCACGCCTGCGTGCGGACCCGAACCGACGCATCCGAACGGCGCGCACCGAGCTCGAGCCAGTCGTCCGGCGCAGCGACGCCGCCCGCCTCGACACCGAGATCGGCTGGGCCAAGTCCCGGCTGGTCGGGCCGTCAGGCTACGAGGAGGCCGCCAGGGAAGCCTCGAGACGGACGTTCCTGCCTGCAGCCCGGGTCGCGGAGCTCTACGCACGCTACGAGGAGGAGCGGCGCCGGCGCCGGCTCCTCGACCTCGACGACCTCGTGTGGCACCTCGGCGATCTCCTGGAACAGGAGGCGGACTTCGCCCAGGCGATCCGCTGGTGGCACCGTCACCTGTTCGTCGACGAGATGCAGGACCTGAGCGACGCGCAGTACCGCCTCCTGCGCCTGCTCGCGGGCGACACGCCGGATCTGTTCGTCGTGGGCGACCCGAACCAGTCCGTGTACGGCTGGAACGGCGCAGACCCCGAGCTGCTCCACCGCATGACCGAGGAGTTCGCCGGGACCCGTGTCGTGAGGCTCGAGACGAACCACCGCTGCACGACCCCGGTGGTCCAGCTGGCCTCGGCGGCCCTCGGGCGTGCGACCCCTCCCCCGAGCGCGCGCGGCGACGGTCCGCTGCCGACGGTGGCACGCTTCGCCAACGACGTCGAGGAGGCCCGTTGGGTCGCACGTCAGGTATGGGCCGCCCATCGCCCAGGACGGCGATGGTCGTCGATCGCCGTCCTTGCCCGCACCAACGCTCAGCTCGTGCGCATCGCCGAGGCACTGGGCGACGAGCACGTCCCGCACCGGAGCACCGGAGCCGAGCTCGGACCGGCGAGCGACGTGCGGGGCGCACACGACGACCCCGTCGCAGCCGACCTCGCCGGTGGCGACGGGCCGGGTCCGCTACGCCCGGCGCTCGCGGTCACCGATGGGTACGCGTCGCGCGGCGACGAGGAGCCCGACGAGGCCGTCGTGCTGAGCACGTTCCACCGGGCAAAGGGGCTGCAGTGGCGGACGGTGTTCGTCGTCGGTGCGTCCGACGGTCTCGTCCCGCTCGTCACCGCTCGCTCGAAAGCCGCGAAGGCGGAGGAACGAAGACTGTTCTACGTCGCGCTGTCCCGGGCAGAAGAGGAGCTGACCTGCACCTGGGCTCTCCGCCCCGGTGCCGCGACCACGGCCGACGACGTGCCGGAGCGGCGTGCATCTCCCTGGCTCGCTCCTCTCGAGCACACCCTCCACGAGCTGCGCCACGGCACCGCCGAGGTGAGCCCTGCTCGAGCCGCGCAGCACCTCGCCGAGATGCGCGACCTCCTGTCCTCGCATTCCCCCGACGCCACCGTGTGACCCGATGGACGTCCAGGAGCTCCTCGACGCGCTTCGTGCGATCACCGGGCCGGGTCGAGTCGACGCGGGGAGCGACGTGCGCGAGGAGGACACCCACGACGAGGCGCTGACCGCACGGCCCGCCGTGCCCTTGGCTGTCGTCCGCCCCTCGACGACCGAGCAGGTGAGCGCACTGCTCGCCCTCGCCGACACCGCCCGGGTCCCCGTCGTGGCCCGCGGCAGCGGCACCGGGCTCGCAGGGGGCGCCCAGCCCCTCGCCGATGGGATCGTCGTGTGCTTCGACCAGATGGCGACCATCCTCGAGATCGACGAGCAGAATCGCGTCGCCGTCGTCCAGCCTGGTGTGACCTTGCGCGACCTCGACGACGCGCTCCGTCCGCTCGGTTTCGTCTACCCCGTCCATCCCGGTGAGATGCGCTCGTCGCTGGGCGGCAACGTCGCCACGAACGCCGGCGGGATGCGCGCCGTTCGCTACGGGGTGACGCGCCACCACGTGCTCGGGCTCGAGCTCGTGCTGCCTGGAGGGCAGGTCCTGCGCACCGGCGGCAAGCTCGTCAAGTCCTCCTCTGGCTACGACCTCACCCAGCTGGTCGTCGGGAGCGAGGGGACCCTGGCCCTCGTGACGGAGGTGACGGTGAAGCTCGTCGGGCGCCTCGCACACCACGCGACGCTTCTCGCGCCCTTCTCGACCCTGGAGCTCCTTGCCGCGGCGATCGCCCCCGTCCTTCGCGCCGGGATCGCACCAGCCGTCCTCGAGTACCTCGACGCCGGCGCGATGGGTGCAATCGTCGAGGAGGCGGGGATCGAGCTCGGCGTTCCCGACCACGTGCGCGAGCGCGCCGCCGCATACCTGGTCGTGGTGCTCGAAAGCTCGCGCGCGGACCGCCTGGACGAGGACACGGAAGCTGCAGCAGCGCTCCTCGGCCGCCACGGTGCGCTGGACGCCTACGTGCTCCCGCCGTCGGCGGGGACGAGCCTCGTCTCGGCCCGCGAGCGCATCTTCTTCGTCGCCAAGGCGCTCGGCGCGGACGACATCGTGGACACGGTCGTGCCGCGCTCGGAGATCCCTGCCTTCCTCGCGAGGACGGCCCAGCTCGGCGACGCGTACGGGGCGATCATCTCGGGGTGCGGTCACGTGGGCGACGGCAACGTCCATCTCTCGGTGTTCCAGCCAGATGGCCGCCGGCGCCACGAGCTCCTCGAGGCGCTCTTCCACGTGGCGCGTGACCACGGGGGCGCGGTCTCCGGTGAGCACGGCATCGGGACGGAGAAGCTCTCCTACTGGCTCGAGCTCGAGGATCCCGCGAAGATCTCGCTGATGCGGCGGATCAAGGCCGCGTTCGACCCGAACGGCATCCTCGGGCCGGGTCGGCTGCTCGACATGCCGTTGCCGCAGGCTGGCCCGAGCTCGGCGCGGGTGAGCCAACGACCGACGGCACGGCGATGAACGGCGCGGAGGCCCTCCTGCGCACCCTCGTCGGATCGGGTGTCGACGTGTGCTTCGCGAACCCAGGGACCTCCGAGCTGCAATTCGTCGCTGCGTTGGACCGGGTACCCGCGATGCGTGCCGTGCTCACGCTCTTCGAGGGGGTGGCAACCGGCGCGGCCGACGGCTACGCACGCATTGCAGGAAGGCCTGCGGCGACGCTTCTCCACCTCGGTCCGGGGCTCGCCAACGGATGGGCGAACCTCCACAACGCACGTCGAGCGCGGGTCCCGCTCGTCAACGTCGTAGGCGACCACGCGACGTACCACCAGCGCTTCGACACCCCCCTCCAGTCGGACCTGTGGGGTCTCGCGCGCTCGGCGTCCGCGTGGCAACGCTCGAGCACGCGTCCAGAGGACGTCGGCGCCGACGCTGCTGAAGCGGTCGCCGCGAGCTACGGGCCGCCTGGGAGCATCGCGACGCTCGTCGTGCCTGCCGACGTCTCATGGGGCAGCGGCGCAGCACCCGCGGCGCCCCGGCCCCTCGCTCCCGTGCCGATGGTCCCACCCGAGACCATCGAGTCGGTTGCCGAGGTCTTCTGCTCAGGAGAACGGGTGGTCCTTCTCGTCGGGGGAGCAGCGCTGCGCGAGCACGGGCTCGAGGCTGCGGCGCGCATCGCGCACGCCACCGGAGCGAAGCTCCTCGGCGAGACCTTCCCGGCCGTGCACGCGCGGGGTGGCGGATTGCCCGATGTCGAGAAGCTCGGCTACTACGCCGAGACGGCCATGGACCAGCTCAGTGGCACCAGGCACCTGGTGCTCGCCGGGGCTCGCGCGCCCGCGTCGTTCTTCGCGTACCCCGACAAACCGAGCGACCTCGTCGGAGAGGGCACGACCCTCCACGAGCTCGCTGGGCCGGCGCACGACGTGCCTGCCGCCCTCGATGCGCTGGCCGACATGCTCGGCGCCGACGCGCCGGCGCCTCGCAGCCCTTCGATCCGTCCACCACGGCCGTCGGGGCGCATCAACGCCGAGTCGATGGCCGCCGCCGTCGGGTACACGATGCCCGACGGCGCGATCGTGGTCGACGAGTCGGTGACGAGCGGGCTGTCGGTGCCCGCCGCCACGGCAGGGGGACCCCGCCACGACTGGCTGTCCCTCACCGGCGGCTCGATCGGCCAGGGCCTGCCGGCGGCGACGGGGGCCGCCGTCGCCGCGCCGGAGCGGCGCGTGCTGTGCCTCGAGGCCGACGGCAGCGCGATGTACACCATCCAGGCGCTGTGGTCCCAGGCCCGGGAAGGCCTCGACGTGACGACCGTCGTGCTCGTCAACCAGGCCTATGCGATCTTGCAGTTCGAGCTCGCGCGCGTCGGCACCAGCGGTGACGGCGACCGGGCACGAGCGATGCTCGACCTTCGACACCCGACGCTCGACGTCGTCGCGCTCGCTCGAGGCATGGGCGTCCCCGCAGCGCGCGCACAGGACGCGGGCGAGCTCGTCTCGCTCCTCGAGCGCAGCTACTCAGCGGACGGTCCGATGCTGATCGAGGCCCGATCGACCTGAGCCTTGCCGACATCGGTTCACATTCGGCGCACCTGCACCACCGCGCTCGCGTCAGTCGAGATCCACCACGACCACGGTGTGATCGGACGGCTTGTTCCCTTTCGGGCTCTTCTTGCGAGCGTCGCGGTCGATCACCGCGGAGACCGCACGCGCCGCAAGAGGCTTCGAGAGGAGCACGAGATCGATGCGCATGCCCATCCCCTTGTGGAAGCTCCCTGTCCGGTAGTCCCACCACGAGAAGATCCCACCGTCGGGATGGAACCGGCGGAAGGTGTCCTCGAGCCCCCACTCCAGGATCTCCTGGAGCGCACGGCGCTCGGGCTCGCTCACGTGGGTTGCTCCGGCAAGCGCCGCGGGATCCCAGACGTCCCTGTCGTCAGGAGCGATGTTGAAGTCACCGCAGACGGCGACGGCGTCATCGGGGCTGTCGTGCTCGGCAAGGTACGCACGAAGCCGAGCCAGCCAGTCGAGCTTGCTGCGGTAGTGCTCGCTGCCGAGGCTCCTGCCGTTGGGCACGTAGACGGAGTGCACTCGGATCCCCGCACAGGTGGCTGCGAGCATCCGACAGCCCTGCGCGTCCACCTCCGAGCCGAGGCCGGCGAGCGGCTCTTCGAGGCCGACCCGGCTCACGATCGCCACGCCGTTCCACCGGCCGTCGCCGTGATGCGCCGAGGCGTAGCCGAGCTCGGCGAACGCGTCGGAGGGGAACGCGCTGTCCGCGAGCTTGGTCTCCTGCATGCACAGAATGTCAGGTGCGTTCGCCTCGACCCACTCGATGACGAGCGGAAGCCGCGCACCCAGGGAGTTCACGTTCCAGGTCGCGAGCCGCACCATGCTCAATCCCGGTCGACGATCACGAACAGCAGATCGGCTTCGCAGGCGGTCTTGCCACCGACGTGCGCGTGCCCATGTCCTGAGCCTCCACGCGCGGAGAGCCGGCTGACGGTGACCTGCAGCTCCAGAGTTTCTCCGGGCAGCACCTGGCGACGGAAGCGCGCTCGGTCCACCCCGCCGAACAGAGGCAGCTTGCCCGAGAAACGCTCGTCCGCCAGCACGACGATGCCTCCGAGCTGGGCGAGGGACTCGAGCATCAAGACGCCCGGCAGGGTGGGGCGGCCCGGGAAGTGGCCCGCGAAGAACTGCTCGTCGCCCGTCAGGTGCCAACGGCCGGACGCAGCGCGCCCAGGCTCCACCGACACGACCTCGCTCACGAAGAGGAACGGATCACGGTGCGGGAGCACGTCGGCGGGTCGCATCTCATGACGCTACCAACCGACCACTGGGACTCTCGCCAGAGTCACCTTCCCGAAGCGCCGTGCGCACCGACGAGCTCGGGGAGCGCGAGCTCTGCGACGCGCCGCGGAGGGTCGAGGGCGACGAGCACGAAGCGCCGCCGCTCTCCTCGCTTCAGGACCTCGCGCGCCTTGGTCGGCGGTGGGCTGCCCATCGCGGTCAAGGGGACGTACGCGTGCAGGACCCCCCCATCGGGAAGGTCGACATCGACCATCGCGCCATGCGAGGTGTAGGAGACCACCTCGCCTTCGAGCTCGCTGTCGAGTGGGTACGTCGCAACGAACGTGATGAACGCGAGCGGCTCGTTCACCGCAGGCGGAGGTGACGGAGCCCGCCGCCGGCGGCGCCGACCCGCTTTCCCCTCCCGCTTCGTCTCCTCTTGCTCACCGGGCTCGATGCTTCCTCCGTCGCCGGCCTGGTGAGGGGCGATCACCTCGACGAGCGCTTGACCGATGGCCTCCTGGACCGCCGGATCACGCGCGGCGGTACTGCGCGCCGCTCTGGCCACCGCTGTCGCTCCGTTCGCGGCGGGGGCTGCAGCCAGCACCTCCGAACCGTCCACTGCCGCCTGCCCGTCCTTCACAGGTGCCAGTTCTTTCTTCGCAGACGTCCTCTTGGCTGCAACGGCCTTCTTGGCCGGGGCGGCCTTCTTGGCCGGGGCTGCCTTCTTGGCCGGGGCGGCCTTCTTGGCCGGAGCGGCCTTCTTGGCCGGGGCGGCCTTCTTCGCCGGGCCTTCGGCCACCACCTCGTGCTCCTGTGTGGCGATCGCCTTCTTGGCTGCCACCTTCTTCGTCGCAGCGGTCGGCGCGACCTTCTTCGCCCCAGCGACCTTCTTCGCCCCAGCGACCTTCACGGCCTTCGCGGGCGTCTGAGTCTTCTCGGGCGTCACCGTCGTCACGGCCTTCGCGGCCTTCTTCGCGGCCTTCTTCGTGGCAGTCTCATCCAGACTGATCACCGACGGCTCCTCCACCTTGACCTTCCAGACGTCGCCGATCTTCGGCTTCGAGCCGTCAGGGAGGAGCGCTGCCGGCGCCTTGCGGACCGCGGTCCTCCTCGCCGCCTTCGCCAGCTCTGCCGCCTTCACCGTCGGCGACAGGTCCTCGGTCGCGCGACGTTTGGCCTTCCCGGTGGCCTGGCGGCTCTTCGGGCCGCGAACGGGAATCCGCGGCGTGAAGATCCACCCGACGCCCGGAACGGGCTTCCCGCCGATGAGCCTGCCCTCCTCGAAGAGCCAGGGGTGCTCAGCGTGGAACTCCTGGAACGAGTCGTTGGAAAGCACGCGAGCACCGGTGCGCTCGGCGATGCGGAGCACGAACGCGTCGCCGCGACCGATCGCTCCGGCCGGCGGCGACACCACCTCGCCGTGGAGCTCCGCATCGACCAGTTGGTCTCGCTCGGACGCGTCGATGCGATGCTCGAAGGAGGCATCCACCACGACGACGATCTCTGCGTCGGGATCCTCGGACGCGTACGCGCGGACGGCCTCGTCGAGCTGGCGGAGGCTCGGAGTGGTCCGGCCTTCGGTAGCGAGGTTCGATCCGTCGACCACGACCACGTGCCTAGCGCTGACGGTCACGAGGCCACAGCCATGAGTGTCCCGACGTCAGCCGATTGCACGATCGAGGAGCTCAGCCTGCTCGAGCTGGTGCAGCGTACCGCTCCCGGTCGCCGGGCTGGCAGACTCCCGACGGCTCACGTGAAGGAGGGTGTACCGGTCCCTCAGGATCCTGTGCAGCCGCGCGTGGACGAACGACCAGGCGCCCATGTTCTCGGGCTCCTCTTGGAGCCACACCACCTCGGTGGCAGCTGGGTAGTGCGCCAGGACGTCTCCGATGTGCCGTTCCGGCCAGGGGTAGAGCTGCTCCACGCGCACCACCGCCACCTCTGAGGCGGGGTGCGGTGACACCCGAGACGCGGGGACGACAGGTCCAGGACCGCCCCCGCTGACGCGCTCGTCGCGTCGCTGCATGGCCTCGTGGGCGATCTTGCCGCTGGCGAGCACGACGCGACGCACGTGCGAGGCGTCCGACACGGACGGATCGTCGAGGACCTCCACGAACGATCCGGACACCAGCTCGTCGATCGGCGACCGCGAGCGGGCGGCTCGAAGCATCGACTTGGGGGTGAAGACGACGAGCGGCGTCGCCGGCGTCCGCCTGGGCTGGGACCGCAGGAGGTGGAAGTACTGCGCCGCCGTGGACGGCACCACGACTCGGAGGTTGCCGCGTGCCGAGAGCGTCAGGAAGCGCTCGATCCTGGCCGAGGAGTGCTCCGGGCCCTGGCCTTCGTACCCATGGGGAAGCAGGAGCACGAGTCCGGCGTGCTGACCCCACTTGTCCTCGGCCGCGACGAGGAAGTTGTCGATGATGATGCTGGCCCCGTTCACGAAGTCGCCGAACTGCGCCTCCCAGGCGACGAGGGCGTCGGGGGCTTCCACTGAGTAGCCGTACTCGAAGCCGACGGCGGCGTACTCCGAAAGGAGCGAATCGCGGACGGTGAAACGACCGGGGCGGCCGCGCTCAGGATCCGCAAGGTCCCCCAGGTGCGCGAGAGGCACGTACTCGTGTCCGTTGCGGTAGTCGACGAGCACCGAGTGACGCTGGCTGAACGTGCCACGCCTGGTGTCTTGACCGGTGAGCCGCACGTCCACGCCGTCGACGAGCAGTGAGCCGATCGCGAGATGCTCAGCCAGGGGCCAGTCGACCTGGCCTGAAGAGACGAGCTCCTCGCGACTGGCGAACTGGCGCACCAGCTTCGGGTGGAGCGTGAAGCCCTCCGGCACGGCCGTGGTCCGGCGGGACAGCTCGACGAGGAGCGGCCGTCCGACGCCCGTCTCCACCGACGGGACCTCTGGCCCGGCTTTGTCGTCGGCATCTTCGTCCACCATGCCGATCGATGCCGGGGGTGGCGACGGCGCAGCTCGGACCTCGTCGAGGACTGCCTGGAGCTGCGCGTTGAACGCGTCGAGCGCCTTCTCGGCCTGCTCGAGGGTGAGATCACCGCGGCGGACGAGCGTCTCGGTGTACAGCTTGCGCACCGACCGCTTGGCGTCGATGCGCTGGTACATGAGGGGCTGCGTGTAGCTGGGGTCGTCGCCTTCGTTGTGCCCGTGACGCCGGTAGCACACGAGGTCGATGACCACGTCCTTGTGGAACTCTTGGCGGAAGCGGAACGCGAGGCGGGCCGCCCTCATGCAGGCCTCGGGATCGTCGCCGTTGACATGGAAGATGGGAGCCTGCACCATCTTCGCGACGTCCGTCGGGTAGACGGAGCTGCGTGCAGCGCCAGGGGCCGTCGTGAACCCGAGCTGGTTGTTCACCACGACGTGCACCGTCCCGCCGACGTGGTAGCCCGAGAGCGCAGAGAGGTTCAACGTCTCGGCCACGACTCCTTGCCCGGCGAAGGCGGCGTCGCCGTGGACGAGCACCGGCAGGACGGGGAAGGTGATCGCCCCCTGGGCGGCGATCCCCGCTGGCGTGCCGTCGGTCGGGGGGAGGAAGTGATCCTGCTTCGCCCGCGCCATCCCTTCGACCACCGGGTCCACCGCTTCCAGGTGAGAGGGGTTCGAGGCCATGGTCACCGCAAGCTCGAGACCCGAAGGACCGGTGAACTTCCCGCTCGCGCCCTTGTGGTACTTCACGTCGCCAGATCCCTGAACCGATTCAGGGTCGAGAATGCCTTCGAACTCCTCGAAGATCTCCCGGTAGGACTTCCCGACGATGTTGGCCAGCACGTTCAGCCGGCCGCGGTGGGCCATGCCGAGCACTGCCTCGACGGAACCACCGCGTGCCGCGTCGTCGAGGAGCGTGTCGAGGACGACGATGAGCGACTCTGCACCTTCGAGCCCGAAGCGCTTCTGGCCCACGTAGCGACTGTGCAAGAAGCGTTCGAAGACCTCTGCGGCGTTCAGCCGGTCGAGGATGTGACGCTGCTCCTCGGGGGTGATCGTCTGGTCGACGCCTTCCACGTGCTCTTGGATCCACCGCTTCTGCGCCGGGTCCTGGATGTGCATGTACTCGATGCCGAGCGTCCTGCAGTAGGCGTCGCGCAGGATGTGGAGGATCTCGTCGAGCGTGGCCCAGTCGCGCCCAGCGAGCCCGTCGGCGACGAAGCGGCGCGGGAGGTCCCAGATGCTGAGGCCGTAGGTGAGCGGGTCGAGCTCAGGGTGGATCCTCGGGGGAGCGGCATCGAGCGGATCCAGGTGCGCGATCAGGTGACCACGAACCCTGTACATGTTGATGAGGGTCTGGACATGGACCTGCTTCACGAGGCGGTCCTGCTCCCGGTCCTCCGCCATCGAACGGTCCGCATGCCAGCGCTCCGCCTTGTACGGCACGCCCATCGACTCGAAGACCTCGTCGTAGAAGTCGTGGCCGCCGGTCAGGCACTCTGCGACGTAGGCGAGGAAGAGGCCCGACTCTGCCCCCTGGATGATGCGGTGGTCGTACGTCGACGTCAGGGTCACGACGCGGCCCACCCCGAGGTCGGCGAGCAGGCGGGGATCGGCTGCCTCGAAGCCCGCAGGATTGGAGATCGCCCCCACCCCCACGATCACGCCCTGCCCCGGCATGAGCCGGGGTACGGACTGCACCGTACCGAGCGTCCCTGGATTGGTGAGGCTCACGGTCACTCCGGCGAAGTCGTCCGGGCTCACGTTCCCGGAGTGCACCTTACGGACGAGCTCTTCGTAGGCGAGGACGAACTCCCGGAAGTCCAACGTGTCAGCGTTCTTCACGCAGGGGACCATGAGGGTGCGAGACCCGCCTGGGCGCTCCACGTCGACGGCGAGCCCCAACCCGAGGTGTGCGTGGTGAACCACTCCGGGCACCACGCGCCCGTCGGCTCCCTGCTCTTCGACGTAGGAGGAGTTCAGCGCCGGCACCGCGCCGAGTCCGCGGACCACCGCGTACCCGATGAGGTGGGTGAAGCTGACCTTCGCCCCGGTCGTCCGAGCCAGCTGATCGTTGAGGATCCTGCGGTTGACCTCGAGCAGCGTGGCAGGGACCGTCCGAACGCTCGTCGCCGTAGGGACGGCCAGGCTCGCGGTCATGTTCACTGCGATCCGCGACGCCGCGCCGCGCAGGGGGACCAGCTGGTCACCCGAAGCTTCCGCGCGCTCGCGTTCGGTCGTCGACGCGGCTGCCTGCTCCCGCCCCTCTCGTGCCTGGGCGCCAGGCGCGGCGGCACTCGCCGGCGGCGGAGTGACCGGTGCTCCAGCTGCCGGGGCACCCAGACCCGCTGGTGCGGCGAGTGTGGCACGTGGCAGCTGGTCCGCGACGGGCGCTGCGGTCGTCCACTGCGCTGGGACGGCGATGTGGCCGTTCTCCCGGCGCGCCTCACCGCGCGACCCAGCGGCGCCCTCGGGCCCGGTCCCTTCCTCGCTCGACAGCTCCTTCTGCGCGACCTGCTTCGCGAGGGCATCCATGGGGGCGGGGAGCGGCGCGGGGCGGTAATCCGCGAAGAAATCCCGCCAGCTCTCGGCGACGGAGCCGGGGTCGGCCAGGTACCGCTCGTACATGTCGTCGACGAGCCACGCGTTGGGCCCGAACGCGCCATCCGATGGGCGACGTGCCGGCGCAGCTGCCGCCCGTCGGCGGTCCTGTGGTCCGGACGAATTCATGACCTAGACCCTACCGGGGTGTCCGCCGTCGTCTGGCCCCGATCGAGCTGGGTGCGCGCCGGCGGTCAGAGCGCGATCGACAGCCACCAGCGAGCCTCCTTGGGGACACGGGCGGCGGTAGGTGCCCTGGCACTGGCGTCACGGCGATCGGCGGCTCGGGCCACCGCTCACGAGCCGCACGGGCGGATCCCCCTGGCTGGCTCGGATTCGCTGGCCGCAGAGGCGTGCGACTGGCCGGCCCGGCGTCGAAAGCGCGGCCCGAGGCGGTCGGCATCGGCGGTCCCACCGGCGCGGATACCGGTGATGAGCGGCGAGTGGCTGAGCAGCACACCGCCGACGAACAGCACGACAAGGGAGAGCGCCTCGAGCGGTCCCCACGCCCCGCTCGTGCGAAGGTCGTCGTCGAACAGCGCAATGCCCATCAGGATGCTCGCGACAGGGTCCACCAGCACGAGCGTGGACTGGGAGGCCGCGATCGGACCGGCATGGTAGGCGTTCTGGGCGAGGAAGACGGCAAGCACACCGGAACCAGCGAGCCCGTAGGTCTGCCAGTGCCAGAAGATGGACACCCAGTCACGCGCGATGTACCCGGTGACCTCCTTCGTGCACGCCGCCGCGAACGCGTAGGCGACGGCACTCGCGGTCCCAAAGCACGCGGCGCGCCACCAGCGAGGGCCGCGTCGTGCGAGCACGATGCCGAGCGCGATCGCGATCGCACATGCCACGCCGACTTCCATCCAGTCCGTGGTGCTCGGGTGTCCGTTGCCACGCCCTGGGTCGGCGAAGATCAGGAACCCGGTCAGGCCGAGCGCCGCGGCGATGGACCCCGACCACTCCTTCCAGCCGAGCGAGTACTGGAACCAGACCCCGAGGATCACCACGAGGAACAGCAGCTCGACGGTGAGGATGGGCTGAACCTCCGAGAGACGACCAAGGTGCAACGCGGTTGCCTGCATGACGAAGGAGAGCACCATGAAGCCGAACCCCGCGAGCCACACGCGGTTGCGCACCGCATGCGCGATCAAGCGGAAACGCAGCGTGTCCGACTCGGGCGCGTCCTCCACGCCCATCCGCTGCAGGATGCTCGTCAGCGCGTTGGAGAGCGCGGCGCCCAGGGCGAGGAGGTAGACCATTGCCGCTGCCCATCCTACGGACCATTGCCGGCTCCCATCCTATTCATTCGGGGGACTCTGCCCGCTCTGGGGTCTCGGTCGGCTCGGGGAAGCCTGAGCGCCACGGAAGGCGCGCCACGTACGCCCAGCTGCGCCGGTGGATCGCCGAAAGGCCGTAGCCGCGCAGCGCGATCTGGTGGCGGATCGACGGGTAGCCCTTGTTCGAGTCGAACCCGTACGGCGGGAAGTGCACCGCCTCCTCGCGCATCACCCTGTCCCGGACGACCTTGGCGAGCACCGATGCCGCGGCGACGGCGGCGCAGCGGGCATCGCCGCCGACCATCGTGAGCACCGTCGAGGGGACCGGTACCGCTCGGAGCCCGAGCACGTCCCCGTCCGCTTTCGCTGGCTCGGTTCCCGCCCCCCGCAGCAAGTCGTGAGGGCCGTCGATCACCAGCGCGTCGGGGACGATCTCGAGCTCGCCGAGCGCGCGCTTGGCTGCCAGGCGCCACGCGCGCGTCATCCCGAGCCGGTCGCACTCCTCGGCCGTGGCATGCCCGACGGCAGCGTCCGCGCACCATCGCGCAACGTCGTCGAAGACCAGCTCGCGGCGCTGCTCGGACAGCATCTTGGAATCGCGCAGCCAACGTGGGAGCGTGCGCGGACGCACGCCTGCGTGCACCACCGCGATCCCCACGCTGAGCGGCCCCGCCCAGGCGCCCCGACCCACCTCGTCGACTCCGCCCACCCAGCGGTGGCCGTCGTGCCACAGCTTGCGTTCGACCTCGAGCGTCGGGCGACGCACGAACGCGCCCGGAGGGGTCGTCACACCCCCCCCATCGGACAGGGGGGCGCCTTCGTCCTCGATGGGGCCGGCTCCCATGGCACGCTCCACCGTACCGACCACGCGCGCTCAGGTCGTGGGCCACGCGCGACCCAGCGGGCGGGCGACCCAGCGGGCGGGCGACCCAGCGGGCGGGCCACGACAGCACCGTCCGCTTCCGTGCCAATCGTCGATCGCCCTAACCTGGCTCGCCATGGCCCCTCGACGCGTCGCGATCGTGCCGCACACCCACTGGGACCGGGAGTGGTACGAACCGTTCCAGTCCTTCCGCTTGCGGCTCGTCGACGTGATGGACGAGCTCCTCGCGCTTCTCGAGTCGGATCCCTCCTACACCAGGTTCCTCCTCGACGGTCAGACCGCTGCCGTCGACGACTACCTGGAGGTCCGCCCCGAGGCCGAAGAGCGGATCAGGAACCTCGCTGCGGCCGGCAGGCTCGATGTGGGACCGTGGTACACGCTCCTCGACGAGTTCCTCGTCTCGCCCGAGACCATCGTGCGCGATCTGCAGATGGGCGTCCGCCGGAGCGCGGCCTTCGGCGGGGCGATGCAGGTGGGCTACCTCCCCGACATGTTCGGCCACGTCTCCCAGATGCCTCAGATCCTCCGCCTCGCCGGCTTCGAGCACGCGGTGGTCTGGCGAGGGGTCCCGTCTGCGATCACGTCCACCGGCTTCATCTGGGAAGCGCCGGACGGGTCGTCGGTGCGGGCCGAGTACCTGCCCTTCGGGTATGGCAACGGGTCCCTGCTGCCGGACGACGCGAAAGCGCTCGTTCGGCGCGTCCGCGACCACCTCGAGCAGATCGGCCCTTTCTGTGTCGCGGACCTCTTGCTCATGAACGGCTCGGACCATCTGCCCCCCCAGCCCGGGCTCGGCCGCGTCGTCGAAGAGGCGAACGCGCTCCAAGACGACCTGCGCTTCGAGATCACGTCGCTGCCTGAGTACCTCGCGCGAACCTCGAGGCGAGGGCTTGCCCGCTGGCGCGGCGAGCTGCGCTCGGGAGCGCGCGCGAACATGCTCATGGGCGTCACGTCGAACCGCGTGGACGTAAAGCGCGCGGCGGCAGCCGCCGAGCGCGCGCTCGAGCAGCGGGCCGAGCGCTATGGCGCGCTGTTCCTCCCGCCAGAGGCTTGGCCGGCGCGCCAGCTCGAGCTCGCATGGAAGGAGATCGTCCGCAACGCTGCACACGATTCGATCTGCGCGTGCTCCGTCGACGACGTCGTCGACGAGGTGCTGGCACGCTTCGCGTCGGCGCGGGCGATCGCTGAGGGGATCTCGTCACGAGCCCTCCTCGCGCTCTCCAGCTCCTTCGCCGCACCGGGCAACGTGATCGTGAACCCCTCATCCCGCGCGCGGGGCGGCGTGGTAGAGCTCGCCGTCTCAGCTGGCGCCGGGAGCTGGGGCACCGGGAGCTGGGACGCCGACGCAGGCGGTGGTGAACCACGAAACGATGACGTCCAGATCCTTTCCGAGCGGGCGGAGCGGCTGAGCGAGCTGACGCTGGACGCCGAGACGGTCCACACGATGCTCGCGATGATCGACGGTGCGAAGATCGACAGCGACGAGTGGATCCAGGACGTGGCGGTCGAGGAGGACGACGCGGGCATCGCCGTGACGGTCTCCATCGGGCCACACGAGCGTCCGCACACGTCGATCGCCCAGGCAAAGGAGGACCTCGTGGCGCGGCTCGGGGCGCGTCCGACCGCGCCGGTCCGGGTCCGTCTCGACCAGTCGCCGACGCGACACATCGTCGCCCGAGCAGAACCGGTCCCGGGCTTCGGTTGGCGCGCGTTCAGGCCCGCGCGCCTCACGCACCCGGTCGGTGTCGCCGACGACGCCGGGGCGCTGCGCCTCGACAACGGCCTCGTCACGGTGCGCGTCGACGCCTCGGACGCCACGTTCTCCCTCGGCTCGCTCTCGGGCCTGGGCCGGGTCGTCGACGGCGGGGATCTCGGCGACTCCTACAACCACTCGCCGCCCGCGCACGACACCGTCGTCGACGCTCCTGACTCGGTCAGCACCCAGGTGCTCGAGCGCGGCCCGGTCCGGGCGCGGGTCGTGGTCGCGGCCCGCTACCGATGGCCGGACCATGCCGAGGTCTCGTCCCAGCGCCGCGTGGGCACACGGCCCGTGGAGGTCACCACCACGATCGAGCTGCGGGCGGACGAGGGTCTGGTCAGGGTCGCGACCTCGTTCGTCAACCCGTCGCGCGACCACCGGGTACGCATCCATCTCCCCCTACCCGAGCCCGCGGCGTGCTCGGAGGCGGAGACGGCCTTCGGGGCCGTCGAACGCGGGCTCGAGGTCGAGGGGCGCCCGGACGAACGCGGCGTCCCCACGTTCCCGGCGCGCCGTTTCGTCCGCGCCGGTGGACTCACCGTCGTGCACGACGGGGTGACCGAGTACGAGCTGATCGACCTGACGGGCACCGGAGAGGAAACGAGGGCACGCACCCTCGCGCTCACCGTGCTGCGCGCCACGGGGATGCTCTCCAGGCTCGGGATGGCCTACCGTCCCTTCCCCGCCGGACCCCTCACGCCGGTGGAGGGGCTGCAGATGGTCGGCAGAACCATCGAGCTTCGCTACGCGGTCGCCCTCGGCGACGTCGACCCGTGGGCATTCGTCGACGACGTCCTCCTCCCGCTGGAGGTCGTCGGGTCCCTCGGCGGTGGCACGCGCCCGGACGCGGGAAGCGCGCTCGAGGTCGAGGGGGCCGAGGTGAGCGCCGTCCGGCGCGAGCGCGGGGTCCTCGAGGTACGCGTCTTCAACCCGGCCGGCTCCCCCGCCACGGTGCGCGTCGGCGATCGGTCGGGGTGGCTCGTGAACCTGGTCGGGTCACCCGTCGAGCCTTTCGACGGCGCCTTCGAGCTCCGCCCCTATGGCATCGCGACCTTTCGGCTCCCGGACGCCTGAGCCCGCGCAGCCGCCTCGCGTCTCAGCTGCCGAGCTCGCGTACGACCGCGTCGTCCCACTCCGGCCTCGGTGGGCGCTCCATGAGCGCCTCGAGGGCCTCTGCCGGTGACGTCCGGCCCGCGAGAAGTGCGTCGACCTGCGCGGCGATGGGCATCTCCACCCCGTGCGCCTCCGCCAGCGCCACCACAGGTCCGGCGGTCCGCACCCCCTCGGCGACCATGTGCATCTCGGAGACGACGTCGTGCAGCCGCCGGCCGCGACCGAGCTCGACGCCGACCCATCGGTTGCGGCTCCGCGGGCTCGTGCACGTCGCCACGAGATCTCCGACGCCCGCGAGCCCGCCGAAGGTGAACGCGTGCCCTCCGAGCGCGAGACCCAGACGCACCTGCTCGGCAAGTCCCCGGGTGATGAGCACCGCTCGGGTGTTCCCCCCGAACGCCAGGCCGTCGCACACGCCGGCCGCGATGGCAATCACGTTCTTGCTCGCCGCGGCGATCTCGCAGCCCACGACGTCGGTAGCCGTGTACACCCTGAAGGTCGAGCAGTGGAGCGCCTCTTGGACACGCCGGGCAACCTCCTCGTCGTCACAGGCGACGACGGTCGCCGCGGGGTGCCCGACGGCGACCTCGTGGGACAGGTTCGGCCCGGTGAGCACCCCTACCGGCCGCCCGGGCAGCACCTCTGCGACGATCTCGGACATCCGACGGTTCGTCCCGGCCTCGATACCCTTGGCGAGGCTGACCACCGCGGCTCGCGCGGGGAGCACGGGTTCCATCGCCTCGAGCACCGCCCGGAAGCCGTGCGAGGGCACGGCCACGAGCACCACCGCGGCATTCGCCACTGCGTCGCGCAGCGACGAGGTGGCACGCAGCGTCGGGGGCAGCACGATGCCGGGCAGGTAGCGCCGGTTCTCGCGCGTCGCCACGAGCTCCTCGGCAAGCTCGGGGGAACGCACCCAGAGGGTCGTCGGCCCTTTGCCGGCGGCGAGCGCCGCGATCGTGGTGCCCCACGACCCCGCTCCCACGACCGTCACGCCGTCGGTGTGCACAGAGCTGCCAGCCACGCGCCCTGAGCCTACGGATGGCGCGTCGTCGGTGCGAGCAGCGCCCGTCGATCGTCGGAGCTCGCCCGGGTGCTCACGTAGACTGGGGAGGTGACCGGCGACGAGGAGGTCGCCCGCCCCGCTGCCGGAGCTGGAGAGCACGGCGCGGCGCGGGGTCGCACCGGCGAGCAGGCCGTGCTCGTGCCGGTCAAGTCGTTCGCCCACGCCAAGGGCCGCCTCACGAGCGCGCTCAATGACGCGGATCGCAGGACGCTCGTTCGCCGCATGGCCGAGCAGGTGCTCCACGCGGCGGCGCCCTTACCCGTCGCGGTCGTCTGCGACGATCCCGAGGTGGCCGACTGGGCACGGAGCCACGGGGCGATCGTCCTGTGGGAGCCAGGCCGAGGATTGAACGGCGCCGTGCAGTCAGGCGTCGCCCAGCTCGCCGGTCTCGGCGTACGCCGTGTCGTCGTGGCGCACGCCGACCTGCCGCTCGCTCGTGATCTCGCCGGGTTGGTGGGGTTCGGGGGGGTCACGCTGGTCCCCGACCGCCGCGACGACGGCACGAACGTGATCGAGCTCCCGACCGACGCAGGATTCCGCTTCTCCTACGGTCCGGGTTCCTTCTCCCGACATCGCGCAGAGTCCCTCCGCCTGGGCCTCGACGTTCGGGTGCTGCGCGAGCCATCGCTCTCCTACGACGTCGACTGGCCGAGCGACCTTCCCACAGCCGGCGGCCAGGCAGGCGGCGACGGAGGACGGACCGGGTAGCGGAGCGCACAGCCCCTGGGGACGACGCGACCGTTGTGCGCGATGCCCCGTATCGCACGCGTTCCCAGACGACCTCGGCACACCGGGCAGGGATGACGGCCCGCGCACACGGCGGCGAGTGGGATGCGCGGGCAGGGTCGGTCGCCAGGCTGCAGGGAGCAGCGTGCAGCGGGCGCGGCATCTACCTCGGCCTTGGCGCACGTGGCTGGGCGTGGTCAGGAGCGCAGCGATCGACGCTCGTCCTCGGGCCTTCGCGCTCTGGCAAGACCTCGTCGCTCGTCGTGCCCAACGTCCTGTCGGCACCTGGTGCGGTGCTCACCACGTCGACGAAGCCCGACGTCCTGCGCGCCACCGCCGGTGCTCGAGCGTCGTTGGGCTGGTGCCTCGCGTTCGACCCGACGGGGGAGATCGAGCTCCCGCCGGGGGTCCATCGCGTTGGCTGGTCTCCCGTGAGCGCCGCGCGCGAGTGGCATGCCGCCTTGGAGGTTTCCGACGCGATGGTCCGGACTGCACGCGGCAGGCCGAACGGCGCCGTCGGAGCCGGAGCCGAGGGCCACTGGTCCGAGCGCGCCGCGGCGCTGCTCGCACCTCTGCTGCATGCCGCGTCGCTCGACGACGTCCCGATGCGCGCAGTGCTCCGCTGGGTCGACCGCCACGACGGCGCGCCCGCGCTCGACGTCCTTGCGACACGCCTCGGGGACGACGCCGTGGCCACCGACCTGCTCGCCGGGATCTTGAGCACGGATCCCAGGGAGCAGTCCGGCATCTGGTCCACGGCATCGGGGGTGCTTGCCGCCTACCGCTCCCCCGGCGCGCTCGCGTCGACCGAACCGCCGCTCCTCGATCCCGACGCGTTCTGCGCGGGCACCCACACCATGTACGTCTGCGCACCCGCAGCGCGCCAGCAGCTGCTCGCACCGCTCGTCGTCGCCATGCTCTCAGAGGTGCGTGACGCCGCCTACCGGCGCGCCTCGCGCGCTGCGCGGTTCGACGGCGCACCCGTGCTCTTCGCGCTCGACGAGGTGGCGAACATCGCGCCGCTGCCCGACCTCCCTTCCTTGGTGACCGAGGGCCCTGGGCAGGGTCTGCTCACGCTCGCATGCCTCCAGGACCTGTCCCAGGCTCGTGCGCGCTGGGGCACGGAGGCCGACGCCTTCGTCTCCATCTTCGGCACGACGGTCGTCCTCGGGGGGATCGCAGACATCCGCACGCTCGAGGCGCTCTCGGCGCTGAGCGGAGATCGGGAGGTGCGTGGCCGCACGGTCGGGTTCACGGACGGAGCCGGAGGCAGGCAGGTCTCGACGACCGACGCGGCGGTGCTGCGCCGGCGCCTCCCGGTGGACGTTGTCGCACGCGGGGCGCACGGCTGGGGGCTGTGCGTCGACGCCCGCAATCGCCTCGGATGGGTTCGGCTCACCCCTGCGCACGAATCGTGGCCGTGGCGCGACTGCATCCCGACCGGCCGAGCCAGGACACAGGGGCTCCTCGCCTCCGCCGGGTTGTCCTGGCGCGCCCTCGGACGCACGCCCAGCGCCGGGTGCGGCGCCGGTCCGCGTGGCCGGGGGGACTGAGCCGGGCCCCGGGTCATCTCAGGTCGCGTGAGAGCTCCAGCCCCCGGTCGCGCAGGGGCTCTCGCGCTCGTCCGATGCGAGCGAGGGCGTCGTCGATGGCCCTGGCGGTCGCCAGGTGGTCGGCGAGACGGCGTGCGGGAAGCGCGCGCAGCTCCGTCGGCGTGTGGGCGCCGAGCACTTGCCGACGGTCATGCACGCCCCAGCGCGCGCGGTAACGAGCGATCGAGGACGCCGCGGACTCCCAGACACCAAGCGCGTGAGGCGCCGCAGGCCGAGGGCCGAGCAGGCGCAGGACGTGCGGCGCCGGCACCACTGCGGCCGGTGCCAGCACACGTTCGGCGACCCCCGTTCCAGTGCCCCAATCCGCCAGCATGTCCACGCAGCGCTCGACGTCCTCGACCGACCCTCCTGCGCCCAGCGCACCGGCCCATGCGCCGATCGCCTCCCGCCTCGTCACGCCGCGGCCCGCGCCCTCGGCGATGGCCGCCGCGAACCGGTGCTCGTCGATCGACGCCCGCCCGACCCGCCCAGCCCCGGCGCGCTCGAGCGCTGCGTTGACGAAGAGCTCGGCGGAGCAGCCGGCGCCCCGGGCGATCGCACCCCAGCGGCGGCGAAGCTCCCCGGGTGTCGCCGCCACCGCCTTCGGATCGCGCGTTGCCGCCCACGCGGTACGGCGCGCTCGTCGCGACGTCGGCGTCGGGACCAACCCGGGCGCCGGCCCCGAAGCGTGCGTCGCGAGGTGGACGAGGATCTCGGCGCGCCGAGATGACAACGCGGCGGTGAGGAAGGGGTCCACGGCGGAGAGCTCCCACCCGCGACCGGATCTCGAGACCCATTCGAGGCCGAGCCGAGTGGTGATGCCGTGGCGCAGGAACGCGTCGTAGAGCGCGCCGGCTGCCTTGGCGTGGGCGTACAGGCCCCGACCGTCGATCGCCCGCCAGCGCCCGTCGTTCCCTCGGGCGAGGTTGGCGACGACGACGTGGGAGTGGAGGTGGGGATCGAGCGCCCTGCTCACGCCGTGGACGAAGCGCGCGGCGACCAGGCCGTCGACCGGGCTCGCCGAAGGCGTGCACCGCACCGTCGCCGCGCGTGCCGCCACGTAGCCCATGGCGGCGTCGACCGCCTCGTCGTGCGCCGCCCGGGCAGCGGCTGAGGCGCCCGGGCTGCCGAGCGCGAAGAGCACGCTCACCGACTTCGGCGCAGCGAACGTGAGGTCGTACCCGCTGACCGCCGTCTCGCGCATTCGGAGCCGGTGACCCCCCGACGGGTGACGACCCGAGAGCACCGCCGAGAACGCCTGGCCGTCGACGTGACCGGCCAGTCCGAGCCCTGCCGCCGCGGTGCCGAGCCACCGGCCTCCTCGGGGATCCCGAGGATCAGTCGGCCCGGGGCCCACAGACGCGGCATCGAGCTCGGAAGCGAGGTCCATGAGGTAGTAGCGCCCGGTCCGGTCCCTGATGCGTGCGACGCGCAGCATGTGGGCTCACCCAGCAGTCAGTGGCACGCCGGCGGGCGGATGGGACGCCAGCGGGCGGATGGCACCCGAGTCTCCTACCACATCATCTCTCCTCATGCATTTTCATGCTAACTCCTTTCGCTTCCGGGTGCGCAGCAGGCGCGTAGCGGGTGCGCAGCAGGCGCGACGCCGCTTCCCGCCCGACGCCCTCGAGGTCTGGGGGGGCGACGACTCGCGCCCTCGGGCCCGCCTGCAGGAGGAGGCGTTCGAGCCACGCACGTCCGCCCACCGCGAGGGTCACCTCGACCGCCGACCCCGGCCCTTGGCGCACATCGAGCACCGGCACGGAGTCGGCCACCCAGCGGGCATCGCCGTCGAGCTGCACGGTGACGGCCTGGGCACCGGGCCCGGGGACGAAGGCCTCCGCACCCGACCGAAGCGCGGGCCGCGCGGTGACCGGCGTGCCGAGCGGGCGCAGCTCGCGGATGCGGTCCAGCCGGAACCGTCGCACACCCTGTGCTCTGTGGCAGTAGGCGTCGAGGTACCAGTGCCCGTCCAGCGAGACGACGTCGAGCGGCTCGACGACGCGTTCGGTCGTCTCGTCCGTGGACGCCGAGTGGTACACCATCTCGGCCTGCACCCCCCCAACGGCCAGGGCCCTCGCCTCTTCGAGGAGCGGCGCCGCATCGATCCGCACGACGAGCCGCCGGTGGTCCCCGATCACCGTCTCGAGCTTCTGCAGCGCCCGGGCCAGCGCCCCGTCCGCGTCCGCTCCGGGCACCGAGAGGATCGTCCGCGCGGCCGCGGCCAGCGCCAGTCCCTCCGCCGGGGTGAGCCGCCTCGGCCGGGCCAGCTCCTTGGGCAAGAAGGCCTGCACCTTCGCGCCGGTCACCACGATCTCGAGCAGGGTGTCGGGCGAGTACGGCGGGACCCCGCAGCATGCGGCGAGCTCGAGCTCGTGCACGACCTCCTCAGGGGCCATGTCGAAACGACCGGCGAGCTCGGCGATGGACGCCTCCCCGGCCTCGGCGAGGAGGGCGACGAGGGCGAGAAGCCGCCGCAGCCGAGCGCTCGCGCGAGCGCCCTGGCTGCGAGAAGCCGGCGCAGCGCGCATGACGGACCCAACGTCCGATCCCTCCTCGCCTCGCTCCGCGGGAGCGCCCGCGGCCGCCGGTGAGCGTGGCGCGGCAATCTCCCTCAGCCACGAGACGATCGCCGCGCGCGCCTCGGGCGGCCCGACCACCTCGGCGTGGTCGAGGAGCCCGAGCACCCAGGAACGCAGCAGCTGGAAGCTGCTCACGCCGAGGTCGAGGAGCACCGACCCGTCCGAGGCACGGTCACGGACCGCGCGCTCGCCCACCTCGGCCACGACGCGCGGCCCCTCGACCGCGTCGACCCGGACCTGCACGTGCTCTGCCTCCCCGTCGTCTCGCCAGGGGTCGAGAGCGGCGTCTCGTGCGGCATCGCGCTCGGGGACGACCCCGCTGCCAGGGGGGCCGGAAGGGCCCAGCGACTCGATCCGGTCGACGCGGTACGTCCGCAGGGCGTCGCTCGCGCGCTCCCAGCCGACGAGGTACCACCGACCGGCGCGGAACTGAAGGCTCGCAGGCGCGACGGCGCGCGCTCTGGCGTGGTACGTGAAGCGCACCTCGGCCTGGGAGCGCACCGCGTCGAAGAGCTCCACGAGCGCGCGCGGAGCGTCCATTTGCGCGACAGGTCGCGCGTCAGCCACCCCGGAGGCGCCCAGCTTCGCCAGCGCGTCCCTCCCGCTGGGATCGCCGAGGCTCACCCCGGCGACGGCGAGGTGCAGCGCGGCCTGCTCGTCGACCGTGAGGTCCAGGTCGGGAAGGTAGAAGACGTCGGGGTCGATACGGTAGCCGTACTGCTCGGGACCCTCGATCGGCTCGGTGACCACGGGGATCCCCTCGTCGCGCAGGATCCTCTTGTCGCGCTCGAACGCCTGGCGTCGAGCACCGGGCGACGTGGGGTAGCCGGGCACCGCAGCGGCGATCTGCTCCAGCGTGCGGGGAGAGCGTGCGTTGAGCAGGACCAGCACGAGGTCCGTCAGTCGTTCGAGCCGGTCGAGCGCTGCCACCAGGGCCAGAGTAGGCCGCCGGTCGAAGCGCGGAGGCTGAGTAGCGGCGGATCAGATGTGGTAGTGGCCGAAGGGAAGCGGGGGACGTGTGACGAGCAGCGTGGCAAGCAGCCTGCGCCTGGGATAGCCAAGCTCCACCACGGCCAGGTCGCCGCTCGGCGCGCCGATGGGCCGCTCGACCCCGCGGGCGACGAACTGCCCCTCGAAAGCGACGAGGCACACCTGTGCGAGCCGCCTCCCCTCCATCTCGGCGGCGTTGAAGAGCAGGGGCGCGTGCGCGCTGAGCGACGCGACACTCACCAGCCTGACCCCGCGCAGCCTCCCGCGGTCGTGAACGGCGTGGGACGCCATCGCGAGGTCGACGAAGCAGCCGCTTGCCGCCGTGCCGAGCTCCTCACGTGCCGCGGCACAGCCGCCGAGACCGAGCGCGCTGACGGCGAGCGCCGCGCACGCGGCCAGCGTGCGGGCCCGTCTGCCCAGGTTCGCTTGCCGAGCCTGCCCAGTCGGTTCCTGCGCCATCGCGTATCCCGCCCCGCTCACGTCACTCCGTCGTGCCGCGGTTCGCTCGGCGCCGCTCCGGCTCCTCGGGCTCCTCAGGCGCCGCGTCAATTCCCCGCACGTCTCCGCCATGTCCCTCCCCCTCGTCTTCCGGGTCGTCAGGGTCCACCGTCGCAGTCAGCACACCGGGCTCCACCCGAGCGCGCAGCGCGCTCCTCGGCCAGCGCCCGCGACGCACGCCGAGTGCCAGAGCGCTCCACGATCCCCACCCGATGAACAGCACGAGCCAGAAGCTGATCAGCCGGTAGACGAGCACCGCGGCGATGTCGGCGGCCGTGCCCCCCCCGAAGTACGCGAGCGCGATGGTGATGCTGCCTTCGACCACCCCGAGCCCGCCGGGGGTGATGGGAAGGTTCGCCGCGAGCTGACCGGCGCCGTAGGCGAGGAGCAGCCCCTTCCAGGGCACCGGGGAACCGGTGGCAAGGAACGCCAGCGCGAAGCAGGTGCAGTCGAACAGCCAGTTCATGAAGCCCCAGCCGAGGATCTCGAGCGCGCCACGCGTGGAGAGCCGTACGCGAGAAAGGCGGTCCAGCAACACGATCACCTGGCGCTCGCGATCGCCGCGAGGTCGTCCGAAGACGCGGCCCGAGATCTCGAACGTCCAGCGGGCGACGACTCTGAGCGGACGCTCGTAGACGAAGAGGACGCCGAGCGCGAGGGTCGCCACCAGCGCGCCGAGCACCGCTGGCACCAGGTCCAAGGACGCTCCCTGGTCGGTCGCGAGCACGAGACCGATCCCGGCCAGCACGGCGAGCGAGAGCGCGGCGAAGACCGTCGTCCCGATGAGCGCCCAGCTCGCCAGGGTGTCGTCCGCCCCGAGGCGCCGGTACCACCGGAAGCCGTACACCAGGGCTGCCGCAGGCCCCGCCGGCACCGAATTGCTGAGCGCCTGCGAGGCGAGCGTGACCCCCGCGAGCGGGACCAGCGGCGGGCGAAGCCTGCCTGCGGCCAACAGACGTGTCTCCATGCCGACGAAGGAGAGCACCGAGGCAGCCTCTGCGACGAGTGCGGGAAGGAGCCACCACCAGCGCAGGTGGGCAAAGACTGTCCCCACCGTCGACAGCTCGCCGGTGTGCGACGACAAGACGTCGAGCGCCACCGCGAGGATGCCGAGCCCCGCGACCCAGCGCATGACGGGCCACCACCGTCGCAATACCCTCCAGGTGCGCCGCCAGAGCCCGGTGGCCGGGCTGGTCAGCGCCGCCTGCGAGACCGGATCGCTCACCGCCTGGGGGCTGGGATCGCTCACCGCCTGGGGGCTGGGATCTTCCGGTACTGCTCTGGTCGGCGTGGTGGCTCCCGCGTCAGCTGGGCGGCTCCGCCGCCTGGAGTGGGCATATCTCGAGTGCTGGCGAGCATACGGCCGAGCTGGTCCACCGCCGGATCAACGGCGGCTCACCCCCTTGGGCGCTGGGCACGCTGCCCAGGTGCGCGCTGGCGGAGGCAGACGCGATCAGTTGTGCACGTACTTGATGTAGGTGAGCATCGGGAGGTAGAGGCTGACGATGACCGTCCCGACCATGCCGCCCATCACCACGACAAGGAGAGGCTCCAAGATCGAGGACAGGTTGTCGACGGTCTGGTCCACCTCGCCCTGGTAGTAGTCGGCCGCCTTGCCCAGCATGTCGTCGAGCGCGCCGGTCTGCTCCCCGACCTCGACCATCTGGACCATGAGCTGAGGGAAGACGGGATTGGCCCGCATCGGATCCGCGAACGGCCGGCCCTCACGCACCGCGCGCTTGATCTCCTGGGTCGCCTTGGCGAGGACTGCGTTGCCCGTCGCCCGGGCGACGATGTCGAGCGATTCGAGGACCGGCACCCCCGCAGAGACCAGGGATGACAGCGTGAAGGCGAAGCGTGCGAGCGCGGCCTTGTGAGCCAAGGGCCCGAAGATCGGCGGCCGCAACTTCCAGCCGTCCCACTTCTCGCGGCCCTTCTCGGTCGCGATCCAGCGCCGCCACCCGATGATCGCCAGAACGATCGCCGCGATCACGATCCCGGCGTGCCAGCTCGCGAGCGTGTTCGAGATGGCAATGACGATCTTGGTCGGGGTGGGGAGCGGGGCGTCCAGGGTGACGAACAGACGCTTGAAGACCGGGACGATGAAGACCATCATCACCACGAAGAGCAAGGAGATGACGCTCACCACGACCGCGGGGTAGGTCATCGCCCCACGGATCTTGCGCGCGATGGCGACCTGCTTCTCCAGCTGCGTCGCGATCGAGCTCAACACCACGTCGATGGAGCCTCCGAGCTCGCCGGCGCGCACCATCGACACGTACAGCTCGTCGAAGACCTTCGGATGCTGCGAGAGGGCGTCGGAGAGCGACCGGCCGGACTCCACCCCGTCGCGCACGTCGCGGAGCACCTGGGCGAAGCGCTTGTTCACCACCTGCGCGGAGAGCACCGAGAGCGCCCGGCTGATGGAGAGGCCCGAGTCCACCATCGTCGCGAACTGACGGGTGAAGACCGCGACGTCCTTGTTCTTGATCCGGTCGGTGACCCCGGGGATCACGACCTCGAACCGCAAGGCGCTGGCGGTCGCCGGAGTGACCGAGACCGGCAGGTAGCCCATCGATCGCAGGCGGCCTACGACGAGACCGAGGTTGTCGCCGTCGAGCGTCCCCTCGATCAGGTTGCCGCTGCGATCACGGACCTTGTAGTCGAACGTGGTCGACACGTCACCTCCCTACGACGTGGCTGCGGAAGTCCTCCACGCTGCGGCAGCGGTCCAGGGCCACCCCTTCGCTCACCGCCCGTTCGCGCACCAGCTGCGCGAGGCTCTGGTCCATCGTCTGCATCCCGTGCTGCGCCCCCGTTTGCATGAGGGAGTAGATCTGGTGCGTCTTCGCGCCGCGTACGAGGTTCTGGACCGCAGGGGTGCACACGAGGACCTCCGCGGCCAGGCGCCTGCCCTTCCCATCCTCGGTCGGCACGAGCTGCTGGGTGACCACTCCTGCGAGCGACGATGCGAGCTGGATCCGGATCTGCTCTTGCTGGCTGGGTGGGAACACGTCGATCACCCGGTCGATCGTGGAGGGGGCGTCCTGCGTGTGGAGGGTCGCGAGCACGAGGTGCCCGGTCTCCGCCGCCGTGAGCGCGGTCGAGATGGTCTCGAGGTCGCGCATCTCGCCGACGAGGATGACGTCGGGGTCCTGCCGCAAGGCCCGCCGCAGGGCCTCCGCGAACGACTTGGTGTCCTGGCCGACCTCGCGCTGGGTCACGATCGAGCGCTTGTGGTCGTGGATGAACTCGATGGGGTCCTCGACCGTCACGATGTGCAGCGGGCGCGTGCGGTTGATGACGTCGATGAGCGCGGCGAGCGTGGTCGACTTTCCCGACCCGGTCGGCCCGGTCACGAGGACGAGGCCGCGCCGAAGGCGTGCGAACGTCGCGACCGCGTCGGGAAGCCCGAGCGTCCCGAGCTCGGGGACCTGGTTCGGGATCGGGCGCAGCGCGACCGCGACCGTGCCGCGCTGGAGGCACACGTTGACACGGAACCGCCCGACGCCGGCGATCTCGTGCGACGTGTCCAGCTCGTGCTCGGCTTCGAATTGCTCGCGGTGGGACTGGGTGAGGATGCCGTAGACGAGGTTCCTCAGCGTCTCGTTGTCGATCCTGCCCACCTCCTCCATGGGCCGGAGCGCGCCGTGGAGGCGCAAGGTCGGTGGCATCGACGCGGTGAGGTGGAGGTCGGACGCGCCCAATCGCACGGCGTAGCGCAAGAGGTCGTCGACGTGCAGCGGAAGCGGCTGCTGCGCGCTCGGCGTGACGACCGGCGCGCGCGCCCCGTTGGCGAAGGTCTCCGTCATGCGACCACCCTCAGGACTTCCTCCAGGGTCGTGTACCCGGCGATCGCCTTGCGGAGGCCGTCCTGGCGCAGCGTCCGCATGCCTTGCTCGACGGCCTGGCGCTCCATGGCGAGGATCGAGCGCTGCTCGATGATCATCCGCTGGATCTCCTCGGTCACCGGCATCACCTCGCCGAGCAGCATGCGCCCGTAGTAGCCGGTGTTCGAGCACGTCCGGCACCCGTTCGCGCGGTAGAGGTGGGAGACGTCCAGTCCCTGCAGGTCTGTCTCCTTGTACCCGGCCGCGTGGTAGTCCGCGAGTGACGCGTCGAACGGCGTCTTGCACTGCTTGCAGAGCACCCTGGCGAGCCGCTGCGTCAGCACGCCGCTGACCGCCGAGGTCACGAGGAACGGCTCGATGCCCATCTCGGTCAGGCGCAGCGGGGTGCTCGCCGCCGTGTTGGTGTGCAGCGTCGTGAGCACGAGGTGCCCCGACAACGCCGCTTCCATCGCGATGGTCGCGGTCTCCATGTCGCGGATCTCGCCGACGAGGATGATGTCGGGGTCCGCTCGCAGGATGGAGCGCAGCGCCGTCGAGAACGGCATCCCCACCTTCGGGTTGATCTGCACCTGGGTGATCCCGGGGATCTGGTACTCGACGGGGTCCTCGACGGTGACGACGGACTTTTCCTTCGACATCACCTCTTGGAGGGTCGCGTACAGGGTGGTGGTCTTCCCGGCGCCGGTCGGACCCGTGACGAGGATGACCCCGTAGGGCTGGTGGTACGCCTGGGCATATCGCTCGAGGGTGTCCGCGAAGAAGCCGAGCTCGGAGAGGCGGCGGATGCTCGCAGACTTGTCGAGGAGCCGCATGACGCAGGACTCGCCATAGAGGGACGGCAGGATGGCGAGGCGCAGGTCGATCTGGCGATCCCCGACCGAGACCGAGACGCGCCCTTCTTGTGGAACACGGTGCTCGGTGATGTCCATCTCGCCGAGCACCTTCAACCGGCTGATCACCGCGGCGTGGATCGCCGGCGACGCCGAGCTCGCCTCGTGCATGACCCCGTCGATCCGGAAACGGATCCGCAGGCGCTTGGGTGTTGGCTCGATGTGGATGTCCGAGGCTCGCTCGTTGAGGGCTTGGAGGATGAGCAGGTTCACGTACCGGACGATCGGCGCGTCCTCGACGATCGACTGAAGGCTCTCGAGCTCGAAGCCGCCGGACTCGGAGGCCGCGTGCCCCGCGGCGTGCTGGGCAGCCGCCTGGACGTCGGTGTTCGGCTCGTGCAGACGCCGCACGTAGCCCTCGATCTGCGCACGCGTTGCCACGACGCGCCGGAAGTTGCGCCCGAGGACGCTGCGCAGATCGTCGAGCGCGAAGACGTCGGTCGGGTCCGCCATCGCGACGATCGGG
Organism: Actinomycetes bacterium; assembly: GCA_021845725.1. Taxonomy (GTDB): domain Bacteria; phylum Actinomycetota; class Acidimicrobiia; order Acidimicrobiales; family RAAP-2; genus JAJYVT01. The sequence goes on along the minus strand of JAJZVL010000005.1, from coordinate 49,203 downwards.
ACCTCCCCGTCGACACCGATGCCGAGCACCATGTGGTGCCGAGCGACCGACGGAGGGACGAGCGCCGCAGCGTCGGGATCCGGGGGCGTCATCGAGAGGTCGACGAACGGCAGACCGGCCTCGCGTGCCATCACCTGGACGAGGTCCGCTTCGACGACGAGGTGCTCGCTCAGCAAGAAGCGCGCGAGGGACTGCCCGAGGACGCCGTGGTCCCGGACCGCACGCGCCATGTCGTGCACGGAGACCTTCCCGCTCGCGACGAGCGCTCGCGCGAGGGGCGGCCAGCCGGGATCGCCAGCCGCCCCGGCAGCGGTGCCGGCAAAGGCACCGCTGCCAAGGGCGGCAGCGTCGGCCGCCTCACCGCCAAGGGAGCCGGGGCCGGGGGGCGGTGAGGACGGCGACGAAACGGCGGGCTGGACCAGAAGCGGCTGCAGCACCGGGGGGGCCTCGAGCGGGGGCAAGACCTGCGGGGGCGCGGGAGACGGCGCAGGGGGCCCAGCTGGCGGTGCAGGCGGCGGTGCAGGTGGCGCAGCTGGCGGTGCAGGTGGCCCAGCTGGCGGTGCAGGAGGCCCAGCTGGCGGTGCAGGAGGCCCAGCTGGCGGTGCAGGTGGCGAGGGCGCTGCGTCAGCGGCGAGCTCCCACCGTGACGATGGGTCGACGGCGGGCCCTGACGGGCCAGGCGCGACGTCCTCGTCCTCGTCCTCATCGTCGACCTCCAGAGGGCGGCTGGTCCGGCGCGACGTGCGCTCCCAACGAACCTGGTGCTGGATGTAGCGCCGACCATGGCGAAATCCGCTCCCCCCGTAGAGCTGGACGAGGGCGGCGGCGACCTGCGCTGCCGGCGCCTGGACCGCGATCACCTCGCCACGGGTCGCGACGCGCAGCGCGTCGAGGGTCGACTGGTCGGCTGGCTTCGAGACGGCGACGACGGTCACGTTGCCGCGGCGCTCGATGGGGACCGCGCGCTCTCGCCGGGCGACCTCTTCGGGGAGGAGCGAAGCCGCGCCCGGCGCGAAGCCCGTGCGCGACAGATCGGCGTAGCAGAAGCCGTTCTGCTCCGAAAGCTCCCGTGCCGACTCCCCGGCTTCCCCTGTCATCCCCTGTCCCCTGGCTCGGCCAGACGGCGCGTCCGCGGCACAGCTGAGGGTGACGGAACCCGAGACACCGTGGCTCCCCATCCTTGCCCCATCCCACGGCCACTCCGCGAGCGAAGTGCCGACGAGAGCTTACCGTCGTTTCGACTCGGATGAAATCCCTTACGAGAACCCCGAGCAATGGTGCCCGCGGCGCTACAGTCCCGCCACGGTGGGCTCCACCCAGGCGGCGCAGCTATTGACCATCCTCGTCAGCGGTATCGCGGGCCTCGCGGTCGGGTCCTTCCTGAACGTGGTCGTGTACCGCCTCCCCCGGCACATGTCGGTGGTCCAGCCGCCTTCGCACTGTCCTGCCTGCGGATCGCAGCTCACCCTCGTCGATCTGGTGCCAGTGATGTCCTGGCTGTGGCTGCGCGGCCGGTGCCGGCACTGCACGGCGAGGATCTCGTGGCGCTACCCGCTGGTCGAGCTCGCCGCCGGCGTGCTGTGCGCAGCAGCGGCGGCCGCCCTCGGATCTCTCTGGCCGCTCCCTTCGATCGCGGTCCTCCTCGTCTGCACGCTGGCAACGTCGATCGTCGACGCCGACGGCTCGGCGCTCCCGATCGCGCTCACGATCGTGAGCTTGCTTGCGGCCCTCTCGCTCTTGCCGATCGCCGCCGCGCTGGGGCACGTCGACCGGATCGTCTGGGCCACGCTGGGAGCGCTGCTCGGCGTCGCCGCTGCGCTGGTCTGCGACCGGGCTGAGGGTCGCCAGCGCGTGCAACGGGTCGCGCTGCTCGGGGGCCTCGCGTGGGCCGCCGGGTGGCTCTGGCCGGGAGGCGGCGCGTTCGTGGCGGCCTGGATCGTCGTCGCGACTGCCGCGACGGGCCTTGGCGCGCGCCGGCGAGCGCCGTTCGCGATGCTGGCGGCGGGATCGGTCATCGCCTTGCTCGCGTCCGCGCTCGTCAGTAGGCCGTAGACGGCTGGCGTCGGCTCGGGAATGCCGGGGGCGGGAATGCCGGGGGCGGGAATGCCGGGCGCGGCCGGAGCCCGGCTCCGGTCAGCCGTGCCCGGTCTGCACGAGCCCTCGGCGCTCGAGGGTCACGCGGAGGTCGTGCGGGTTCGTCGCCATCTCCAGCGCCTCGGCGAGGGTGACCAGTCCCGCTTCGAGGTGGGCGGCCAGGCTCTGGTCGAAGCTCTGCATGCCGTAGTAGGCGCCGTCGGCGATGATGTCGACGATGTCACCGGCGTGACTGGCGTCCTCGATGCACTGACGGATCCGCCCGTTCACCACCATCACCTCGACAGCGGGTACCCGGCCATTGCCGTCGGCACGCCGCACGAGGCGCTGCGCGATGGTGCCGCGCAGCGACCCGGCGAGCGACGTGCGGATCTGCTGCTGCTGGTGTGGCGGGAAGAAGTCGACCACCCTCGTGATCGTCTCGGTGGCGTCGATCGTGTGAAGCGTGGAGAGGACGAGGTGACCGGTCTCCGCCGCCGTGAGCGCCGCAGATGCCGTCTCCACGTCCCGCATCTCGCCGACGAGGATCACGTCGGGGTCCTGGCGGAGGACCACGCGCATCGCCGAGGCGAAAGAGTCCGTGTCGAAACCCACCTCGCGCTGGCTGATCGACGCGAGCTGGTCGGAGTGCAGGTACTCGATCGGGTCTTCGATGGTGATGATGTGGCACGACCGGACGCGATTGATGTGGGCGATCATCGCGGCGAGCGTCGTCGTCTTGCCCGACCCCGTGGGGCCGGTGACGAGGACAAGGCCGCGTCGTTCCTCTGCCAGCTTGGCCACCGCGGGCGGCAGACCGAGCTCCTCGATGGAGTCCGTGGTGGCCCGCACCCGCCGGAAGGCGAGGGCGACCGAGCTTCGCTGGTAGTAGGCGTTGACACGGAAGCGGCCGACGCCCGAGACCGAGTACGCGAAGTCCGCCTCCCGGTGCCTGTCGAACTGGGCTGCCACCTCGGCCGGCATGATCGCCCGAGCGACGGCTTGCGTGTCGGTGTGCGTGCACTTCGGCTCGCTGGTCAGCTGTCTGAGCTCACCGTCGATGCGAACCCGCGGCGGGACCCCTGCCTTCAGGTGCAGATCCGAGCCGTCCCATTGGCTGAGCAGGCCGAGAAGGCGGTCGAGATCGCGTCGGTCCACCCCGTGGAGCCTACTCAGCCTCCTGTCACGCAGCTCGTGATGGGGGGACGCGGACGAATCGGGTCACCCGAGCGCGGCACTCCGCAGCTCGTCCAAGGAGAGCTCCGCGGTCGCCTCGCCCCCGCACTGCGGGCAGTGCTCGACGTGCCGCCACGAACGCAGCAGGCGGGTGCCCTGAGGGTTGAGCAGCACCACGAAGGACTCCGACAGGGAGTCGAGCTCGAGCCCGTAGTAGGGGCGCCAGGCCGTCGACGCCTGCCGAGCGTCCAGATCGAGGCCCTTCAGGATGCGGCGGAACCGCATGCGCTCGGTGTCGAAGAGCCACGTGCTGTGGCACGATTCGAGCACGAGCGGTGCGTCTGTCGTGGATCGGGTCACGGACGTGATCTTGCCCATGGCCGATGAGGATTCGCTATGACGCTGATTGCAGTTCGGTGACGATCGCGCTAGGGCAACGCACGGGAGGCGTCACAGCGGGCCGAGCGCGTGCTTCCGGCCGCGCAGGACGTCGCGCTTGGTCGACAACGAGCGCAGCCCTGCAGCGAGCACCCGACGCGTGTGCGCAGGGTCGATGACCGCGTCGACGAAGCCGCGCTCAGCAGCAGGCCAGGGCGTGAGGTAGCGCTCCTTGTAGTCCTCTTCACGAGAGCGGCGCTCCTCCGCCGATGTCTTGCGATGCAGGATCTGGACGGCTCCGGGCGCACCCATGACCGCGATCTCCGCCTGAGGCCACGCGAAGCACAGGTCGTTGCCAAGGCCCTTGGAGTCCATCACGATGTACGCGCCCCCGAACGCCTTGCGCAGGATCACGCAGAGACGCGGCACGGTCGCCTCGGCGTAGGCGAACGCGAGCTCGGCGCCGTGGCGGATCATCCCCCGCCACTCGAGATCCTTGCCGGGGAGGAACCCCGGGGTGTCCACGAACGTGAGGATCGGCAGGTTGAACGCGTCGCACAGGCGGACGAAGCGCGCGCCCTTCTGGGAGGCGGCGATGTCGAGCGTCCCTGCGAGCGCACGAGGCTGGTTGGCGACAATGCCGACGGCGCGGCCTCCGAGCCTCCCGAACGCGGTCACCACCTGCGGTGCCCAACGCCGCCACAGCTCGCATACGGTGCCGTCGTCGACGACGAGGCGCACGACGTCGCGCACGTCGTAGGACGCGCGCTCGTAGTCGGGCACGACACTGCGGAGCTCGGGCGCGACGCGATCGACGGGATCCTCGCTCGGCATCCGCGGCGCCTCGGCATCGGTGTGGTCCGGGAGGAAGGAGAGGAGCTCGGCCATCGCCTCCATCGCGTCGCCGGCTTCCAGCGCGCACACGCCGCTCGTCCTCGCATGCACGCCGACGCCGCCGAGCCCCTGTGGGGTGAGGCGGACGCCGGTGAACGCCTCGACCATCGAGGGACCCGACACGAACGCCACCGCAGGAGGGGTCATCACGACGAGGTCGCTCAGTCCGAGCATGAGCGCCGGCCCGGAGACGACCGGTCCTACCGCCGCCGCCAGGATCGGGACGACGCCCGAGCACGCGGCCAAAGACGCCGCCGCCGTCCCCCAGCCGTGCAGCGCATCGAGCCCTCCGGAGACGTCGGCACCGCTGGACGCGAGCTCGACGAGCAGCGGCACGCGGGCGTCACGCGCGAGCTCAGCGGCGCGTGCCAGCGACTGGCCGTCCTCCCACCCGAGCGCTCCCCGGCGGTGGTCCGAGGCGGTGCGTGCGAGCACGACCCTTCGGCCTTCGACCTCTTCGAACCCGACCGCCACCGTGCCGTCGATCCCCGCCCGCACGGAGACCCCAGCACTTCTCGCGACTCCCTCGACCACCGAGCTCACCGGAAGCGGATCCTACGGTGTCGGATCGACGTCACCGGCGTGCACGCCCCGATCCAGGGCGCGAGCCGCCCAGGACTGGGCCGCATGAACCATGGACCGGATCGCGGTAAGCTGCGGCACACGTCGCGCCAGTACGGGTGGCGTGCATGGGGATGCATCCTGCGCCCGGGGAAGGCGCCGGGACGCCTCGGGAGCCGGCAGCGGTGACCGAGGCGGAGCAAGGGGAGTGACGGGGATGGGTGAGCGCATCGTCGGGCTCGACATCGGCACGAGCGCGCTGCGCGCCGTCGAGCTGATCGTCGAGGATGGCCGGCTGCCGGTGCTCGAGGCGTTCGGACAGGTCGGGCTGCCGCCCGGCATCATCGTCGACGGCGAGATCCGCGACCGCGCCCAGGTCGCGTCGGCGATCCGGCGCCTGTGGCACAACGGCCGCTTCAAGACGAACCGGGTGCGCCTCGGCGTGGCTGGCCTGCGCGCGATCACCCGCGAGATCGAGCTGCCTCCGGTGCCACCCGACGAGGTCGCCGCAGCGGTGGCCCTCCAGGCCGAAGACATCGTGCCGTTCCCCATCGAGCGCACGTCGGTCGCGTCCGCCGTCATCTCGCGCACCGAGGACGCCGAAGGGCTCCCTCTCATCCGGGTGCTGGTCGCGGCGGCACACCGAGACCTCGTCGACAGCCTCGTCGCCGTGGTGGAGGAAGCGGGGCTGGAGCCAGAGGGGATCGACCTGGACACCGCCGCGCTGTCGCGGGCGTTCACCTTGCCAGACGGCGCGAGCGAACCCGAGGCGGTGGTGTCGGTCGGCGCGGGCTTGACCATGGTCGTGGTCCGGCACGGGGGCACCCTCCAGTTCGTCCGCACGATCGACATGGGAGGCGACACCGTCACCCGGGCACTTGCCTCGGCGCTCGACATCCCGATCGCCGATGCCGAGATCTTGAAGCGCCGGCTCGCGCTCCCCGGAGGGCACGACCCTGCGGCGAAGCGGGCGGTGTCCGACGTCGTCGAGCAGCTCGCGGACGAGATCAAGAGCTCGCTCCGCTTCTTCGGGACGCTGCCAGGCCGCACACCGCCGTCGAGGGTGCTCGTGACCGGCGGAGGGGCGCGCACCGTGGGTCTGCTCGAGCAGCTCCGCCTGCACATCGACGTGCCGGTGCTGGAAGCATCGCCGCTGTCGTTCGTCGACGCGAGCCGCATCCGCATGTCGGCGAGCGACGCGGACTCGATCAACCAGACGGTCGCCGTGCCGCTCGGGCTCGCCTTGAACGGGCCGGCGAGGACCCGCTTCGAGCTGATCCCACCCGAGGTCGCCGCCAGGCGCGCCACTCGGCGGCGCAGGCGACAGCTCTCCATCGCGCTCGCTTGCCTCGTGGTGGCGCTCGGAGCGGTGTCGGCGTGGAGGGTGCTCGCGGTGCGGTCCGCGCAGCGCGAGGTCCAGGTGCTCCAGTCGACGATCCACACCATCAACACGGTGGAGATGCCTCGCTACGACAAGGCGGTGCGTCTCGGCAACCAGGTGACGACGCTCGAGCACCACCTCGCCCCGCTCGTGTCCCACGAGGTGGACTGGCTCGTCGTCTTGAACCAGCTCGGCGAGTACCTGCCGCCTTCTGCGGTGCTGAACGGCGTCGACCTCACTGCGGCGACGCCGACCGGGGAGGCCGCCGTCGGCACGACGACAGCACACCTCGGGTCCTCGGTCATCGGTACGGGCACCACCACGGTGTTCACCCACACCCTCACACAGGTGACGCAGTTCGGCCTGGCCATGGCAGGATCACCGGCCCTCTCTGCCGTGGACCTCAGCGGCGGCGTGTCGGCCGCCACGACAGGGGTGACGTTCCCCGTGACCTTCTCCATCACCAGTGCCGCGCACGGCCAGCGACTGGCGCAGTTCGAGGAGCGGATCCCATGAGCGCCGCGTCGAGCCGAATCCGTATCACGCGGCGGTCGGCCCTCGTCGGGCTCGTCGCCGTGGCGGTCCTCGTCGCGTGGCTGTTCGCCTTCTACTTTCCCCAGACGCGCAAGCTGGCGGCCCTGGGCGCGCAGCGCACGGCACTGCGGTCGACGGTGGCCGCCGACGAGGCGCGCCTCGCGCAGCTGCAGAACGAGGCCCAACACGTCACCGAGATCAGGACGATGTACGACCGGCTCCACGGCTACGCGCCCAGGACAGAGCAGCTCTACACATACATCCGCACGATCTCCGGCGCGGCCAAGAGCGCTGGGGTGACCATCACATCGCTGCAACCGAGCCCGATCGAAGCGGTGAGCGGGACGGCGTACTCGGCGATCCCGATCACCGCGGCCATCAAGGGCCCCTACGACCGCCTGCTCGCCTTCGTGAAGGACCTCTACGACCTTCCCCGGCTCACCGACGTGAACGCGCTCGCCGTCACCGGCGGTGGCCCAGGGACGAGCAGGAGCACGATCCTCACGGTCTCCTTGCAGCTCGCGATCTTCACCTCCGAGAAGCCGGCGGGCGCCACGTCGTGAGGCCGGCCGCTCGGCGAACGCTGGCCACCATGGCGCTGGTCGCGGCATCGGGCCTCCTCGCCGCGGGCTGCCAGGCGTCCGGGGCGCCCTCGACGGCGCAGCTTCGTGCACGGACCGTTGCCACAATGTCGGCACCGACACCTACGACGGCGACCGCTTCCCCGGGGGGGTCGTCCCCGACAGCCCCGTCCCCGGCGGCCACGAACGCGAAGGCGGCTCGCACACTGCCGGGCTGCGGAGCCGTCCGCGACCCGTTCGATCCGAGCGCCACGCCTCCTCCTGCCGGGTCCCCGGCGATCTGCTGACCAGCGCAGCTGCGGGCTGCGCGCAGAGGGCAGCGCCCAGTTCTCGAGCAGATGTCTGCCCATGCACTTCCCGGCACCAGACATGAACGCGGGGCCCCTTTCGGGGCCCCGCTGCACAACCGGCGAATCAGGAAGGATCAGTGACCTGCAGGCGCTCCCGGCCAGCCGCTTCCAGTGCTCCAGGTGATTGTCGCTGTCGCCGTTGTCGGCTTGCACTTTGTCGCCGTGACCTCTGTATTCGTCGTTGGCTTCACGAAGCCGTACTTGACGCCGCTCTGTGTCGTCTTGGCAACCCAGCACTCATCCGTCTTTGTCATGTACGCGACCGCGATGAACGTTGTGCCTGTGGTCGCTCCGGTCAGCACCGCGATTGTGTCCTGCTTCGTGCTGGTCGCTAGAGCCGCCGTTCCTGCCGATGTCGTGAACTTGAATTCGGGCTCGTCCTTCTGCAGGTCCTTTGCCATCGTCGCCGTCACCGGGTAGCTGTCGGTCTTCGCGTAGATCGCCTTCGCCGAGGTGATGACGTTGGCCAGGTTGGACTGCGTGGACGTGTCGTTCGCCGTCGAGGTCACCCCGAGGAACGTCGGGATGGCGATCGCCATCAGGATGCCCATGATGACCAGCACGACCATGAGCTCGATGAGCGTGAAGCCCAACTCGTCGGCTAGCTCCGGAACTTCGCCGCCCGCGGGGCTCTGCCGCCGACGAATCGCTGTCGCGACGCGAGCGAGCGCGTCACTCCACTTCGTACCCATGTGGATTTCCCCTTCTCGTTCGCACGTCCTTGGACGTGACGCTCACGAGTCCCCATCGACCCGTGCTCGCATCATATCTCAGGACGTGCCGCTGGCAAATGGGGAGGGTGCAGATGGGAACGCCTGCGGGGAAGGCGGAGATATGGCCTCTGCCCGCGCGCTCGGTGCGGGTGCCACCGGTGAGACGGCGCGACCAACCAAGGGGCTCGATTTCCTTGCACCGACGAGGTACGCTTCCTGCGGGAACGCTGCGATGACGACAGACATGCGATCATCGGCGACGACGGTCGCATGTCTGATCCGCGGCGATGGGGATGCAGTCAGCTGCAGGGGGATGTGATGACCATGCACAGCTCGTACGGCGACGACTACGGCCAGGACGAGACGTCGGACGTGGTCCGCTCGCTCGCCCTGTCGTCGGCCAAGCTCTGGGAAGAGCTCTTCGCTCGACTCAGGCGCCTCGAGGTCGCGCAGCTGGAGCTGCGCGACCTCATCGAGAAGATCGAGGTCGCGCTCCCCGCAGCGCTCGAAGCCGCCGGCCCCGAGCGCGCACCTCGCGATCTGCCCGGACCCGTCGGCGCGCTTCCCCACGAGTCCGCCGACCAGGAACCCGCACCTGCCTTGTGGGCGCCACCAGGTCTGCCCCACGAGACCGCTGCCGGCGCCCTGTGGGACTCCGCGACCGCCGCGCTGCCCACCGTCGATTCCCCGACGCCGCTCGCCGGGACGGACGGTTCGGACGCGCTCGGTGTCGAGTGGCACATGCACGGGCGCACCGAAGACCCGATGGCCTCGCTCGACTCGGTGATCGCGCCAGTGTCCATGTGGGGAGATCTCGAACCTCAGCTCGCGCCCCCGCCTCCACCCCCGCCCGTCGGGTTCGACCTCGGCGCGCCGCCACCGCCGGTCGCCGCGCCAGCGGGATGGACGCCATCGCCCGGGTTCACAGCCGCTCCGCCACCCCCACCGCCCCCGCCAGGCTTCGCGCCGCCGCCTCCGCCCCCCGGCTTCCACCTCGGCGCGCCGCCGCCAGCGCCGCCGCCTCCGCCCCCCGGCTTCCACGTCTGCGCGCCGCCGCCAGCGCCGCCACCAGCGCCGCCGCCGCCTCCAGGGTTCACGGTGGTCCGTCCCACCGAGCCGATCCGGATCTCGGCGTCACCCGGCCAGACGGACGTGGGCACCGTCTCTGCGGCCACCGACCCGAGACGCAGCGCGCGAGGCGCCACGAGCGGGAGCGCAGAGACCAATAGTGGCCAGTCGGCGGGCACCGAAGAGGAGCTGCCTCGCCCGCCCGCGATCACCCCTGATTTCTTCGCGCGGGCCGGCCGGAGGCGGCACTGAGAGCACCGCGCGCGCGTCAGCGGGTGTGAGCGTCCTCGGACAGGTCGTCGCGCCGCCACGCCCCAGACCGCCCGCCCGACTTCTCCCAGAGCGCGACGTCCGCGATCGTCATCGAGCGGTCAGCCGACTTGCACATGTCGTAGACGGTGAGCGCCGCCACGGTGCACGCCGTGAGCGCCTCCATCTCCACGCCGGTCCGGTCGACGGTCTCGACCTGCGACTCGACCTCGACGTAGTCGTCGCCGATCGAGAAGTTGATGGACACCGACCCCACCAGGACCGGGTGGCACATCGGGATCATGTCGGCCGTCCGCTTCGCCGCCTGGATCCCCGCGATCCGCGCCGCCGCGAGAACGTCTCCCTTCGTGATGGCGTTGTTCGCCACCTTCGTGGTCGTCTCCGGCTGCATCCACACGCGGCAGCGCGCGAGGGCTCGGCGATGAGTCGGCTCCCGGGGGCTGACATCGACCATGCGGGCGCCGCCGAGAGGCTCGAGGTGGGTCAGGCTGCGTTCGGCCACGGAGCGAAGTCTAGGGGGTTGCGACCGAGGCACCTCGTCCAATCACTAGAATTGGCACTCGAAGGTCGAGAGTGCCAACATCTCGAAGCCCGGCACGTGCCGGGCGGGTGCGGGCGGAGGACACTGAGGGAGGATCGATGCCAACCTACGAGTACGCATGCCGGAGCTGCGGGCACCATCTCGAGGTTTCCCAGTCGTTCTCCGAGGAGCCGCTCACGACCTGCCCCACCTGCGGAGGCGACCTGCGGAAGGTCTTCGGATCGATCGGCATCGTGCTGAAGGGGAGCGGCTTCTACCGCACCGACAGCAGGGTCGCGTCCGGTGCCAAGACGGCCACGAACGACAAGCACGAGACCAAGGAGGCCGCGTCAGGCTCCGACGGCGCATCCGCCGCGTCGGCGGCGGCCGCCGGGTCCTCGGGCTCCGCGTCGACGTCGAGCACGTCGTCAGGGTCTGGGGGAACCTCCGCGCCCGCGAGCGCATCGGCTGCTGCCACCGCCAGCTGAACCCTGGCGGCCCGGCCGCAGCTCAGCTCCCGCTCAGCTGCATGTCGCCAACCGCGACGGTCTGGCCGGCGGCAGCTCCCGGAAGCCACTCCACGTCGCGCCCGACATGGAGCACCGACTGGAGCATGCGCTGGAGCGTCGAAGCCACGGTCACCTCGCGCACCGGCTCCGCCAGAGCGCCTGCCCGGATCATCAACCCCTCCGCCCCGACGCTGAAGTCCCCGCTCACCGTGCTCACGCCGGAGTGCACGCCGGTGACCGACTGGACGTAGACGCCATCGCCGACGGCGGCGAGGATCCCGGACTGGTCGAGCTCTCCCGGCGAGAGCGCGAGCGCGCGGCAGCCCGCTCCGGGCGTGCCCGCGTACCCCCCGCGCACCGCAGATCCGGTCGATACCGTGCCGGCGCGCCGCGCCGAGACGCTGTCGTAGACGAACCCCTCGAGGACCCCGCCATCGATCAGGACGTTGCGCCGGCACGCGAGCCCCTCCCCGTCGAAGGCCGCTGCTCCGTACGCGCGCGGATCCGTCGGGTCGTCGGCGAGCGTGACGATCCCGGTCGCCACCTCCTCGCCGAGGCGCCCGGCGAAGAACGACCGGCCCTTCACGACCGCCTCGCCGGAGAGGGCCGAAGACAACACCGAGAGCAACGTGGCCACGACCCTCGGGTCGAAGACGAGGGTGAACCGGCCGGAGCGGACCTTGCCCGCCCCGAGCAGGCGGACCGCTCGCATGACGGCATCCTTGCCCGCTCGCTCGAGATCCAACGCGGGTGCGGCCCTCCCGACGCTGAACCCGCTCCCGGTCTGGGACTCCTCCCCATCGCCGGCGATCGCGGAGACGGACACGTAGGCGGACGTCCGCCGGGTCGTGGCGCGGATCCCCGTGGTCGAGGCGAGCGCGACCTCGACGCTCGCGTCGCCGTAGTCCGCGGACTCGACCTGGCGCACCCGCGGGTGTGCCCCGCGGACCATCTGCTCGAGCTCGAGGGCCATCCTCACCTTCTCGCCGGTCGACACTGCCGAGAAGTCGGGGTCCCACAGATCGAGCTCGGCCGGCTCGATCCCGTCTGGCTGCGCGAGGGCGACGTGTGGATCGGGAGTGGCGTACGCAGCGTTGTCGCGCGCGTCGGCCAGCACGGCGTCGACGACTCCGGGATCGAGCGATCCGGCCCACGCGAAGCCCACCCGGCGCCCCTCACCGTCTTCAGCGCCGAGCACCACGCGAACGCCGATCCCCGCCGAGCTCGCCGACGCGAGCTGCTCGACCTCCCCGGCGAAGGCCCGGACGTCGGTGTCGTGACCCCGGGCGACGTAGGCCTCCACGCCTTCACCCGGTCGGGCCCGGTCGACGACCGACCGGGCGAGGTCGAGAAGCTCGCTCATGCGGCAGTTCCCCCGATCGTCACCCCGGTGATGCGCAGCGTCGCCTGGCCGCAGCCGACGGGCACGCTCTGACCATCCTTGCCGCACGTCCCAGGCGTCATCGAGAAGTCATCGGCGACCGCGTCGATCCTGCGGAGCACCTCGGGACCGTTCCCGATCAGGTTCGCATCGCGCAGCGGCTCGGTGATCCGGCCGTGCTCGATGAGGTAGGCCTCGGTGGTGCCGAAGACGAAGTCTCCGGTGGCCGTGTTCACCTGACCGCCGCCGAGCTTCGCCACGTACACCCCGCTCGGCGTCTGGGCGACGATCTCGTCGGGGTCCTCGGTCCCCGCCATGAGGAAGGTGTTCGTCATCCGCACCATCGGGAGGTGCTGGTAGCTCTGCCGGCGCCCGTTCCCCGAGGACTGCCGCCCCTGCTTGCGGGCCCGCAGCCAGTCCCACATGTAGTCGGTGAGCACGCCATGGTCGATGAGCACGTTGCGCGCGGCAGGCCTTCCTTCGTCGTCGACGGCGTAGTTGCCCCACTCCCCGGTGATCGTCCCGTCGTCCACCAGGGTCACGAGGGGGCTCGCGACCTGCTCGCCCACGCGGCCGACGTACACCGAAGAATCCTTCACGATGTGGTCGGCTTCGAGCCCGTGGCCGCACGCTTCGTGGAACAGGATGCCTCCGGACCCCCCGGCGAGGACGACGGGGACCTCGCCTGACGGCGCGGGTCGGGCGGCCAGCTTCCCGAGCGCCCGCCGCGCGGCGACCCGCGCGATCTCATCGACGTCTACCTCGTCGAACAGCTCGAACCCCACCGTGCGGGCAACGCTCTCGTAGCCGGTCTGCATACCGGTGTCCCCTGAAGCGACGCAGACGACGCTGAGGCGCGTGCGCACCTGGTCGTCCTCGGCGAGCACGCCGTCGGTGCTGGCGACGAGCACACGCCTGCGCGAGTCGCCGTAACCGACCTGGACCTGGGTGATCTCACCTCCCGTTGCCCGCGCGATGTCGTCGGCGCGCAAGAGCAGCTCGAGCTTCGTCGCCTTGGCGACCGTGGAAGGCAGCACCTCGGCGCGTGGCGGGCGCCCGCGACGCGCGGGCAACGCGACGACCCGGGTTCGGTCACCGCCATCTCTCGCGACGGCAGCGGCGGCCTCTGCAGCACGGAGGAGGCCCGTCTCGCTCAGGTCCGCGGTGTGCGCGAACCCGGTGGTGTCCCCGACGACGACCCGTACCCCCGCACCGCGCTCACGGCCGGAGGACAGCTCCTCGACCTTGCGGTCGTCGAGCGAAGCACCCGAGACCTGCCGGTCCTCCGCGAAGATCTCCGCCATGTCCCCTCCACGGCGCAGCGCGGCGGCGAGGACGTGCTCGACGACGCTGGGCTCGACGAGCGGCGCGTCGGCTGGGCCAGGGCTGGAAGGGGTGGCGGGCACGGGCGGTATCGTAACGGCCATGCCTCGAGCCCCAGCTCGTGCGCCGGCACCTCCCGACGCGGTCCTTCCAGGGCTGACCGCGTCGGTGCCCCTCACGGTGACCGAGTCGGACACGGCGTTGAGCCTGCACTCGGGCGACGTCCCGGTGCTCGCCACCCCGAGGCTCGTGGCGCTCTGCGAGGAGGCCAGCTGCCAGGTGCTCGAGGGCCGACTGGCCCCCGGACGCACGAGCGTCGCCTCCCGCGTCCAATTCGATCACCTCGTCCCGGTGCCGGTCGGTGCGACGGTGACGGCGGAGGCGACCTTGGAGAAGGTGGAGGGACGCCGTCTCGTCTTCACCATCTCGGTTGCACTCGACGCCCAGGACCGGGCTGCGCTCGTGGCTGCGGGACGGCTCACCCGCGTCGCGGTGGATCGGGCCGCGTTCCTTGCCAAGGCGCGCTGCGACGATCCGTCGCTGTGCCGCGACCCCGGCGCGCCGATCGTTGCAGCGGCGAGGAGTGAGGAGACCCTCCCCGCAGCCGCCGCGATCCATGGGGATTGAACGAGCCGGGACGCACGGACGGGGTAGCGTGGGCCGCGCGGCCGGTACGACCGGCCCGGTGCTCTTATCGAGATGACGATCCTGCCCCGCATCGAGACCCCGGCTGACCTCCGCTCCCTCTCCTACGAGGAGCTCGCTGAGCTCGCCGAGGAGATCCGCGCATTCATCGTCGAGTCAGTGACCACGACCGGCGGTCACCTCGGCTCGAACCTCGGTGTCGTCGAGCTCACGCTCGCCCTTCACCGCGTCTTCGAGTCGCCTCGCGACGCCCTGCTCTGGGACACCGGCCACCAGGCGTACATCCACAAGCTGGTCACCGGCAGGCGGTACGGCTTCCGCTCGCTCCGGCAGAAGGGGGGGCTCTCGGGGTACCCCAACCGCGCCGAGTCCGACCACGACTGGATCGAGAACAGCCACGCCTCGACCGTGCTGTCGTACGCGCACGGGCTCGCGAGCGCATGGACGCTCGAGGGCCTGCTCGTCGGTGCCGGAGGGGACCGCCGCATCGTCGCGGTCGTCGGCGACGGGGCGCTCACCGGCGGCATGGCGTACGAGGCGCTGAACAACCTCGGCCACTCCGGCAGCCGAGTGCTGATCGTCCTGAACGACAACGGCCGCTCGTACGCGCCGACGGTCTCGCTGCTCTCGCGGGGGGTCACCTCGCTGCGTTTGAACCCGACCTACGTCCAGACGCGCCAGCGGCTGCGCAACATGCTGCGCGACATCCCCGGGGTCGGCGACCTCGCGTACAGCGGCGTGCACGGGCTCACCAGCGGTCTGCGCGAAGTGGTGTCGCCGCACATCTTCTTCGAGACGCTCGGCGTCCGCTACGCAGGCCCGATCGACGGCCACGACGTCGCCCAGACCGAGCAGGCGCTCCTGCGCGCTTCCGAGTGGGACGGCCCGATCGTGGTCCACGTGCTCACCCAGAAAGGTCGCGGCTACGCGCCTGCAGAAGAGGACGAGGTGCAGTGCCTGCACGACGTCAAGGCCATGCCCCGCCCTGAGCCGTCGACGTCTCCGACGTCTCCGGCTCAGCCGCCACCCTCACCGGCGCGGGTCACGACCCGGCCGGCGGCTCCTTCCGAGCCGCGTGACCCCGCGGAAGCCACGGGGCTCTCCACCGGCGCTGCGAGCACGTACACCGACGCCTTCGCCCGTGCGCTCGTCCGCATCGCCGAGCGCCGGCCCGAGGTGGTCGCGCTCACGGCGGCGATGCCCGGTCCGACCGGGCTGCTCCCCTTCCAGGCGCGCTTCCCCGAGCGGTTCTTCGACGTGGGAATCGCGGAGCAGCACGAGGTCACCGCCGCCGCGGGCATGGCGATGGGCGGGCTGCACCCGGTGGTCGCGGTGTACTCGACGTTCCTGTCACGCGCCTTCGACCAGATGAACCTCGACGTCGCACTGCACCGGCTGCCCGTCGTGTTCGCCCTCGACCGGGCCGGGATCACGGGGGACAACGGCCCGAGCCACCACGGCATCTTCGACTTGGTGCTCTCGCTCTGCGTGCCGGGCATGACCGTGCTCGCCCCCTCGAGCGCCGAGGACCTCGAGGCCATGCTCGAGACGGCGATCGACCTGCGAGGACCCGTGACGATCCGCTACCCGTCCACCCCTGCCCACCACGCCGAGCCCGGCCGTGGTCTCGATGCCCGGCTCGTGCGTCAGGGTGACGGGTCGGTGTGCCTCCTCGGTGTCGGCAAGCTCCTGGCCGCATGTGAGGAAGCCGCTCAGGAGCTCGAGGCAACAGGCATCGATGCGACGCTGTGGGACGTGCGCGCGGTGAGCCCACCCCACGAGATGATGATCGCCGACGCGATGCACCACAGCCTCGTGGTGACCGCCGAGGACGGGCTGAGGACGGGCGGCGCGGGCACCTTCTTGGCGGTCGCGATCGCGCGCTCGGCCGAGGAGGCCGACCGAGTTGCACCGCCGGTCGTGTCCCTGGGGATCCCGCGCGCCTTCCTCCCGCAGGGCAAGCCCGATGCGATCCTCGCAGAGCTCGGTCTCGACGGACCCGGGATCGCAGCCAGCGTTCGGCGGGCGGCACGCCGCGGCGAGCGGGAGCTGCCTGAACCGCCAGGTGCCGGTCAGGCCTTGTTCGCGCCGTAGGCACGGACGAAGTCGTTCACCGAGTAGTACGCGTCGATCGACTCTCCCGCGTCGCCCCAGAACCCCTCCAAGACGTCGTAGCGCATCGACCCCTGGGCGACGTAGTGGTTGTTCACGTCGGTGATCTCGAGCTCGCCGCGGCCGGAGGGCTCGAGCACCTTGATCACGTCGAAGACCCCGGCGTCGTAGCAGTAGATGCCCGTGACCCCGAAATGCGAGGGCGGGTCCTCGGGCTTCTCGACGATGCGCACCACCCGACCGGCCTCGTCGAGCTCGGGGACTCCGAGATGACGGAGGTGCTCGGGTTCTTCTACGGGCGTGAGCAGGACCCGCGCTCCCTCAGGGCGCGCTTGGAACGCCTCGACCATCGGACGGATCGAGCGCTCGACGACGTTGTCCGCGAGCATGACGAGCACGGGCTCTCCGTCGCAGAAGCGCTCGGCGAGCCCGAGCGCTTCTGCGATGCCCCCGGGGCGCTCCTGGTACGCGTAGCTCAGGCGCTCGATGCCGAACTCGTGGCCGTTGCCGAGGAGCCGCAGGAACTCCCCCGCGTGCGTGCCCCCGGTGACGAGCATGATGTCCTGGATCCCTGCGCTCACCACGGCCTCGATGGCCCACTGGACCATCGGACGGTCGTAGATCGGCAGCAGGTGCTTGTTGGTGATCCTGGTGAGCGGGTACAGGCGCGAGCCGGTCCCGCCGGCGAGGAGGACGCCCTTCACGGGGCACCACCCTACGTGACCGCACCACGAGGGCCGGCTCGCGGCCCCGCTACGGTCATAGGGCATGGTCGCCGACATCGCCCAGGTCCTCGAGGAGGTGACCAAGACCCTGCCAGGCGGAGGAGAGGACCGACCGGGGCAGCTGCAGATGGCTCGTGCGGTCGCCAACGCCATCTCCTCAGGCCGCCATCTGGTCGTGCGCGCCGGCACGGGCACGGGCAAGTCGCTCGCATACCTCGTCCCCGCGGTCGTGTCCGACGCGCGCGTCGTGGTCGCCACCGCGACCAAAGCCCTCCAGGACCAGCTCGCAGGAAAGGACCTGCCTGCGATCTCGCGAGCCCTCGGACGGCCGGTGTCGTTCGCCGTCTTGAAGGGGCGGGCGAACTACCTCTGCCTCGAGCGAGCCGCGGAGGTGGGCGGCCGCGGTGTGCAGCAGGACCTCGGCACTGCAGCGGAGCGCTCCTGGGCCGGCGACGAAGGGCGGCTCGTCGAGGACGTTCGCCGCCTTCTGGCGTGGTCGCACGAGACCGCCACGGGCGACCGGGCGGACCTCGACTTCGAGCCGCATGCACGAGCGTGGGACATGATGAGCGTGGGGACGAGGGAGTGCCCGGGCGCGCACCGCTGCCCTGAGGGATCCCGCTGCTTCGCAGAGCGGGCGCGCCAGCGTGCGGCGGAAGCCGACATCGTCGTGGTGAACACCCACCTCTACGGCGCACACCTGGCGAGCGGCGGTGCGGTCCTGCCGCCACACGACGTCGTCGTCTTCGACGAGGCGCACGAGCTCGAGGACGTGATGACCCAGAGCCTGGGCGTGGACCTCGCGCCGGGCCGGCTGCGCGCGCTGGGCGCCTCGGCGCGCGCGCTGCTCGACGACGGCGAGACCTACGGGCTCGAAGACGTGGCCGAACGGCTCCGGGTGCTCCTGGCCGAGCACGTCGGGCGGCGTGTGCTCGCTCCGAAGGGAGCTGCCGGAGGAGCGCACCCGGCCCGCACCGACGCGCGCCCGGGCGGACACGACCGCCATCTCTTCGGGGTACCCACCGGCGGTGCCGAGGCTGCGAGCACGAACGGTACAGGACCGCGCCTCGGGACCGCCTCCGGCGACGAGCCATCGAGCACAGAGCTGTCCTCGGTCCTCGAGCTGCTCCGCGCTCGGCTCGAACGGCTGCGAAGCCGCCTCGCCACCGAGGTGGGGGCCGGCGAGCGGGCAGGCCGGCGGACCGGGGGCGCCAAGGCCGGGGGCGCCAAGGCCGGCGGGCCCGGGGGCGCCAAGGCCAAGGGCGCCGGAGACGCCGCAGCCGTGGCCAGAGCGCTCACCGCTGCGGCACATCTCGAAGGGGACCTCTCGCGGCTCCTCGCCCCCGGCGAGACGGACGTCGTGTGGATCGACGGCAGCCCGCGTGCGCCGGTCCTCAGGCTGTCCCCCGTCGACGTCGGTCCAGTGCTCGCCACCACGCTGTGGGGCTCGGTGCGCTCGGTGCTCACCAGCGCGACCGTCCCCACGGGCCTCGCCGCCCGACTGCGGCTCGATGACTTCGAGGTCGATCAGCTCGACGTCGGCAGCCCGTTCGACTTCCGCTCCCACGCCCTGCTCTACGTGGCCCGCCACCTCCCGGACCCCCGGCGCGAGGGTGCGAGGGCAGCGATGCTCGAGGAGCTCGCCGCGCTCATCTCGGCGGCCGGCGGAAGGACGCTCGCCCTCTTCACGAGCCGGCAGGCAGCGGTCGAAGCGGCGTCAGCGCTCGCCGGGCGTCTGGCGTTCACCGTGCTCGTGCAAGGGGATCTCCCGAAGCCCAAGCTGCTCGAGGAGTTCTCAGGCGACGAGACCTCGTGCTTGTTCGCCACGCTCGGATTCTGGCAGGGCGTCGATGTTCCCGGCCGTGCCCTGAGCCTCGTGACGCTGGACCGGCTCCCCTTCGGCCGGCCCGGGGATCCGCTGCTCGACGCGCGACGCGAACGCGCGGGGGCGGCGGCGTTCGCCCTCGTCGACCTTCCACGCGCCGCCGCGCTTCTCGCGCAAGGGGTGGGACGGCTCATCCGGAGCGCCACCGACCGGGGTGTGGTGGCGGTGCTGGACTCCAGGCTCGCCACCGCCGGCTACCGCAAGGTGCTGCTCGAGTCGCTGCCCCCGATGCGCCGGACCGTCAACCGTGACGAAGTGGTCAGGTTCTTGAGCCAAGTCTTGACCGAACAGGCAGAGGGCTGACCCGTCGGTGCGCCGTCTCGAGCGGTTGGACGGACCACGGCGCCCGGGGCGGCCAGGGTCGTCAGGCCGCGCGCCGACGCGAGGCGTTCCGAGGCGATCCGTCCCCTCGCAGGCGCCACCCGCCCTCCAAGAGGATGCGGCCTGGAGCAGGCAGGACCTGCCGGGACGCTTCCTCGAGAGCGGAGGTCTCCCCGCGATGGCGCAGCGTCGCCAGGCGACGCAGGTCCGCACTCCTCTGTGCAGCGAGCTTGTTCGTCGTGGACCAGTGTTGCCGTGTCATGTGATGGAGTATAGCAGGTTTTGATAGGGATGCAGCTATACATGGATATAGTGATCTGACTATGCCGATTGTCGAGCGAGGTGAGGCCACCCAGCACAAGGTCGACGTGCGCCCGTCCGTCGCGATCGAGCTCGAGTGGCTTCTCCACTCGGCGCTGCGCGAGGACTTTCGAGCCGATCACCCTGCGCTGCACGCGCTCTACGAGGTGCAGCACCCCGAGCTGCTCGAAGTCGTGCACGCGATGTGGGCGGACGAGGGGCAGACCGCCAAGTCGCCCATGTACGGCGCCTTCACCGAGCTGGTGCTCGTGGCCCACCACGGCGGGCTCCTCTTCGGCGACGACGCCTCGGCGCTGCTCGCGGGGCTCCCGGAGCTGTGCGCGTCCGTTCCCTCGGGCGCGAAGGACTGGCCGCTCGCGGCCGAGACGAGCGAGGACCGGCGGATCGCGCTCCAGCGCCTCTCACGCCTGCGCCGGTCTGCGGAGGTACGCCGCCGGTTCGTGGACACCGTCCGGCAGGTCTGGGACGCGGCAGCGGAATCCTGGGAGACCGACGGCCGGCCTGCGGTGGCCGAGACCGTCGGGGCGAAGCAGGCGATGCTCTCCAAGGGCGCCGGCTGGCGAGACCTCGTGAGGAGCTCTCCGCACTTCGGCGAGAACGCCGAGCACGTCATCGCCGCCCTTGCGCCGCAGGGAGAGATCGTCGTCGTCCCCGCCTACTTCGCCCACCTCGGGCTCCTCTACGACCTTCCAGGCTACGTGGTGCTCGGGATCCGGGCCGACGAGCCGGGTCACGCAGCGCGCGGGCGCAACGAGGAGCTCTCACGCCGCCTGCGCGCGCTGTCCGACCCGACGCGGCTCGCCATCGTCGACAGCCTGCGCACGAAGCCGCGCACCGTCACCGAGCTCGCCCAGCGCTTCGGTCTCGCGCAGCCGACCGTGAGCAATCACGTAAAGCTCCTCCGCGACGCCGGGATCGTGACCGAGACGCGCGAAGCCACCCGGAAGAACCTCGTCATCGACCCCGAGGTCTCCAAGACGCTCCTCGAAGACCTCGCACGCCACCTCGGGGCTGGCGCGCCACCGCCGGCGTCCCCGCCTTCTGCTTGAAGATCCGCGTCGGGTCCCTGGTGATCAGCGCTCGGGCTCGAGCACGAGGAGCCGGTCGCCTCGCTCGAGCCTCGGGTCCTCCACCACTCCGATGACCACGCGCCCGGCATGGACCGCCCCGAGGACGACTCCACGAACGCGGTCGCGGGTCTCGCTCAGCAGGTGCCCTGCGGCGTCTTCGCCGACGTCGACCTCCTTCAGCTGGTAGCCCTCGGAGCCGAGGATCCGCAGGAGCAGCTCTCCGGCATGGGGCGCCTCCATCGACTTGGCGACCGTGTGGGCCAGCAGCTCCTCACCCGACACCGCGTCGACGCCGATGTCGCGCAGCGCGCGGCAGACGTTCGGCGAGGTCGCGATGGCGATCACGGGCGTGTGCGGAGCGATCTGGTGCACCAGGACGGCGCTCACCAGGACGGCGGCGTCGTCTGCGCCCGCGACGAGCACCTGCGACGCGCGCTCAGGGTGCGCTCGGCGCACCGCTTCCTCGCTGGTCGGGTCGGCGGCGACCACGCGCACCTGGTCAGGGAAGATCGAGCGGTCGGATGTGGTCACGACGACGACGTCACGCCCGGCGGTGACCAGCTCGCCGACCGCGGGCGGGATCGCCGGGTGGCCACCGATGACCACGACCTCGCCGCCCGTCGCCTCGTGCCGGTCCATCCCGAGGAGCCTACGCAGGTGGGCCGAGGCCACGGTGCCCGCGAAGAGCGCGAATGCCGAGGCGAACAGCGGGATCGTCGTGAGCATCACGATGGAGGCGACCACCCGCCCGATGGGGTTCTTCGGGGTGATGTCGCCGTACCCGACGGTGGTCGCCGTGGTGATCGCCCAATAGAGCGAGGTCCCGAAAGCGAGATGCTGGGTCACGGCGAACGCGCCCGCCCCCGCGAAGAGGCACACCGCACCAAGGAGCACCAGGCGGCCGGACTGCGATCGGACCAGCTTGCTCGTGAGAAGGGTGATGGTGGTGAGCATCGGGTGCGGTCACCTCACAGGCCGAGACGGTCCAGAGCATCGGGACGCTGCTGCCAGCGCTTCTCCACGCGTACGTGCAGCTCGAGGTACGCGCCCGGCGGCAGCTGCTTTCTCACCGCAATGCCGACGTCCTTCAGCACCTCCCCCCCGCGCCCGATGACGATCCCTTTCTGGGAGTCCCGCTCCACCACAATCTCGCAGCGGATCCGGGGCCACTCCCACTCGGTCACCTGGCAGGCGATCGAGTGCGGGAGCTCCTCGCGCGCGCGGCGCAGCAGCTGCTCGCGTACGAGCTCGGCCACCTGGAGCGCCTCGGGCGTGTCGGTCACCATCTCCTCGGGGTAGTACATGGGACCCTCGGGGAGCCGCTCGACGAGCGTGTCTCGAAGCTCGTCCACGCCCTCCCCGGTGAGCGCCGAAAGAGGAAAATACTCCACCGACTCGCCGCCGCCGAGCTCTGCGACACATGCTGCCACCGACGCGAGCTGCTCGAGGAGCTGCGCCGGGCGAACACGGTCGACTTTGTTCAGTGCCACGAGAAGCTCCCCAGGCCGGCCCGCGCGTTGCGCGTCTTGCGGAAAGCGGCCGGTGGCGTCCTCCCGCTGCCCACGTGACGCCTCGATCACCCGCGTGAGCACGAGCCGATCCCCGCGGCCGATCGGAGCGGTGGCATCCAGCGCCACGACCACCACGTCCACGTCGCCGAGCGAGGCGCCGGCCGCCTCGAGAAGGCGTTCGCCGAGCAGGGTGCGCGGGCGGTGGAAGCCAGGAGTGTCCACGAGCACGACCTGTGCGCCCGGACGCTGGACGACCCCGCGGACGGTATGGCGCGTGGTGTTCGGTCTCGAAGAGACGATCGAGACCTTCGTGCCGACCATCCGGTTCACGAGCGTCGACTTCCCCACGTTCGGGCGGCCGACGACGGAGGCGAACCCGGACTTCACGCGCCGCTCACCCCTCGGGGTCCTCGGGGGCGGCCGGCCGCGCGGTGCGCTCGATCCGTACCCTGGAGATGCGCCGTCCCTGCACCCGCTCGGCCACGAGCCGGACACCGTCGACGTCGACGGACTCCCCCTCGACCGGGACGTGCCCGCTCACCCCGAGCAGGAGGCCTCCGACGGTGTCCCACCCCTCCTGAGGAAGCTCGGTGCCCAGAAGGTCGTCCACGTCGTCGATCGCCATGCGGCCGGTGACGACCACGCTGCCATCGGGAAGGGTCTCGACGACCGGCTCCTCGACGTCGTACTCGTCGACGATCTCGCCGACCAGCTCCTCGATGAGGTCCTCCAAGGTGACGAGCCCGACGACGCTGCCGTACTCGTCGACCACGATGGACATGTGGAACTTCGCCTCCTGCATCTCACGTAGCAGCGCGGTGAGCCGCTTGGTCTC
Source organism: Actinomycetes bacterium (assembly GCA_021845725.1). Classification (GTDB taxonomy): domain Bacteria; phylum Actinomycetota; class Acidimicrobiia; order Acidimicrobiales; family RAAP-2; genus JAJYVT01. The sequence goes on along the minus strand of JAJZVL010000005.1, from coordinate 26,066 downwards.
GGGAACGAAGTGAGCCGGCCGCAGGTGGGAGCGCACGGGCTCGTCGCCGTGCCCTTCGTGCTCCACGGCCATGAGGTCCTTCGCATAGGCGATGCCGACGACGTCGTCCACGTCGCCGTCATGGACCGGGACACGGCTGCGCCCCGCGGCGAGCACCTTTTCCAGCGCATCGTGGACGGTGACGCTGCCGTCCAACGTGAACATGTCGAGGCGCGGCACCATCACTTCGCGCACCACCGCGTCGCCGAAGTCGATGATGGAGTGGATGAAGGTCCGCTCCTGGAGCTCGATCACGTCCTCTGCCTGCGCGACGTCGGCCATGGCCAGGAGCTCGGACTCGGTCACCCGCGACGCGGGGACGTCGGCCGCACCCCGGCGGCCGATGAGCAGGTTGGCGAGGCCGACCAACACCGCCGAGATCGCCCGCACCGGCAGGAACCGCACGAGGGCCGCGACGATCGGCGCGCTGAACAGCGCGGCGCGCTCGGAGTTGTGCACCGCCCAGTTCTTCGGCACCGCCTCGAAGAGGACGAAGATGACCACGACCTCGAAGACGGTCCCCACCGCGACGCCCCACGCGCCGAGCCACGCGGAGGCGATCACCCCGACGAGGGTCGCGGAGACCAGCTGGCAGACCAGCACGAGGAGCAGCACCGGGTTCAAGAACTGCTCGGGGTGCTCGACGAGGCGCACGAGCTGGCGCGCCCCGCGGCGGTGCTCGTCCAAGAGGGCCTTCGCTTTCACCCTGCTCGTCCGGACGAGGCTCGTCTCTGCCAGAGCGAAGAGACCGGACGCAGCCAGGAGGACCACGATGACCGCGAGCAGCACCCAGTCGGTCGCGTGGAGCCCCGCGCTCGCGACGACGGGCGTCGGGGTCACGGCGATCCGCCACCCTCGTGGTGACGGGCCAGCAGCTCGCGCTCCAAGTGCTCCATGGCCTCCGCCTCCTGATCTGTCTCATGGTCCATCCCGAGCAGGTGAAGGAGCCCGTGGACCACGAGGAGCGCGAGCTCGTCGTCCATGGTCACCCCGTGCTCCATGGCGTTGCGCGCGGCAACGGCAGGACAGATCACCACGTCGCCGAGCAAGGTGAGCGGCTCCACCTCGGCGTCGGCGCCCGGACCGATCCCTCCCGAGTCCGGAGACCGTCCTGCGGGCAGAGGCTCGTCCTCGATCGGGAACGCGAGCACGTCGGTGGGGCCCTTGCGCCCGAGGAACTGCTCGTTCAAGGCGGCGATGGAGGGCTCGTCGACGAAGAGGAGCGACACCTCGACCTCGCCTGGAACACGGCGATCCTCGAGGACCGAGCGCGCGAGACCGGCCCATCGATCCAGGTCGACGGCGCGTTCTTCCTGCTCGTCGGCCGCGTAGACATCAACCGCCATCGCGGGGGCGCTCTGCCTCCTCGTAGGCGCGGATGATGTCCGCGACGATCTGGTGCCGGACGACGTCACGGCGCGTCAGGTGGACGAAGGCGACACCCGGCACCTCGCCGAGCACCCGGTCCAGCCCGACAAGCCCCGAGCGTGCGCCCGCCACGTCGATCTGGGTGACGTCGCCGGTCACGACGCACTTCGAGCCGAAGCCGATGCGGGTGAGGAACATCTTCATCTGCTCGGGGGTCGTGTTCTGGGCCTCGTCGAGGATGATGAACGAGTTGTTCAACGTGCGACCTCGCATGAACGCGAGCGGCGCCACCTCGATGGTTCCCCGATCCATCAGCCGCTGGGCGCCGTCGGGCTCCAAGAGGTCGTAGAGCGCGTCGTAGAGAGGGCGCAGGTACGGGTCGACCTTGGCCATCAGGTCGCCGGGAAGGAAACCGAGGCGCTCGCCCGCCTCGACGGCCGGGCGCGTGAGGATGATGCGGTTGACCGCGCGGGTCTGCAACGCCTGCACGGCGTGCGCGACAGCCAGGTAGGACTTCCCCGTCCCCGCGGGCCCGATGCCGAAGGTGACCGTGCTCGCGCAGATCGCGTCGGTGTAGCGCTTCTGCCCGGCCGTGTAAGGGCGTACCGAGCGGCCCCGGGCTGCACGCACCACCTCGACGTTGAACACCTCGGAGGGGCTCACGTCCTCACGCACCATGTCGATGGTCCGGCGCACCTTCGCAGCGTCGAGACCCTGGCCCGACTCGAGCACGACGACCAGCTCTTCGAAGAGCCGCGACAGCTGCTCCGCCTCGGGACCGTCGACCGCGATGCGGTTCCCCTGCACGGCGATCCGATCCTCGGGGAACGCGCGCTCGACGAGCCGCAGCAGCTCGTCGTGGGGACCGAGCAAGCTGGCCATGAGGTGCGTGTTCGGCACCATGGTCTCTCGCCGGGCGGTCGTCACCTCTCCGGCTCCGGCGCCCGCGCCGGTGTCCGCCTCTCGGACCGCCTGCGAGGCCGCCGCGCGCTCCGCGTGGGTCACCCGGGCGGCCACGTCATCTGCCGGCCGCCGATCACGTGGAGATGCAGGTGCGGCACGGAGTTCAGCGCATCCCTTCCCACGTTCAGCACCAATCGGTAGCCACGCTCGGCCCCGGCGATGCCCTCCGCCTCCGCCACTGCACGTGCCGCAGCGAACATCGCCGCGAGATCCTCGGCGTGCTCCTCGGTCAACAGGCCTGCGTGGGCGACATGACGGCGCGGCACGACGAGCACGTGCACCGGCGCCTGGGGCTGGATGTCACGGAAGGCGACCGTGCGGTCGGTGGCATGCACGACATCGGCAGGCACCTCGCCGGCCACGATCCGGCAGAACAGGCAGTCGGTCGGCGTCAGGGCTCTGTCCCGTTGCTCGAACGCCGCGGCGGGAGGAGGTGCTCGAGATCGCCGGGCGCGATCCGGCACGACTCGATGAACCGGTCGACGTCCTCCTCCTTCAAGCGGATCACTCGCCCGAACTTATAGGCCGCGAGCTCCCCCCCGTCGATGAAACGGTAGAGGCTCCGCAGCGTCACCCCGAGGCGTGCCGACGCGTCCTTGGTGCTGAGCCAGCGCACCTGCTCGTCCGCCATCGTCGTCATACTCCCACCGCGATGTCCTGTCGGGCACTCATAGCTTCTGCCGTGACACGGTACCGGCGCGCAAGGCTCCAAGAAGCACCCCCGCGGCAACCGCGGCGGTCTCGGCGCGCAGCACGTGCGCCGCGAGCCCCACCGTCGGCAGCCCCGACGAGAGCTCCTCGGGGCTCCATCCCCCTTCGGGCCCGACCGCGATGCCGGTGAGCGCCGGAGTCAGCGGCTGACCCCCGGGCTCGGCGAGTGCAAGCCCCGAGCGTTCGAGGTCCGCGATCCCGACGATCCCGGCGACCTCCGGCAGCCATACCCGACGCGCCTGGGCCGCAGCCCCCGAGGCCACCCGGCGCAGCCGCTCGAGCGCGGCACCGGCGCGCCCGGGGTCCCAGCGGACGACCGACCGCGCGGTGGAGAGGACGACGATGCGATCGACGCCGAGCTCGGTCAGCTTCTGGACGACCCACTCGGGACGCTCGGCCTTCACCGGAGCGAACGCCACGGTCAGTGGCGGCGCCGGCGCCGCGTCGAGCTCGACCGGCCCGTCGACCTCGAGCATTCCCGCGCCCCGGTAGCGACAGCGGGTCCAGCGACCCAGCCCGTCGGTCGCCACCACCACCTCTCCGACGCCAAGCCGCAGGACGCGCTCGAGATGGTGCGCGTCGGCGGCCCCGAGGACTGGGGCCGCCGGATCGGCGACGAGCACCTGGGTGACGGCGCGCCGACGGACCGCGACGCCTGTGCCGGCGCCGTGGGGAGCGTCAGCCAAGGGCCGAGCGGATGCGGGAGAAGACCCCGTCGTGACCGTGGACCTCCTCGCCGCGCTCCGCGGCGAGCTGACCGAGGAGCTCGCGCTGACGAGGGGTGAGGTCGGTCGGCGTGTCGACCGCGAGATGGACGTAGAGGTCCCCCCTGCCACGGCCGCGCAGGTGCGGCACGCCGAGCCCGCGCAGCCGGACCACCGAACCGGCCTGCGTGCCCGCGGCGACCCCGACCTGTCGGGGGCCGTCGAGCGTCTCGACGTCGAGCGAGGTGCCGAGCGCGGCCTGGGCCATGCCGACGTGCAGGGTCGTGTGGAGGTCGTCACCGGCGCGCTCGAACCGCTCGTCGGGCTCGACGACGAGATGCACGAACAGCGAGCCGTTGGGGCCGCCGCGTGGCCCGGCCGGCCCGCGCCCAGCCAGGCGAAGCGTGGAGCCATCGTCCACGCCGGCGGGAACCTCGACCGTGAGCTCGCGGTCCTCCATTCGCCGGCCCTCGCCCCGGCACGCCTGGCAGGGGTCGGCGATCACCTCGCCGGTCCCCTGGCACTTGGAGCACCCGACCATCGTCACGACCTGGCCCAGCAACGAATTGCGGAGGCGTCGGATCTCGCCGGTTCCCTGGCAGTCGCTGCACACGATCGGCTGGGTGCCGAGCGCCGCTCCGCTTCCGCCGCACACGTCGCAGCTGACCGGAAGGCGTACGGAGAGCTGCTTCTGGGCGCCGAAGACCGCCTCGACGAGGTTCAGGTGCAAGGTGACCTCGGCGTCACTACCCGGCTGGGGACCGCGGCGCCTGGCAGCACGTGGGGCCCCCGCCATCGTCCCGAAGAACATCTCGAAGAGATCCGAAAGGCCGCTGTCGAAGCCGAAACCGCTGCCCGCGCTGCTCGGACCGGGGGCAGGCCCGCCGCGGAAGCTCGCCGCCCCGAAGCGGTCGTAGCGAGCACGCCGCTCGGGATCGCGCAGGACCTCGTACGCGAACGAGATCTCCTTGAACTTGGCCTCGAGATCGGGATCGCCGCCGTTCGCGTCCGGATGGAACTCCCGCGCGCGGCGCCGGTAGGCCCGCTTGATCTCCTCGTCGGTCGCGTCGGGCCGGACGCCGAGGAGCTCGTAGAGATCACCCATCGTCTCAGCGCCTGCCACGTGCACGCCTCCTCGGACGAGTCTCGCGCACCGGGCGCGCGGAAGATCCGGCGTCGAGCGTCGCGCGGAGCCGGTCTCCGAGCTGCTCCCCCACGACCCGTGCCGCGGCGAGGGCCTGGGGATAGTTCATGCGCGTGGGACCGACGAGGCCCACGGCACCACCCAGCTGTCCGTCAACGGAGACCGGGGCGACGACGACAGCGCACGCCGACAGCGGCTCGTAGCCGTGCTCGGTGCCGATCGCGACGGACAGGCCCCGCTCGAGCACGTCGCGCAGCAGCGACACCACGACGAGCTGCTGCTCCAAGGTGGCGAGCACCGCGCGGACCGTGTCGACCGCATCGAACGCTGCGGCAAGGCGAGAGGGCCCTCCCACGAAGATCCGGTCGTGCGCCTCGCCCGCCAGGTCTCCGAGCGCCGACTCTGCGAGGGAAACCACCCGGTCGACCGCGGCGTCACCGCTCGGCTCCGCGATGTGGACGGAACCGAGGGGATGCCCCTGCGCGGCAGCCTGAAGGCGGCCCGACGCGACGGCGAGCACCTCGTCGGGGACCTCCTCGGGCAGCTCGATCGCCCGCTTCTCCACTGCGCCGTCCGCCAGCACGGCCACGAGCAGCGCCACGCGCGCCCCCAGGCCCACGAGCTGCACCGAGCGCACCACGGCGGCGTCGTGGCTCGGTGGAACCACGACGGAGGCGTAGGAGGTCAGGTCGGACAAGAGGCCCGACGTCCGCTCGAGCAGCTCCTCCATCTCGCCGTGGACCTGCTCGAAGAACCTGCTCACCTTGTGGCGCTGCGCGGGCCCGAGGACGCCCGGCTCGGCCAGCTGGTCCACGAAGAACCGGTAGCCCTTGTCGGTCGGGACCCGCCCGGCACTCGTGTGCGGCTGGACGAGGTACCCCTCGCGTTCGAGGGCGACCATCTCCGAGCGGATCGTCGCGGACGAGACGTTGATCCCCGCGGCCCGGGCGACATGATGAGACCCGACCGGCTGGGCGGTCCCGATGTACTCGGTCACGACTGCCTCGAGGATCGCGGCCTTTCGGCGGTCGAGGTCCTGGGTGTCGGGCATGGCGTCTCTCCGTTGATGGCGGTGTCTCTGGCACTCGATTTTACCGAGTGCCAAGGTGCGCCGGCCGCTGCTCGCACCGGCGGCAGGCGCGGAGGTCCCTCGCTCTCCACCAGAGCATGTCTCGGGGAGCCCGCTCACTCGTCCAGGCGAAGGGCCGAGATGAAGGCCTCCTGAGGCACCTCGACTCGCCCGATGCTCTTCATCCGCTTCTTCCCCTCCTTCTGCCGCTCGAGGAGCTTGCGCTTTCGGGTGATGTCACCGCCGTAGCACTTGGCCAGCACGTCCTTGCGACGGGCCTTCACGGTCTCGCGTGCGACAACGCGCCCCCCGATCGCCGCCTGGATCGGCACGTCGAACAGCTGACGGGGGATCAGCTCACGCAGCTTCTCGGTCATGCGCCGCCCGTAGGAGTCGGCCTGGGAGCGGTGCACGATGGTCGAGAAGGCATCGACCGGCATGTGGTTGATCAGCAGGTCGACGCGCACGAGGTTCGCCGTCGCGTACCCCGCAGGTTCGTAGTCGAGGCTGGCGTAGCCCTTCGTCCGGCTCTTCAGCTGGTCGAAGAAGTCGACGACCACCTCGGCGAGGGGGATCGCGTAGACGAGCTCCACCCGCTCGGGGGAGAGGTACTCCATCCTCTGCATCTCCCCGCGGCGGCTCTGGCACAGCTCCATGACCGCCCCGGTGTACTCCGAAGGGGTGAGCACCGTCGCCGTCAGCACCGGCTCGTCCACGTGGTCGATGCGCGCGGCGTCGGGCAGGTCCGTCGGGTTGTCGACCACCACGACCGTGCCGTCCGTCAGGTACGCGCGGTACTCCACCGACGGCGCGGTCGCGATCAGCGACAGGCCGAACTCACGTTCGAGGCGTTCGCGGATGATCTCCATGTGCAGCAGGCCGAGGAACCCGCAGCGGAACCCGAAGCCGAGCGCATGCGACGACTCGGGCTCGTAGGTGAAACTGGCGTCGTTCAGCTGCAGCTTGTCGAGCGCGTCACGCAGGTCGGGCAGCTCGTCGCCGTCGATCGGGTAGAGCCCGCAGAACACCATCGGCTTCGGGTCGCGGTAGCCGGCGAGCGGCTCGGCGGCCGGAGACGCCGCGTCGGTGACCGTCTCGCCGGAACGCGCCTCGGCGACGTTCTTGATCCCCGCGATCAGGTAGCCGACCTCGCCGGGGCCGAGCTCTTCCGCGCGCCGTGGCTCGGGGGTTCGTACGCCGATCTCCTCGACCTCGTGCACGCCGCCTGCCTGCATGAACCGCAGGCGTCTCCCGGTCGAGAGCACGCCGTCGACCACGCGCGCCGACGACACGACCCCGCGGTACTGGTCATAGGAGGAGTCGAAGATCAGCGCCCGCAGCGGTGCGCTGCGGTCCCCCTTGGGCGGCGGGATCCGCTCGACGATGGCGTCGAGGAGGGCAGGAACGCCCTGACCGGTCTTCGCCGAGATGCGCAGGATGTCCCCCGCGGCGATCCCGAGCACCTGCTCGATCTCCTTCGCCGCCCGTTCGGGATCGGCGGCTGGCAGGTCGACCTTGTTCAGCACCGCCACGATCTCGAGGTCGTGCTCCATCGCCTGGTAGGTCGTCGCGAGCGTCTGGGCCTGGATCCCCTGGGACGCGTCGACCAGCAGCACCGCCCCTTCGCACGCGGCGAGCGACCGACTGACCTCGTAGCCGAAGTCCACATGCCCAGGGGTGTCGATGAGGTGCAGCACATGGTCGCGGTAGATCACCCGGACGTTCTGCGCCTTGATCGTGATGCCCCGCTCGCGCTCGATGTCCATGGAATCGAGGTACTGCTCGCGCATCAGCCGCGGGTCCACGGCACCGGTCAGCTCCAGGATGCGGTCCGACAGCGTCGACTTGCCGTGGTCGACGTGGCTGATGATGGAGAAGTTGCGGATGCGCTCCGTTGGCACACTGCCGGGTGCCAACCCGCCGGGCGAGGACACGGTGCACCGATCGTAGTGGGGGCCGGCAAGACAACGGACGACGAGGGCACGACCCATGCCGGGCGGCGCCCGAGCTCGTGGCGGGCTGCCGACGGCAGCGGCAGCGGCAGCGGCAGCGGGGCGGGGGCGATCGTGGCGGGGGCGATCGTGGCGGGGGCGATCGTGGCGGGGGCGATCGTGGCGGGGGCGATCGTGGCGCAGCGTCCACGCGCTGCTAGCATCGAGGTCCGCCGTATCCCGGGACGAGCCCCCGGGGCCGCGCGCCGCCGGCCGGGTCGGCGGCACCCGACCGAAGATCCGAGGAACCGCACCGTGGCGAACATCAAGTCCCAGATCAAGCGCAACCGGCAGAACGAGCGCCGGCGCGTTCGCAACAAGTCCGTGCGCTCCGAGATGCGTACCCGGACCAAGACGGCCCTCGCCGCGGCGGAGGCCGACGCGGCCACTGCGCTCGAGGCGCTGCGGGCAGCGGTGAAGCGCATCGACAAGGCCGCCGCGCAAGGCGTGATCCACAAGAACCAGGCCGCCAACCGCAAGTCCCGTCTCATGCGTCGCATCGCCAAGCTCGGTTCCTGACTGCTCGCCACCGCGACGCAACGGGTGACCGGCTCCGGATCACCGGGTCCGGCTCCGGGTCACCGGGTCACCGGGTCACCTGCGAGATGATCATCGGCGGGCGCGGGTCACCCGAGGACCGGCTCGGCCATGTGCCGAAGGTGGCATCCCGCCGCGACCGCGGACCAGCCGAGCCAGGCGGGCCACAAGGATCTCGAGCACCATCTCGGGCGGCAGAGCGGTCCGTCCCTTCACGTCGAGGTCGGCGTCGGCGAGGAGGGTGACCGCGTGGCCGATGCGCTCGCTGCCGAGCCGGCGGGCGCCGTCAAGCGCCTTCTTCGCCACATAGGCGCTGCGGGCACCGAGCAGTGCCGCAGCGGCGTCGTCCGAGACCACGTCGGCCCCGTCGAGCCGTAGCATCGCCGAGAAGTGCCCGTGCAGGATCGCGACCACCATCGGTGAAGCGCGACCCGCTGCGAGCAGCCGCCGGAGCGCCCTCAGCGCGCCGGTGACGTCGCCCGAGTCGATCGCGTCGGTGAGCTCCCATGGCGGCACCGCTCCCGCCTCCCCGAGGAACGGCTCGAGCACCGCAGGGCTCACCCTCGCGCCCTCGCCGTAGGCGGCGGCCAGGGACTGGAGAAGGCCTTCGAGCCGTCCGAGATCCTCGCCAAGGTGCTCCTCGAGCCGGCGAACCGCGCCGGCATCCAGCTTCACCGGCGCATGGCGAAGCTGGTCGGCCATCCACCGCCCGCGCTCGCGGCCCCTGCCCACGCTCGTCTCCACCACGCCGCCGACCGCGCTCGCCGCCTTGACCAGCGACGTCGGGATCGTGCCGCCGCCCGAGACGAGCACGAGGTGCACGGAGGCGAGCGGGTGCTCGAGAACCGCGACCAGCCTCGAGGCCTCCGCCGTGCCGATGCGTCCGGCGTCGCGAACGACGACGATTCGGCGATCGACGAGGAATGGCGGCGTCGTGCAGGCGTCCACGACCGCGGCGACGTCGAGGTCGTCTCCGACGCCGTGCTCCTCGACGACGAGCGAGTGCTCGAGGCTGCCCGCCAACTGCTCGACGAGCGTGCGAGCCGCCTGCGCCACGAGGACCGGGTCCTCCCCGCGCACGAGGTGCACCGGCGCGTCGAGCCGAGCGCCTGCGCGGGCCGGGCTCACCGGGCGCGGCGCGCAGGCACCGGTTCACCCCCGCGCTCGGAGAGGACTGCGGCCAGCGCGTCGCGCGCGCGGACGGTCCCGGCGACGTCGTGCACGCGCAGGATCCGGCAGCCCAGCGTGACGCCGATCGCAGCCGCCGCAAGCGACGCCTCGCGCCGCTCCGTGACGTCGAGCCCGAGCCGGACGCCGAGAAAGGTCTTGTTCGACGCCGACAGCAAGAGCGGGTGCCCGAGGCCGGCAAGGACATTCGACGCCCGCAGCAGCGCGAGGGAGTGCTCGGCGCTCTTTCCGAGATCGAGGCCGGCGTCGAGGATCACGCTTTCGGCGGGCACGCCAGCTCCGATGGCGCGATCAGCGAGCCCCGCGAGGAACCCCGCGACCGTGGCGACGACGTCGACGTAGACAGGATCGGGGTCCGGGACGCGAGGCGCAAGCCGGATGTGGGTCGCGACGACCGACGCACCTGCGCGGACCGCGGCGCCGAGGTACGCGGGGTCGGCGAAGCCGCTGATGTCGTTGCCGACCACGGCACCGGCCTCGAACGAGGCCTCCGCCACGCTCGCCCTCCACGTGTCGACGGAGACCGGAACGTCGAATCGGGCCGTGATCGCCTCGATCGCCGGCACGACTCGCTCGAGCTCCTCTGCCTCGCCCACCTCCGGACCGGGGCCTGCCTTGACCCCGCCCACGTCGAGGAGGTCCGCGCCCTCCCCCACCAGCTTCTCGGCGCGGCGAACGAGTGCGTCGAGCGCGAACGTCGCGCCCCGGTCGTAGAAGGAGTCGGGCGTTCGGTTCAAGATCCCCATGACGAGCGCTCGGTGCTCGACCTCGTAGCGTCGGCCGCCGAGCACGAGATGGCGGACCGAACGGCCGATCCGAGCCGCAGCGGGGGTCCCGGGGACGCTCGGGGCCCCCGCACTGCTGGCATGCTCGCCGGTGGTCTCCACGAGGGGGGACCCTACCGAAACGGGCCGCGCGCCCTTGCAGCGAATTTCCACTTGCAACGCCGCTTCAAAGAGCGTATATTCACATCCTCGGTGCGCTTGTGCAGGCGCCGACGAAAGGGCAAACCCACCGTGAGGTGGGGACGCAAAGTCACGGGGCTCCATGAGCTAGCCGGACCGCCGAATCGGCCGCCGCGGGCGTGCCGCCTTTCAGGCGTTCCCGGATGGCTCGTGGAGCCAACACAGAGGGGAACGGAACGCATGGGAGAGCGAACCAGCCGCATGTTTGGCGGCGAGGATCACCGCTCGGCCTCTCCAGGGGTGCCCCGTGCTCGTCTGTGCGCAGGTCATGCGCGCTCGGCGAGTTCCCCACGAGGTCGCCTCAGGGGATAGGGAGCCGAGCGGCGGAGCCCCCCGCCCCCCGCCAGGGGGCTCCGCCGCCGCCGGCCTGTCGGTGGTGCAACCCGAAGATCGCGTCTCGTAGCAGCTCGTCGACGTCGCGACCATCTCCGGGGGCCGCCGTAACATGCGCCGAGCGCAGCGCAGACGGACCGTCGAGCGCCGAGTCCACGGACGTCGCGATCCGTCGCTCGACCGAGTCGTCGCTGCCATCTGCGACCAGGAGCGCTGCCGCGAGCAGGTGCTCCCCGACCCGGCCGACCGGATCGGTGCTCCGGAGCACATCCGCGAGGACGCCGGCGGCGAGCTGCAGCGCCCGATCGTCGGGCAATTCGAGGACCACGAGCACGAAGGTTCCCGCCGATCGGCCCCCGGGGGCGAGCAGCCGGCCAGCCCGGCTGAAGAATTTCCCGAGCCCCTCGAGACCGGTGAGCGGGTCGCGTTCGGTCCACCACGCCGCCCAGAGCGGTGCGTCCGCGAAAGACGTGGCCACGTCGGGCCTCCCTTGGTCCGGGACCGCCGAAGGCGCGCGGGCACCCACGCCGAGCGGGAACTCAGGGGCCTCCGGCACCGTCGTCCCGTTACGGCGGAGCACGCCGACGCGTTCGTCCCTGCCGTCGATGCCGAGATCTCGATCGTCGACCCCGGGGGCGTGGTCGTCGACCCCGGGGGCGTGGTCATCGACCCCGGGGGCGTGGTCATCGACCCCGGGGGCGTGGTCATCGGCTCGGGGATCCTCGAGGGCACCTCCGAGGTGTCCGCCACGGCCCAGCTGCTGGATCACGTCCAGGTGGCGGACAAGTCGCTCGGCGAGCTGTCCGAGGATCTCGAGGTGCACCGCCTCGAAGCGGCGATCAGCTTCGGCGACGAGCCCGATCATGCCGTGACCACCCCCGCCGCGGAGCGGGGCGACCGCCAGGGTCACCGCGCGCCCTACCCGGCTGCTGCGGACGAAGACCCGCGCGTGGACGAACTCCGGATCTGCCGATGCCTGGCGGACAAGCTCCGCGAGCTCGTCCGCCGAGAGCCCTTCGGCGGACCCGGGCTCCGGGACGGAGATGATCTCCGAAGCGCGGCCGGCAGCATCGAGCGCGATGAAGGCCGTTCCGGCCGCGGTGTCGCGACGAGCCACCCGCAGGAGGTTCTCGGCGGTGGTCGTCCCGATATGCACGAGAGTACGAACCTCAGGGCTTCGATCGCCGGCCGCCTGCGCGACCGCGCTTGTGCAGGTACATGGCTCGGTCTGCTCTGGCCAGGAGAGCGTCGGGCCCGACGTCCCCGGTGTCGGTGCTCACCCAGCCGATCGAGGCTCCGACGTCGAACGCGATGCCGCGCACGCTGAAGGGCGCGCTCAGCACCTTCCGCAGGCGCGAGACGAGGAGGTCGCCATCAGGTGGTCGCTCCGTCGTGGCATGAGCGACGACGAACTCGTCGCCGCCGAGCCTGGAAACGACGTCGTCGCCGCGCACTGCACCACGAAGCCGCCGGGCGAACGCTCCGAGCACCTGGTCGCCCATGTCGTGCCCGTGCTCGTCGTTGATCCGCTTGAAGTCGTCCAGGTCCATGTAGATGAGCGCCACGGAGCCTCCCCGCCGGCCCAGGCCCTGGAGCATCCGCCGCAGCTCTTCGAGCAGGAGGTAGCGGTTCGCCAAGCCGGTCAGCGGATCGTAGAGCGCGTAGTGCGTGAGGCGCTCCTGCTCCATCCACTCTTCGGTGCTGTCGTGCAGGACCACCAGCGCGCCACGGCGACCCTCGACCTCCAACGGCCTCGCGGACATCGCGATGCGGCGCTGACTTCGCCCGGCCTCGCCGATCGTGACGTGGGACTCCCTGGCCATACCGTCGCGCAGGACGAGCATCGCAGGGTGGAGATCCTGGGTCAGCCCCTGGCCGTCCTCGGTCTTCATCGCGCTCGACATCGGCAGCGGCGCTCCGAGGAGCGTGTGGCCGAGCGGGAGCCCGTAGATGGCATCGGCAACCCAGTTCGTCAGCACGACGGTTCCTGTGGCATCCACGCACACGATCCCGTCGTCGAGATGTGCGGCCAGCTCCGCCGCGTCGACGAGCACGCGCCTGTGCGCACCGGAGAGGGCCTGCGTCGGTGCGGCCCGAGGGCCGGAGAGGGCCTGCGTCGGTGCGGCCTCGACTGTGGGCGCCGGGGCGGCGCGGGGCGGCGCGACCGACGCATGCCAGAGAAACCGGGCCAGATCCGTCGCCAATCGCGCGAGGCCCGCGCGCTGGTAGCCGTCTGGCTCTGGCAGCCAGGTGTCCACCACGCCGAGGAGCCCGAGCTCGGTGTCACCCGACCACACCGGCATGACGACGCACGCGAGAGAACGGTCTGCCGAACCCGCTTCTGTGGACACCTCCGCGTTCCAGAAGAGGTCACGGCCATGCGACGCCGGGTGAGAGAGGCAGTTCCGTGCGAGCACGTCGACGCGACGCGAGCCGTCCTCCGGCGGCATGGAATCGGAGAGGACGCGCTGCACGGCGCCTGTCATGCTCACGACGAAGGCACCGAGGCCGAGGCACAGGTCGAGCGCGGTGCGAAGCACGTCGTCGACCGATGCGCTCTTCCACCGTGCCGCGCCCACCGCGTCCACCACGGAGCAACCGTACTGCAAAGACCATCTCTTCCCACCCGCTGTGCCAATGCGGCCGACATGCAGCCGCGCGCCTGGGGCACCTTGTGCCAGGAGCCCTGCATGAAATCCCCGTGACGCGCTGGCGTTCGCCTTACAATCGGCGCTGCAGTGCCACGCGAGAGGGCCGGTCGCGACAGCGTGCGGAGGGGCAGGTAAGAGAAAACAATGGTCGACTCGCCGTCCACGATCGAAGAGGACCTCCTCGGGGCCGCGGAGATCCTCTCCAGCGGCGACGGGGTCTCTTGGGCCTATCGGCTGCTCGCCGACGTCTCAGAACGCCACCGGCTCCAAGAAGCGTGGCTCGTGCTCGGAACCGCGGACGGGACGGGCCAGGGCGCCGGTACCGGGCCGCAGGTGTTCGGGCTGGGCGGTGCCGCCGTGATGCCCGAGACGGCGCGGGCCCTCCTCCACCGGCCGCCCGGCGTCTACGGCGAGCCGCCCGACCTCGAGACGACGACCTCCCACGCGCTCGGAGCCATGTGCGCCATCGCACTACGAGCGTCGGTCGCATCGCTCAGAACCGCGGTCGACCTGCCCTCGGGGCTCTCGACCACCGCCATGATCGAAGACACCGTCGCCCGTGTCGCGGCGTGCGGCGCCCGCTACGGGTGGTCGTCCACGGTCGCGCTCCTCACCACGAGCGGGGCCGCACCGCCGGGCGAGAGATGGCTCGCACTTGCCGGAGCCCTGCGCCAGGCGCTCCGCGTGGGCGACGAGGCGGGCGTCGCAGCACCAGGCGTCGCGCTTGTCGTCCTCGCCGACGCCGGCACCGAGGCGGTCGGCCCATTCGTCGCCCGGGTACGCGCCGCCCTTAGCGCGGGGGGCTGGACCGACGTCGACCTCCACGCCGCGACGGCGAGGACCCCGGAGGAGTCCGTCGATCCTTCGGAGCTCATGCTCCTGGCCACAGGGCGGCTCGCCGACGCCCGTGCCGCGTCGGCGGGCGAGGCGGGTGCGGAGCCGGCGGCTCCCGTGCACGACGTCGCGTCGACGCTCGAGCTCGAGCTGCGCATGCTTCCCGGCGTCGTGTCCGTGGGCATGGGCACACCGGTCGTCGTCATCTCGAGCTCCGCTTCTGAGTCGCTCCACGACCAGGCGCTCCGCCTGGTCGTCCGCCATCTCCCCCAGGCGTCCATCCGCCTGGTCAGCCTCACCGACGAGACCGCCACATCGAGCTCGGCGTCGGCGGCCGACCAACCCGTCCACCCGAGCCACGGGGGCATCGACGCCATCGCGGGCTTTCAGGGAAGCGCATCGCGCACCATCCCGACGGCTGCACCCGGCGGAGCGGCCACGGCGACGGGTGCCGGCCGGGTGGTGCTCCTCAGCGCGACCTTCGACGTCGCGCGCGGCACGAGCGAGGTGTCCCTCGCCTTCGGCGCGGCACGGGGAACCGGCCGCGCACCTGCAGGACCGCTCGCTGGCGGGGCGCAGGCGACGCTCAACGCCCTCAGCGCGCTCTCCATCGACGTGCCCTTCTACCTCGTCTCCGCCGAGCGGGCGCACGGCGTCTCCGGCCAGCCCGTGGTCGTGGTGCTGGCCCCGAGGCGCACCGGCGCCGACCCGGGCACGGGACCAGTGGAGCGCCTTGGCGTTGCGAGCGACCCCGACGACGTCGCGGCGGCAAGCCGCGCGACCCTCGGCGCGCTCAACCGTCACCTGGCAAGGACCTCGGCAGTCTCATGACGACCTTTCGCTACGGTGCGTCCTTCTACGACCGCGCGAGTGGCCTGCGCTTCGAGGCGCACCATCCGCTGAGCCGGCCTGACCGCTGGCGGGCATATCTCGAGGGTGCCCACCAGGAGTACGCGCGCTACGGCATCGACATGCTCGCCAACCCGCGCGCCCTCGAGCGCGGTGAGGGGGTCCCTCTCTTCTTCGTCGGGGTGAACGCGGACGACGAGGTGGTCGCCGGACTTCGTTGCCACGGCCCGCTCGACGACCCCGCCGCAGCCCAGGCGCTCGCCGAGATGGCCGCCTCGCCCGAGTGGGAAGAGCACCGCGCGGCGGTCGAGGCGGCCTCCCCCTACGGCGTGATCGAGATCAAAGGGGCATGGCGCAAGATGAGTGGCGACGGGAACCCGGCCATCATCGCCGCGATGGTCCGCTGCTGCGCACACGCGATCGAGTGGCTCGGCGCTGAGGTTCTCCTCGCCGCTGTGGCCGATCGCATGGAGCCGGTCATGGCATCGATCGGCTCGATGATGCGCGGGACGGAGGCTGCGCCGTACCCGACGGAGCAGTACCGGACGATCCTCACCAGCATGCAGCGCCCCCGGTACCGGGGGCTCCTCGACGAGGCGCAGGCGCGCCTCTTGCGCTTGGACGCCGAGCAGCTCAGCCGCCCCCCCGAGCGTCTCCTCACAACGGGCTGGCGCCCCATCGTGCTCGACGTGCGGCGCCGCTCGGACCGCCAGATCCTCGCGAACCTGCGCGCCGACCCGGGGATCGACGTCCTCGACGTGACCGAGCGCCAGAGCGCGGAGCTTCGGCGTCTCGTCCCGCCGCCGAGCGACGACCTGCTGGAGGAAGCGACGAGGCACGTCTACCTGCCGTGGCGCCGTTCGGTGGTGCACATGCTCGGGCCTCGCGCGTATGCGACCCTCCGGCTGGACAGGAACCGTCATCGCATCACCCGGGAGGAGCAGGAGCGCCTCGCGCGCCAGCGGGTGGGCGTCGTCGGACTGAGCGCGGGCCACGTCGCAGCGGTCACGATCGCCCTCGAGGGCCTCTGCGGCGAGCTGCGCGTGGCGGACCACGACGAGGTGGAAGCCTCGAACTTGAACCGGCTGCCCGCGTCCATCCTGGACGTCGGGGACAACAAGGCGGTGGTCGCAGCGCGTCGCGTGGCCGAGCTCGACCCGTACCTCCCCGTCCTTGCCCACACCGGCGGCGTCGGCCCGGACAACGTCGACGAGTTCATCGCGGGGCTCGACGTCGTCGTCGAAGAGTGCGACGACCTCGCGATGAAGCTCCTCGTACGCGAGGCCGCGCGGCGCCAGCGCGTGGCGGTCGTGATGGAGACGAGCGACCGCGGAATGCTCGACGTCGAGCGGTTCGACCTCGAGCCCGACCGCCCCCCGTTCCACGGTTTGCTCGGAGACGTCAGCGCCGACGCGCTCGCCTCGCTCACGGTCGCCGAGAAGGTCCCCTACGTGCTCGCGATCGTCGACGCTCCGCAGAGCTCGGCACGGGGCACCGCGTCGCTGGCGGAGATCGGGCGCACGGTGTCCACCTGGCCGCAGCTGGGCTCCGAGGTGACCCTCGGCGGCGCGACCGTCGCCGCGACGGTGCGCCGCCTCGGCCTCGGTGACGACGTCCCCTCCGGCAGGACGCGCGTCGACCTCGACGCGATCGTCTCCTCGCTCGAGCCGCCTGTGGCGCGTCTCCCCGCCGCGTCTGCGCCAGCCGCGTCGTCGCCGGCCCCTGCGGACTGGGCGCGGGCGATCGTCCACGCGGCCACGCTCGCGCCGTCATGCAGCAACGGCCAGCCGTGGAAGTTCGAGCTCACCAGCCGCGAGCTCGCGCTCGAGCTCGATTCGTCGCGAAGCTGCGGGACGATGGACGTCCGGACCCGGGCGAGCTACGTCAGCCTTGGCGCCGCGCTCTTCAACGCGCGTGTCGCCGCAGCATCGTTCGGGCGTCTCGGCGCCTTCAGCCTGTTCCCTGAAGGGCCGAGCTCGGACGTGGTCGCATCGCTGGAGCTCGGAACCTCATCTGACCCCTCGCTCGCCGAGCTCCGCGAGGCGATGCTCGATCGGTGCTCGAACCGGCGCCTGGGCACTCCGAGCGCGCTCGACCTCGCCGTCGTGAACCGCCTCTCTCGTGCAGCGTCACTGGAGCGCGCGCAGTTGCACCTCCTCACGGACCGAGAGCGGCTCCAAGAATGCGCCGAGATCTTCACCGCCGCCGAGCGCATCCGCTTCCTCAGCCCGGAGCTGAGGGAGGAGACCATGCGCGAGCTGCGCTGGCCCGGAGAGGACGTGAGCACCGGGATCGACATCGCGACTCTCGAGCTCTCGGGATCCGACGCCAGCGCCCTCCAGCTACTGCGCCGCGGAGACGTCATGGAGCTGCTCGACCGCTGGGACGCTGGTAGCGCCCTCGGCGACTATCTGAGACAGGCGATGGACTCGAGCTCGGCCGTCGCCGTGCTGACGGTCGAGACCGCGAGCCCCGCGTCCTACCTCACGGGCGGGATGGCACTCGAGCGGGTCTGGATCGAGGCGCAGCGGGCGGGCCTCGCGGTGCAGGCGATCGCCCCGGCGTTCTTGTACGCGGTCCAAGAGAGGGACTTCGACTCCCTCGGTGGCGTCCGCTGGGCAGGCGACCTGCGAAAGCTCTCGGAGCGGTTCCGCCAGCTCCTCGACCTCGGGACCTACACAGTGGGGATCCTCACCCTCCGGCTCAGCCACGCAGCCCCACCCCGGGTCCGCAGCGCCCGGCTTCCCCTGGAGCACGTGCTCCGACGCCGCGGCCAGGATGCTGCAGCCGAGGGCCCGAGCAGCTAGGATTGCATCGACAAAGGATCGGGGATGGTGACGAACGTAGGCCCCTTCTTTGCGGACAGTGTCGGCGGGGACAACCTCGGTGAGATCCTCGCGGGCACGCTCCGGCTGCTGAAGGACGCGGTCGCGGTCGAGTACATCCCGGCTTCCCCATCCCACGTGCCGGTGGTCTGGGCCGATCTGAACTTCGCCGCGGTCACCGCAGCGCTCCACAGCGTGGTCGCAGAGCGGCTCACCACCGACGGCCCGTGGGGCGAGGCGATCCTCGGGTCGGGTCCCGCCTGGATCGAGCGCGTCGAGCCGCCGAGCCCCCCCCCACACGCAGAGGGTGCCGGGGCCGACCAGGCGGGCGAGCCCGCCGACGGGAAGGGCCTCGGCGTACGGGGTGCCTTCGCGGTCGCGTTCGCGCAGCGTCCGCCGCTGGCCGCCGAGGAGATCGACACGGTGCGCCTGTTCGCACGGCTCGCCACCGCGTTCAGCGCCCCGACGGGGACTACAGGGGCAGCGTCACGGCAGGACCGTCTGGACGACCTCGTCTCGAGGATCGGCGAACGACTGATGTCCACGACCGGCCCCACCCTGAGAGATGCGCTCGACTGGGCGGTCGAGGAGCTGTGCCGGTACCTCGGAGCCGACGTCGCCTTCCTGCGCCGCAACGACCACGCGCGTGGCACGAGCGTGCTCATGGCGTTCTACCCTCCGCGCGGCATCCCCCTCGAAGAGGACCCGCTCGGCATCGTGCCGTTCGACGCAGACCCGATCTTCGCCGCGACCAAGGACTTGAAGGTCCCGTTCATCGTACGAAACTCGGCAGAGACCGACGAGCGGTACCTCCAGCGTGTCCGGGACGCGGGCCAACCGGATGAGTTCACCGGCGCGGCCGTCCCCCTCGTGCACGGGGACGTGACCGAGGGCATCCTCGCCTTCATCTACCTGACCCCCTACACGTGGTCGGAGCACGAGATCAACGCGCTGCGGGCGATGGCGTCGCTGCTGGTGCAGCTCCTGCACCGCATCGACGCCGAGGAGCGGTTGCGCCACAGCGCGCTGACCGACGATCTGACGGGTCTCCCGAACCGCCGCGCGCTCCTCGAGGAGGTCGCCAAGCGCCAAGCCGCGCGCAAAGCGTCCACGGCGCTCATCTTCATCGACCTCGACCGGTTCAAGGTCATGAACGACCAGCTCGGGCACATCGCCGGCGACACGGTGCTCGGGGTGATCGCGGATCGCATCCGCACGTCGCTGAGGCCTGCCGACTTCGCCGCCCGGCTCGGGGGGGACGAGTTCGTCGTGGTGCTCGACGATGCCGACGGAGAGCTGGGCGCCGTCGCCGCCGCGAACCGGCTGCTCGGGCTCATCGAGCAGCCGATCGACGTTCGCGGGCAGCGGGTAGCCCACACCGCCAGCGTCGGCGTCGCGATCACGGAGGATCCCAGCGTGACCGCCGAAGACCTCCTCGGTCAGGCGGACATCGCGCTCTATGCAGCGAAGGCGCAGGGGCGCAACCGCGCCGTGGTGTTCGATCGCGAGCTCGAGGCGAGCGTCGCCCAGCGCTCGACCATCGAGCTCCTGCTCCGCCAGGCGCTCGAGGAGGACGCGCTTCGGGTGATGTACCAGCCGGAGTTCGATCTCGAGACGGGCAGGCTGCTCGCGGCCGAAGCCCTCGTGCGCTGGTTCCGCGCCGGCGAGGGATTCGTGGAGGCCGGGAAGTTCGTGCCGATCGCCGAGGAGACCCACCTGATCATCGACATCGACCGCTGGGTGCTCGCGAAGGCGTGCGCGCAGCTTGCCGAGTGGCGGCGCGTCTACGGCTTGGTCGACATGGTCGTGCGCGTCAACATGTCCCCGGCACAGCTCGGGATCGCAGGGCTCGTGCGTTCGATCGCAGATTGCCTGCGCACGTCTGGCCTGCCGCCCGAGGTGCTCTGCCTCGAGATCACCGAGCAGGCGGTCATCGCCGACATCGACCAGGCGGTACGCGTGCTCCAGGACATCCGCTCGATGGGCGTCAAGCTCGCGATCGACGACTTCGGCACGGGGTTCAGCTCGATGAGCCAGCTGCGATCCCTCCCCGTCGACGTGCTGAAGATCGACCGCGTGTTCGTCGACGGCCTTGCGAACGACCCGACGGACCAGGCCATCGTCGACACGATCGTGCGCCTGGCCCGCGCGTTCGAGCTCGACGTGGTCGGCGAGGGGATCGAACGGCTGGACGACCTGGCGACCTTGGTGCGGCTGGGCTGTCGCCGCGGGCAGGGATTCCTGCTCGCCCGCCCCCTCCCCCCCGACGAGCTGACGTCCATCCTCGAGAAGGGGGGCATCGACCTCGACGACCTCGCGCCCTCGATCGACGCGGTGAGCCCGCGATCCTGATTCAGGGCCTCCGGGGGAGCCCCGTCGATCAGAACAGACGGCTGGCGAGCGCTCTTCGGTACTCGCTGGTGCGCGGATCGTCGGGACCCAAGGTCTCGAGCAGGTCGAGGAACTCCTGGCGGGCATCCTCGTCATCTCGCACACGATCGAGCAGCCTGTCGAGGACCCCCGTGACGTCAGCGCTCCGGTCGACGGGAACGCCTCGCGTCGACAGGCGCGCCTGCGCCGCCACCGCACGGGCCTCCGCCGTCTCGGGGACGCGCGCGAGGAGCTCGAGCGCTTCGTCCGCGTCCCCCCGGTCGACGAGGAGCCTCGCCAACGCCACGACCGCGCCCGGATGGTCACGCTCGATGTCGAGGGCCTTGCGCAGTGACGCCTCGTCCCCGGCGGCGACGAGAAGATCGACCTCGCTGGGCTCTGCCGGAGCGAGCCGGCCGACGAACTCTTCGACCTGCGCCTTCGGGACCGCCCCGATGAACCCGTCGACCACCTGTGCGTCACGAAGCGCGAAGACGGCGGGGATCGACTGCACGCGGAACGTCGCGGCCACCTGGGGGTTCTCGTCGACGTTCACCTTGGCGAGCTCGACAGCCCCGCCGGTGGCCGCGACAGCCTGCTCGAGCATCGGGCCGAGCGTCCGGCAAGGGCCGCACCACGGCGCCCACAGGTCGACGACGACCGGCACCGTCTTGGAACGCTCGAGGACCTCGGTCTGGAACGTAGCGTCGGTGACGTCTGGCATCGCCGTCGACCATACCTGCCCAGACGCCGCGGAGCGTCCCCCACCGCGCTCGCTCGGCTGGTCCGGCTCGTGGCACGAGCCTCGGTCCGCTGGTCCAGCTCGCTGCCACTACCCTCGGTGATTGGTGAGCGAGCTCTTCGAGGTGCACACGTCGCCGGTGCTGAACGCGCCTGTCCTGGTCGTAGCCATGGAGGGATGGGTCGACGCCGGCCTCGGAGCGGCCAACGCGGTCGCGTCGCTCACCGAGCACCCGCCCACGACGGGAGTGGCGACCTTCGACAGCGACCACTTCCTCGACCTTCGCGCCCGGCGCCCGATGGTCCGCATCGTCGACGGCATCACGACCGAGCTGCAATGGCCACGAACCCAGCTGCGTCACGGGCACGACCAGACCGGTGCCGACGTGCTCTACCTCGTCGGCCCGGAGCCCGACTACCACTGGCGCGAGTTCGTCGCCGCAGTGGTCCAGCTCGCACTGCGCCACGGTGTCCGCCTGGTCGTCGGCATGGGCGCGTTCCCCGCCGCAGCGCCCCATACGCGCCCGGTCCGGCTCGCGGCGACCGCACCGGCTGGCTCAGCAGATCTCGCCACGAAGATCGGCGTCGTCCAAGGTGAGCTCGAAGTCCCCGCAGGGGTCCTCTCCGCCCTCGAGATCGCGCTCGGCGAGGCGCACATCCCGACCGTGAGCCTCTGGGCGCGCGTCCCCCACTACGTGTCGGCGATGCCGTTCCCCTTGGCGAGCGCCGCCCTGGTCGAAGGGTTGGCCACGGTGTCCGGCCTCCAGCTCGACTCGACGGTCCTGCGCGCCGCGGGCGATCGCGCGCGCAGCCAGGTCGACGAGCTCGTCGCAGGGAACCCTGAGCACGTGGCCATGGTCGCCAAGCTCGAAGAGGTGATCGACAGCTCCGAAGGAAACGCGCTCGGCTTGGAAGAGGTCCCTTCGGCCGACGAGCTGGCCGCAGAGCTCGAGCGCTTCCTTCGCGGCGAGGACCGCTGACGGGCGGGAGGCGGGCGAACGTGAAGATCGACGGCGCGATCGGCTTCGATCCTTCGGGGATCGCCGCTTGCGCGCGGCGGCTCGAAGAAGCTGGCTACGACGGCGCATGGTGCGCCGAGACGGGTCGGGATCCATTCATCCCCCTCGCGGTGGCGGCGGACGCGACCGACCGCATGGAGCTCGCGACCGGCATCGCCGTCGCCTTCGCCCGCAGCCCGATGACGCTCGCCATGTCGGCGAACGATCTCCAGCAGCTCTCCAGAGGCCGCTTCATCCTCGGTCTCGGCTCCCAGATCAAGCCCCACATCACGAAGCGGTACTCGATGCCGTGGTCTCACCCCGCCCCGCGCATGCGTGAGCTCATCCTTGCGATCCGCGCGATCTGGAAGACCTGGGAGACCGGCACGCCGCTCGACTTCCGGGGCGACTTCTACACGCACACCCTCATGACCCCGTTCTTCGATCCGGGGCCGAACCCCTACGGCAACCCGAAGATCATGCTCGGCGCGGTGGGCACGCACATGGCGGAAGTCGCCGGCGAGGTGGGCGACGGGCTTCTCGTCCACCCGTTCACCACTGCGCGCTACCTGCGGGAGGTGAGCATCCCGGCCCTCGAGCGCGGCGCGGCGAAGACGGGCAAGACGCGTCGCGATCTCGTCGTCGCGCTCCCCGGGTTCGTCGTGACCGGGTCGACCGAAGAGGAGATGTCTGCCAGCGCGAGGGCTGCCAGGTCGCAGCTCGCCTTCTACGCCTCGACGCCCGCCTACCGTCCGGTCCTCGAGCTGCATGGCTGGGGAGAGCTCCAAGCAGAGCTGCACGCCCGCTCCAGGCGCGGCGAGTGGGACACGATGGGTGAGCTCATCGACGACCAGGTCCTCCAGACCTTCGCGGTCGTCGCGCCGCTCGACCGCGCGCCAGAGGCGGTGCTCGAACGCTGGGGCGGTCTCGTGGACCGCTTCAGCTTCTACGCCGCATTGCCTGCGCCCGCCATGGCGTCGGTGATCGCCGCGTTCAAGCGGACGCCGTGACGACGTTCACGAGGCGGGGCGCCCGCACGATGACCCGTGCGGGGGGCGCAGCACCGAGCGCCTCGACGACCCGAGCGGAGGCCAGTGCTCGGGCGCGAGCCTCGTCGTCGCTGATGGCGGCGGGGACGTCGAGGCGGTCGCGGACCTTGCCGTCCACCTGGACGACCATCGTGACGGTCTCTTCGACCACGAGCGCGGGGTCGAAACCAGGCCAGGAGCGGGCGTGGAGCCGGTCGTCGTGGCGACGCTCCCACAGCTCGGCGGTCACGTGCGGCGCCATGGGCGCGAGCAGGTGCAAGAGCGCGTCCAGCGCTTCTCCGAGCACGTCGGCGTGGGGGTCCTCCCGGGCATAGTCCCGGAGCAGGTTGACCTGCTCCATGCAGTGCGCGATCGCCGTGTTGTAGGACCACCGCTCGATGTCCGAGGTCACCTTCTGGATGGTCCGGTGGGTCGCGCGGCGCACCTCGAGGTCAGCCTCTCGCAGCTCCCCTTCCCGTCCCCCTTCGCCAGCGCCCTCGGCGAGGCGCCACAGCCTGTCGAGGAAGCGGCCGCAGCCCTCGATCACCTCGTCGGTCTGTTCGGTCCAGTCGAAGTCGTCTGCAGGCGGGCCGACGAAGAGGTGGAAGAGCCGGAGCGCGTCCGCACCCACGCTCTCGTAGTAGCGCGCAGGAGCGATCAGGTTGCCCTTCGACTTGGACATCTTCGAGCCGTCCATGCGGATCATGCCTTGGGTGAACAGGCGCCTGAACGGCTCGCGTGGAAGCTCCGGGGGTGCAAGCCCGACGTCGATGAGGGCTCTCGTGAAGAACCGTGCGTACATGAGGTGCAGGATCGCGTGCTCGATGCCGCCGATGTACTGGTCGACCGGCATCCAGTGGACGACGGCCGCCGCGCCGAACGGCGCCTCGGCGTCGAACGGGTCGCAGAACCGCAGGAAGTACCAGCTCGAGTCGACGAAGGTGTCCATCGTGTCGGTCTCTCGCTCAGCAGGCTCGCCTCCGATCGGGCAGACGGTGCGCTTGAAACCCTGGTGGGACGCGAGCGGCGACTGTCCGGTCGGGAGGAACTCCACGTCGTCGGGGGCGAGCACGGGGAGCTGGTCCTCGGGTACCGGGACGGCGCCGTGCACCGGGCAGTGGACGATCGGGATCGGGCAGCCCCAGAACCGCTGACGCGACACGAGCCAGTCGCGAAGGCGGTAATTGACCTTGCGCCGGCCCTGCCCGTGGCGCTCGAGGTGCACAATCGCGGCGTCCTTCGCCTCGGCGACGTGGAGGCCGTCGAGGAAACCGCTGTTCACCTTCACGCCGTCGCCCGCATACGCCTCGCCGCCCTGCTCTTCCCAGCCCTCGGGCGGCTCCACAGTGCGCACGATGGGGAGGCCGTGGAGCTTGGCGAACGCCCAATCGCGCTGGTCCTCTGCGGGAACGGCCATGACCGCCCCGGTGCCATAGCCCATGAGGACGTAGTCCGCCACGTAGACGGGGACCTTTTCACCGCTGAAAGGGTTGACCACGTAGCTTCCCGTGCACGCGCCGCGCTTCTCGAGCGCCGGACCGCCCTCGGCGTTCGCCGTCCGCTCGATGTCGGTCTCCGAGGCGACGCGGGCCCGGAGCTCCTCGACCGCCGCTCGGCACTCCGCCGTCGTGAGCTCGTCGACGAGCGGGTGCTCGGGCGCCATGACCGCATAGGTCATCCCGAAGATGGTGTCAGGCCTCGTCGTGAAGACCGTGAGCGAGAGGTCGGGACGGCCCGCCACCGCGAGCTCGATCTCCGCCCCTTCGGAGCGGCCGATCCAGTTGCGCTGCATCACTTTCACTCGCTCGGGCCACTCGAGGGCGTCGAGGCCGGAGAGAAGCTCGTCGGCATAGGAGGTGATCTTGAAGAACCACTGCTCGAGGTCGCGGGTCACCACGACGTCTCCGGACCGCTCGCAGGTGCCGTCGGCCAGGACCTGCTCGTTGGCGAGAACGGTCTGGCAACCCGGGCACCAGTTCACCGGCGCCATGGCGCGATAAGCGAGGCCCGCCTTCAAGAAGCGCAGGAAGATGAGCTGCGTCCAGTGGATGTAGCTCGGGTCGTGGCTGCGGACCTCGCGCCGCCAGTCGTAGACGGCGCCGAGGCGCACGAGGGACTCCTTCAGCTCCGCGATGCGAGCGTCGGTGAAGACACGAGGATGGGTCCCGGTGCGGATCGCGGCGTTCTCCGCCGGCAGCCCGAACGAGTCGAAGCCGAGGGGAGACAGGACCGCCTTTCCCCGCATGGTCTGGTAGCGCACCACGAGGTCGCCGAACGTGTAGTTCCGCACGTGCCCCTGGTGTGCAGGCCCCGACGGGTACGGGTACATGCACAGGGCGTAGAACGGCGGACGAGGGTCGTCGTTGTCGACCTCATAGGTCCCTTCGTCCTGCCAACGCGCCTGCCACTTCCGTTCGACCGTCTCCACGTCGTAGGCCCTGGCCATGGGCGGCGATGCTACCGCCGGGTGACCGGGGCGCCTCCGTGCACACCGTCCGCCTGTCGGGGCGCCTCTGCCCGTCGCTCGGCTGGTACCCTGGCGGTCTGCATCCGGGGGCGTAGCTCAGCTGGTAGAGCGCTTGACTGGCAGTCAAGAGGTCCGTGGGTTCGAGTCCCATCGCCTCCACCAAAGAGGTCTTCACGTTTTGGTGGGGACCCACTTCACGTTTCGAGATGCCGCCATCTTGACAGAGGGGTGAGACGTTCTCGGCGCGGACTCCTCGGGTCGGCGATGCGGACGACCCGGGATCGGCGTGGC
>JAJZVL010000049.1 GCA_021845725.1 Actinomycetes bacterium | reverse complement strand
CGTCGTCGAACGCGGCAAACCACCGAGCCGAACCGGATCGGGACGGGCTCTCAGGGCGACGGCGTGGCTCGGCCGGATACCACCAGTCAGTAGTATGGTCTGTATGGCGAGGGAGAAGGTGACCATTACCGCTGATCGAGAAAAGCTCCGTGAGGCTCGCGCCATGCTCGGCGTATCTTCGGCTTCGGTCGCGATCGACATCGCCCTGTCGGAGCTCATCCGCCGGTACCGGCTGCGCTCCGACGTAGAGGCATACGCGAAAACCCCACCCACCGCCGAGGAGGCGGCGCTCGGCGGTGCGTCACCCGACTGGGACGACCTCGCCGACGACACCGACTGGGATGCGGACTGGGCCGAAGTCCGATGAGCGAACCCGCTGCCCGACGCGGCGAGATCTGGCTCGCCGAGCTCGACAAACGTCGACCAGTGGTCGTGCTGACGCGCGATCCCCTGGGGCGCGTGCTGAAGTCGGTGATCGCAGGTCCGGTCACGTCGACCGTCCGGGGCCTCAGCACCGAGGTCGAGCTCTCCGAGGCCGACGGTGTGCGACGAGCCTGCGTGGTGAACCTCGACAACATCCAGCTCGTCCCTCGCTCGAGGTTGGTGCGGCGCGTCGGCAGGGCGACTCCCCACACGCTGCGGGCGATCTGCGCCGCAGCGACTGCGGCGATCGACTGTCCAGCATCCTGAGGCCGCTGAACGTCACAGGGCGGACGGCGCGGCATGCACGATCTCACCGTCGATGAAGGTCATGTCGACGCTCGCGAGGCCGATCTCCGAGCTCGGAGCAGAGAAGACGTCCCGGTCGAGGACGACCAGGTCGGCGCGCTTTGCGACGGTGATCGAGCCGGTCTCCTGGTCCAGATGGTTCGCGTAGGCGGAGCCCATCGTGAACGCGCCCAGCGCGGTCTCGAGGTCCAGACGTTCATCGGGGAGGAACACCGCACTGCCAGGATCGTCGGGGCCACCAGCCTCCCCCGGAGGGGCCGTGCGGTTCACGGCGACGTGGACCTGGGCGAGGACGTCGGGCGTCGAGACGGACCAATCGCTGCCGAAGCACAGACGCGCGCCCGAACGGACGAGGCTTGCGAAGGGGTACTGCCAGGCTGAGCGCTCTCGACCGAGCACGGGAAGCGTGAGCTCCACCATCTGGGGGTCGTTGTACGCCCAGAGCGGCTGCCCGTTGGCGATGACGCCGAGCGGTGCGAACCGGGCAACGTCGTCGGGATGGACGACTTGGACGTGCGCCGCGCAGTGGCGGGCGTCGGACCTCCCGTTCACGCGCATCGCCACCTCGACGGCATCGAGGGCCTGCCGCACGGCGCGATCGCCGATGGTGTGGAAGTGCGCCTGGAAGCCTTCGGCATCCACGAGGGTGACGAAGTGGGCAAGCTCTTCGGGATCGAAGAAGCTCTTGCCCGAGGTATGCGTCTCGTGGCCCTCGTGGTCCAGGTAGGGCCGCAGCATCGAGGCGGTGAGGTTCTCGCAGATCCCGTCCACCATGAACTTGACCGAGCTCGCACGAAATCGCTCGCACGACGAGGCGGCTCGTTCACGACGCGTCAGCAGTGTCGCGAGCTGGCGCTCTCCGACGCCGCGCCCCCACCAGAGCGCGCCGACGACCCTGGCGGTCAAGCGCCCGGCGCGGTCGAGCGCCAGGTACGCGTCGAAGCAGTCGTGGATGCTCGGAGTGTCGCCCACGATCGCCTCCTGCCACGCCGTGATGCCGAGGCTGTGGAGGTAGCCCTGCGCCTCGAGCAGGCCCTCGGCGATCTCGGAGATGGTCGGCGCAGGGATGACCCTCCGGACCAGCTCCAGCGCACCTTCCTGCAGCGCTCCGAGCGGCTCGCCACGGGCGTCGCGCTCGATGCGCCCGTCGACGGGGTCCGGGGTCCGAGCGTCGATGCCGGCCCGAGCGAGGGCCGCGGAGCTCAGCCAGGCCGAGTGACCGTCGCGGCTCTGGAGGAAGACCGGGCGGTCGGGGACCACGCGATCGAGGTCCTCCTTCGAGGGGACTCCGCCGGCGAACGCCGCCATCGCCCAGCCACCGCCGGTGATCCACTCCGTGCCGGCGTGCTCGGCGGCGTAGCCGGCGATGTGCGAGAGGTACGCGTCGGCGTCCCCGAGCTGTGACAGATCGCAGCGCGAGCGATCGAGCCCGGCGTCGGACGGATGCGTGTGGGCGTCCTGGAAGCCAGGGAGCACCGTGCGCCCGCGCACGTCGATCGTCTCGGTCCGCGGCCCGCGCAGTGCGCGTGCCACGTCGTCGCCACCCACTGCCACGATCCTCCCGTCGCGCACGGCGACCGTGGTCGCAGACGGGAGCGACGGATCGACGGTGTGCACGGACCCGTTCACGAGCAGGAGCTGGGCCGGACGCTGCGTCATCGTCCGCTCCTCGCGGCCTTTACGACGAGAGCGTCGACTGCCACGCAGCCGCGCGGACCGACGACGAGCGGGTTCACGTCGAGCGCCCCGAGGGAGCCTTCGAGGTCACGTGCAAGAGCGGAGAGCGCCACGACAGCATCGACAAGGGCGTCTTCGTCCACCGGGTCGCTGCCACGGAACCCTCTGAGCAGCGGGTAGCAGCGGAGCTGCTCGACGAGGCGGCGCGCCCGCCAGTGATCGAGCGGGGCGAGCGCGATCTGCCGGTCGGCGAGAAGCTCGACGAGGGTACCGCCAGCCGCCACGACCACGAGCGGGCCGAAGTCGGCATCCTCGACGACGCCGAGCGCGATCTCGACCCCCCGTCCAGCCATCTGCTGCACGCTGACGACAGGCCCGAGCCGCGCGGAGATCTCACGGTAGGCCCGGCGGAGCGCCTGGTCGCCCGAGACGCCGAGCACGACGCCCCCTTGCTCCGTCTTGTGGCCCACCCCCGGAGCTGCGGTCTTCACCGCGACGGGCCAACCGAGCGCTCTCGCGGCGACGAGCGCCTCCTCCTCGCTCGCGGCGGACACGGTGCGGGCGACAGGGATGCCCCAATCAGCCAGGAGCAAGAGCGCGTCCGCCTCTCCCAGCGGCTCGTCAGCGGACAGTCGCTCCTGCCACTTGCAGCGCACATTGGCCGCGACCCGCGGCGGAGCCTCCAGTTCCGGGCGAGCGCGGACGTCGCGGTGGTCGAAGAGATGCCGCAGGGCAGCCAGCCCCGAGAGCGTCCCCTCGAGGACAGGCACCCCGGCGCTGCGAAGCCCGACTGCAGCGACCCGGTCCATGCCATCGGGGTAGTGGCTGAGCACGGCAAAGGGTTTGTCGGTCACCTCGGACGTGGCCGTCGCGATCGAGGCGTAGCTCTTCGAGCTGGCGGCGGTGAGGTCGACCGCGAAGACGAGTGCTCCGGTGCCCGGATCGTCGTGGAGCGCTCGAAGCGACCGCTTGAAGACGTTGTCGGAGCCCGCGCCGGTTCCCCAGGCATCGAGCGGGTTGACCACCGGCAACCCCGGGTCGAGGACGGAGGCGAGCTCGGCCTTCGTCGCGGCGCTCGGCGTCGCCAGCTCGACCTCGCTCGCCAGGTCGATCAGGAGCGCCCGCTCCCCACCCGAGTCGGTCACGGCAGCGAGCCCGCCGGGCGCTGCGCGCCGACCGGCGGCGAAGAGCTCAAGCGTGTCGGCGAGCTCGCAGAGGTCACGGACGCGGTGGATCCCGTAAGCGTCGAAGAACGCTTCGTAGGCGCCGTCGTCGCCGGCAAGAGCCCCCGAATGGGCCGAAACGAGCTCGGCGGCTCGAGGGTCGGCGCCGACCTTGAGCGCGACGATCGGGATGTCGCGCTCGCTCGCCTCCCGCGCCACCTCCGAGAAACGCGGGACGTCCCTCAGCTGCTCCACGATGAGTCCCACGACGGCAGTGCCCTCCATCGAGACACCGTAGGAGAGGTAGTCCGCGGCAGTCGTCACGAGCTCCTGCCCCGAGGAGATCGCCAGGTTGAACCGAAGGCCGCGGTCGTTGTGGAGGAGGGCCGAGAAGCTCGACCCCGAGTGCGAGAGGAAGCAGACCGGGCCCGGTCCCACCTCGGCGGGAAGGCTGAACCCGCAGATCTCGAGGGATACCGCCGGATGCACGAAACCCATGCAGTTGGCGCCGCAGAGCGCCATACCCGCCTGCCTCGCGATGTCTGCCAGCCGCTCGGTGAGCGGACGCTCGCCCTCGACTGGCTCGTCGAACGCACTCGCGAAGATGACGGCCGACCCGACACCGAGGCGCGCCGCCATCGAGAGCTGCTCTTCGAGCAGGGCGTCGGGGAGCGCGATGACCGCCAGGTCCACCGGCACCGGGAGGTCTTCGAGGCTCGGGTAACAACAGAGACCCTTCAACGATCTGTGGCGCGGATTGACCGGGAAGACCTCTCCTTTGAACCCGCACTCGACGAGCTGGCGCAACGTCGTCTCGCCGACCGACCCGGTCCGTTCGCTCGCGCCGACGACCGCCACGGACCTCGCCTCGAGGAGACGGGTGAGCGAGTGCGCCACGATCAGCCCCAGGGCGGCGCAAGGAGCCCGTCGAGCCCCCGCTTGGCAAGATGGTTGGCGATGATGAGGCGCTGCATCTCGGAGGTCCCCTCCCATATGCGGTCCACCCGCACGTCACGGTAGAGGCGCTCGACGGCGAAGTCGCGTCGGTAGCCACGCCCGCCGAAGATCTGCACGGCACGGTCCACCACCCGGCCCGCCGCCTCGGAAGCGGCGAGCTTCACCATGGCCGCCTTGGCGTGCACGAGCTTTCGATCGGTCGCCGAGTCGATCTCTCGGGCGACGTCGTAGACGAGGGAGCGGCTGAGGGCGACGTCGACCACCGAGTCGGCCAGCATCGCCTGGACCATCTGGTTGTCGGCGATCCGGCGGCCGAACTGGACTCGCTCGTGCGCCCAGGTGGTCGCCCTCTCGAGCGCCCGGGTGGCCGCCCCCACGCAACGGGCGGCGATCATCACCCGCTCCTCGACGAACCAGGACCGGATGAGCTCGTAGCCTTCTCCGGCTGCTCCGAGGAGCGCTGTCGGGGGCACCTCCACATCGAGCGCGATCGTCGGGTGCTCGAAGACGTAGGTGTGCATGAACTCGGGCACCTCTTTGACGCTCACCCCGGCGAGGTCCTTGTCGACGAGGAACAGGGCGAAGACGCCTTCCGGCTGCACCCGGGCGAGGACGATGAGGAAATCGGCGACGTCAGCCGAGGTGACGAACCACTTCTCACCCTTTACGCGGTAGCCGGCCGGCGTCGGCACCGCCACGGTGGCGATGGCGCTCGGGTCCGAGCCGGCCCCCGCCTCGCTCACGGCGACCGCACCCCGGCGTCGCCCCTCGATCGCCGGAACCAGGTACGTCTCCTGCTGCTCGGGCGAGGCCGCCAGAAGGGCATTGGCCGGCCGCCACACGACGGCCCAGAGCGAGTTCGTGAGGCGGCCGAGCTGCTCTTCGACAACGACCTGCTCGAGGACGCTCAGGCCCTGCCCGCCGAGGTGGGCTGGCATGTTCACCGCGTTCAAGCGAGCATCCAAGACAGCGCCCTTCAAGAAGGCGAGGTCCTCGGCATCCAGCCCGTGCTGGCGCTCGCACGTGAGCTCGTAGCGTGCGATCACCTCGACGAGGCTCCTCGCACGGGCTCGGAGCGCGAGCTGCTCTTCGGAGAGATCGACGGTCATGATGTCTTCTCACAGATCGTGTGCATGTGAGAGAGCCCGGTCGGCTTCCTCTCTTGGGTGTGAAGGGTGGTGTCCAGCGGCTCGTAGAGACCAGGGTACGACGAGGACGCTCGACGACACCGCAGGATCCCCTTGCCGAAGTCTCACAATACCGTATTATTGGATCATGCGCAACGAGCGACGCCCGACGGAGGCAGCACGCGCCGCGGTCGGAGCGCACAGGGCACGCGCCACGAGCACGAGGCCAGCGGCGAGGAGAAGGGGCACGCTCGTCCAACGCGATCGCATCTTGACCGTGGCCGCCCGGGTGCTCGCCGAGCGCGGCTTCGAGCGGGCGCGCTTTCGAGACGTTGCCGAGGCGGCAGGGGTGTCGATCGGTCTCCTCCAGAACTACTTTGCCACCCGCGACCAGATGTTCGAGGAAGCCTTCTCGTGGGTGTGCCAGCAGCTCGTCGACCGATGGCGCGAGCGCGCGGCGCGCGAGGCCGACCCCTGGCAGAAGATCGTCAGGCTCGTCGACGAGCTCACGAGCGAGCCCGACCTTCGAGGCCACAGCTCGACGTGGATCGAGTTCTGTGCGAGTGCATCTCGGCACGCGCGGCTTCGCTCGCCGGTGCTCCGCGTGTACGCCAGCTGGCGTCAGATCCTCGTCGGGGCGGTCAGCGAAGGGATCGCCATCGGGGCCTTCTCCCCTGCCCGCTCACCCGAAGACGTTGCCGACGTGATCGACGCCGTCGTCGACGGACTGCACGTCGCGACGGCGGTCCGGCTCTCGGGGATGTCACCCAGCCGATTCCGCGAGCTCGTCCTGCACGTCGCTCGACTGGTTCTCGGGACGGGCGACGGCGCCGTGAAGGCAGCCTGAGGGGAGGCGGTGATGGCCGGCCAGCGTTTCCCACACCTCTTCGACCCGCTTCGGATCGGGTCCGTGACGATCAAGAACCGCATCGTCTCGCCGGGCCATGACACCGTCATGGTCGAAGAGGGCCACGTGAACGACCAGCTCGTCGCGTACCACGAGGCGCGCGCTCGAGGAGGCGTCGGCCTGATCGTCATGCAGGCGGCCGGTGTGCACGAGACCGCCCGTTACACCTCGCACGTCCTCATGGCTGCCGACGACTCGTGCATCGCGGGCTACGAGAAGGTCGCCGACGCGGTCAGGCCACACGGCACGAGGCTGTTCGGCCAGCTCTTCCACCCGGGCCGCGAGGTCATGGAGTCCCAAGACGGGTCAGCACCGGTCGCCCTCGCTCCCTCGGCAGTGCCGAACGAGCGATTCCACGTGATGCCGCGCGCGATGTCAGAGGAGATGATCGCCGAGATCGTCGCCTCCTATGGTCGCGCCGCCCGACGCTTGCAGCACGCGGGGCTCGACGGGGTGGAGGTCGTGGCAAGCCACGGCTACCTCCCGTCGCAGTTCTTGAACCCCCGGGTCAACCGTCGAGACGACGGCTATGGGGGGAGCTTCGAGAACCGGCTGCGCTTCTTGCGCGAGATCGTGGCTGCGATCGGCGCGGAGACCGGCGACGACTTCGTCGTCGGGGTCCGCATCTCGGCCGACGAGCTCGAAGAGGAGGGTCTGCCAGCAGACGAGTCTCTCGCTGCGTGCATCGCGCTCGACGCCGCCGACCTCGTCGACTACCTGAGCGTCACCCTCGGCACGTCCGCGTCGCTACGGGGCTCCGACCACATCGTGCCCCCGATGAGCGAGGCCGTCGGGTACGCCGTCCCCTACGTGGCGCGGATCAAGGAGAGGGTGTCCGTCCCGGTCTTCGCTGCCGGCCGCATCAACCAGCCCCAGGACGCCGAGCGGGTGCTCGCAGCAGGGTACGCCGACGCGGTCATCATGAACCGCGCCCTCATCTGCGATCCGACAATGCCGCGGCTCGCCGACGAAGGACGAATCGACGACATCCGAGCGTGTATCGCCTGCAATCAGGCATGCATTGGGCACTTCCATGCTGGCTACCCGATCTCGTGCATCCAGCATCCGGAGACCGGGCGCGAGCGCATCCATGGACGACGCGTGGCGACGCCGAGGCCGCGCAAGGTCATGGTGGTGGGGGGCGGCCCGGCCGGGCTCAAGGCCGCAGCCGTCGCCGCCGAGCGTGGGCACCGGGTCACCTTGTACGAGAAGGAGGCGCGCGTCGGCGGCCAAGTGCTCCTTGCCGAGCGCCTGCCTGGGCGCGAGGAGTTCGGCGGGGCCGCGATGAACCTACGCGCTGAAGCGGAGCGGGCGGGCGTGACCATCGTGACCAATGCGACCGTCGACGTCGAGCTCGTCCGCGCCGAGCTGCCCGAGGCTGTCGTCATCGCCACCGGGGCCCTTCCCCGCCGCCCGGAGATCGAGATGCTGGGCGAGCCCAGCATCCTCGATGCCTGGCAGGTGATCCAAGGGGCGGAGGTGCCACGCGGGAAGGTGGTCGTGTCGGACTGGAGGGCCGACTGGGTCGGCGCGGGAGTGGCGGTCGACCTCGCCCGGCGCGGCCACGAGGTCGTTCTGTGCGTGAACGGCTACGCGGCGGTCCAAGGGCTCCAGCAATACGTCCGCGACGCCCACCTGGCTGCCCTGCAGCGAAGCAGGGTGCAGGTGATGCCACTCGTCCGGCTCTTTGGAGCGGACGACGACGCGGTCTTCTTCCAGCACGTGCTGACGAAGGAGCCGGTCGTCGTCGAAGGGGTCGCCTGCCTGGTCCTCGCAGAAGGGCACGTGCCGGTCGACGACCTCTTGGCCGAGCTCTCGGCCGAGGGGTCGGCCGGGCTCCCGGTGTCCACCGAGATCGTGGGGATCGGCGACTGCCTGGCGCCGCGCTCGGTGGAAGAAGCGGTGCTCGAGGGGCTCGAGGTCGGGGCCGCTCTGTGAGCCATACGCTCGGCTGGCCTCTGCCCCGGTGGGCTGGCTGCCGCTAGCTCGTCGCCCTGGTGGGCAACCTGCCGCTCGAGCGCCTCGGAGCCCGGCGAGGCTCCCAGGCGAACCCGAGCTGCTGCGACGCGACGCGCATGGCCACGTCGAACGCGCGCTCTGGACCCACCACCGGGTCCCCGAGGGCGACCTGGATGGCGAACCCGTCGAGAAGCGCCGTGTACGCGACGGCGAAGTCGTCCTCGTCGATTCCGGAGAACTCGCCCGTCGCGACGCCGTCTCGAACGATCTGGCGGATCGTCTCGCGGAAGTGCTCGTCCGATTCCTCGCGCACGGCGCGCACCTCGGGATCGCGTAGCGCCTGCGCCCACAGGTCGAGCCACAGCTCCAAGGAGCCTTCCAGCACGACGTCGCTCGACACGTGGCAGGTCATCGCGACGACCTCCTCGAGGCGCCCTGCCGCCGTCGGGATCTTCGCTGCGCGCCTGGACATCTCGGCATACCAGAGATCCTCCGACTGGCGCATCGCCTCGGCGAGAAGGTTGTCCTTGGACTTGAAGTAGTAGATCACGAGCGCAGGGCTCACCCCGGCCCGATCAGCCACGTCCGTGATCCGCGCGCCGGGAAAGCCGCGTTCTGCGATGACCTGGCGCGCCGCCTCCAGCATCTGGACCCGGCGCGGCTCTTCGTCCGCAACGCTCACTCGCTCCCCCTCCCACGTCCCACGTCCTGCGTCCTCTCGTCGCTCGTCGCTCGTCGCAACCCAGTGTTTCACGTTCCACGCCGGACGCCGTCTTGTGGGATGCTACCAGCGACCTTAGACTGAACGCTCAGTCAATGCCGAAGCGCCCGAGAAACGGTCTCCTCGGGCCAAGCGGAGAGCTGACCCATGCCATCCCTTGACGACGATCCCCCTCACCTCGAGCTCGCTCGCGACGAGCTCCCTCGCAGCGGCGACTCGGCGCTCCGTTGCATGCTCGAGGCACGTTCGGTCGCGCTCGTCGGGGTGAGCCGCCGCCCGGGCAGCCTCGGCGAGCGGGCGCTCGTCGAGCTGGACCGCAGTCCCGGCAAGCCAGAGCTCCACCTCGTGAACCCTCGCTATGCGGGGGAGTCCATCGGGAGCCATCCCGTGGTCGGCTCCCTCGACGATCTTGCGGAGCCCTTGGACCTCGTGGTGCTGGCGGTCGGCGACGCCAACCTCGAGCAACAGCTCGCCAAGGCGGCGGCCCGAGGTGACCGGAGCGCCGTCGTGTTCGCCAGCGCGTTCGACCCGGCCACCGCCGGGGCCAGCCGCCACCTCCGGCAGAGGCTGGCCGAGATCGCCACGGACGCGGGAATGGCCCTGTGCGGCGGCGGATGCATGGGTTTCGTGTCCCGTGAGGTGCGCGCCATCGGCTTCCTCGAGCCCTACCCGCTCCCGGAGGGTCCTATCGCCTTCATCACCCACTCAGGTTCGGCGTTCTCTGCCCTCCTGCGCGCCGAGCGACCCTTCGGATGGTCGCTCGCTGTCTCCTCCGGCCAGGAGCTGGTCACGACGACGGCCGAGTACCTGGAGTACGCCCTCGACCTTCCCGACACGGGCGTCGTGGCCCTCGTGCTCGAGACGCTGCGTGCCCCGGATCGGCTGCGTCGCTCCCTCGCACGCGCGGAGAGCTCCGGCATCCCGGTCGTCCTCCTCGCCGTCGGTGCCTCCGAGGCAGGGCAGGCCATGGTGGAGGCGCACTCGGGGGCGCTCGCAGGCAGCGACGGTGCCTGGGAGGCGCTGTGCGACGCCTACGGAGTGCTGCGTGTCCACGACCTACAGGAGCTGTGCGACACGCTCGAGCTGTTCGTCTCAGACCGGCGCCCCCGGCCGCGCCCAGCCGGGGCTCTTGCATCCGGTCGCGGCGACGCCCAGCGCACGGGGATCGCGGCAGTGCTCGACTCGGGAGCTGAACGTGCCCTGCTCGTCGACACGGCAGCCGCGCTCGGCGTACCGTTCGCGTCGATCGGCCCGACCACCAGGCAGCGTCTCGCCGAGCTCCTCGATCCCGGGCTCGAGGTCGGCAACCCACTCGACGTGTGGGGGAGCGGCCACGAGACGGAGGACCTCTTCGCAGGAGCGCTTCTCGCCCTGGCGTCCGACGAGGCCGTGGACGCCGTCGCGCTCGCCATCGACCTCGTGCCCGAGTACGACGGCAACGACGCGTACCGTGACGCCGTCGTCGCTGCATGGCACGCGTCGTCGATCCCGATGTGCGTGCTCTCGCACGTCCCGAGCGCCATCGACCGCGCCGCCGCTCGACGCCTGCGCACCGTAGGCATCCCCATCCTCGAGGGGACCCGCCCTGGCCTGCTCGCGCTGCGCCACCTGCTCGAGTGGCGCGACCGCGCGGGCCGAGCGCGAGTCGAGGTGCCGTTGACCGACCCCATGCGCAGGACGCGCTGGCTCAGTCGCCTCGCGACACGCCCGCTCGACGCGCTCGACGGGTTCTCACTGCTCGCGGACTATGGCATCGCCTCCCCCGACGCGGCGCGCGTCTCCAGCGTCGACGACGCACTCGAGGCGGCGGGCCGCATCGGGTACCCGGTGGTGCTGAAGACGGCGACGCGGGCCCACAAGTCGGACGTCGCCGGCGTCGTGCTCGACCTGCGCTCCCCACGCGAGCTCGCCGCTGCCTACGCCGACCTCGAACGGCGCCTCGGCCCCGACGCAACGGTGACCGCCATGGCACCCTCAGGCGTGGAGCTCGCCCTCGGCATCGTGCGCGACCCACTGCTCGGACCGCTTGTCGTCGTCGGAGCCGGGGGCACCTTGGTCGAGCTCACCAGGGACAGGGCCGTGGCGCTGCCGCCCCTCGACCACACGTCTGCGGCGAGGCTCGTCGACAAGCTCAGGGTACGGCCTCTCCTCGCTGGCTATCGCGGGCGCGCGGCTGTGGACATGGGTGCCGTGCTCGACGCAGTGGTGGCCGTCTCGTCGATCGCCGTCGAGCTCGGCGGCGCCATCGCCGCCCTCGACGTGAACCCGCTGACCTGTGCACCGCAAGGCGCCCTGGCACTCGACGTCCTGGTCGAGACCGAGGCCACGCACCGGAGCGGCCTTGCAGCCGTGCGATCCCCTGCCATAGACTGAACGTACAGTCAAATGTCCTCTCGAACCTCTTGACCTTGGAAACGGAGCACGTGCGATGACCATGAACCGGCTCGGCACCGCCTCGTCGGATGCGCAGTCTCCGCGGACAGCCCTCGACGCCCTCGTCGCCGAGGAGGAGCGGATCTTCCTCGCCCGCCAACCGCGCTCGGGGGAGCTCTACGAGCGCGCCCGCCGGGTCCTCGCCGGCGGTGTCACCAGCAACTGGCAGATCACCCGTCCCCAGCCCGTGTTCATCGATCACGGCCACGGGTCGAAGATCGTCGACGTCGACGGCAACGAGTACGTCGACTTGCACGGCGGCTACGGCGCCGGCCTCGCCGGGCACGCCCACCCGGCCATCGTCGAGGCGGTGACCGCCCAGGTCCGCCGTGGGACGCACTTCGCCCAGCCGAACGAGGACGCCGTCGTGGTCGCCGAGGAGCTGGCGCGTCGCTTCGGGCTCCCCATGTGGCGCTTCATGAACTCGGGCACCGAAGCGACGATGGACGCCGTCCACCTGATGCGGGCGGTCACCGGGCGGGACCTCATCATCAAGATCGAGGGTTGCTACCACGGTCACCACGACTCGGTCCAGGTATCGGTGGCGCCCAGTGCGAACGAGCCCATCGGCACGATCGACCATCCGCGATCGGTGCCATCGTCCGCTGGCATCCCCGGCGCAGTGACCTCCCTCACGCTCGTCGCCACGTTCAACGACCTCGCCTCTGTCGAGCAGCTTCTCGAAGGCCACCAGGGCCAGATCGCGGGGATGATCGTGGAACCGATCATGATGAACGCAGGGATCATCCCTCCCCAGCCGGGCTACCTCGAGAGCCTGAAGGAGCTCTTGCACCGCCACGATGCGCTCCTCTGCTTCGACGAGGTCAAGACCGGGCTGCCGGCGGGACCGTCCGGGGCGACGGGGATCTACGACGTGGTCCCCGACATCGTGTGCCTGGCCAAGGCCATCGGCGGTGGCCTCATCGTCGGGTCCGTGGGGGCGACCGAGGAGCTGATGGACCACGTGGCGAAGGGCGACTACGAGATGGTGGGCACGTTCAACGGCAACCCCCTCTCCATGGCAGCGGCCCGCGCCATGCTCGAGAAGGTGGCGACCGACGATGCCTACGACCGGCTCGGCCGCTTGCGCCAGCGCATCGACGAGACACTCTCCGCACGGATCGCGCGTTACGGCCTCCCTGCGCACGTCGTGTCGGTCGGCGCCAAGGGATGCGTCACCTTCTCCACCACCCCCGTGCGCAACTATCGTGACTTCCTCGCCATCGACGGTCGCTACAACCATCTGCATTGGCTATGCCAGCTCAATGGCGGGGTCTTCCTGCCCCCTTGGGGGAAGACCGAGCAGTGGCTCCTCTCGGTGCAGCACGACGACAGCGACGTCGACCGGTTCGTCGCGAACTTCGAGCGCTTCGCAGAGATCTCGGCGGGAGCGATCTCTTCGTAGGGGTGCCGCTGCCGGCGCGTGGAGGGCGCGTGGCGGCAGGCACGCCTCTACGGTGGGCGACTCAGCGGGCCCGGCTCCGAGGACCTCCGGGTTCGGGGAGAAAGGGCGTGTCGCGAATCCTGAGTGATGCGGCCAGCCCTTCGGCCGCTCGAACCCGATTGAGCTCGTCGAGCTCGGGCGCATCACCGTAGGACTGCGTGATGACCGAGAGGAGCCCCCCGGTCTCGAGGGCGACCCGCAGCCCCATCGCCTCCATGCCAAGGGTCGTGATGAGCTTGTTCATCCGCACCGAGTCGGGGGGGAGCAGCGCGATGCGCTGCGCGAGGGCCATCGCCCTGTCGATCAGCTCTTCGTGAGGGACGACCTCGTTCACGATGCCGATCCGCTCCGCCTCGCGGGCGTCGAAGTGGTCCCCGGTGAGCGCGTAGCGGTGCGCGTGCTTCCAGCCCGCGAGCGCCGCGAGGAGGAACGTCGATCCTTGGATCTCGCGCACCTCGGGCTGGCCGAACACGGCCCGGTCGGAGGCAATCGTGATGTCGCAGCACAGCGCGTACCACATCCCCCCTCCCAGGCACCACCCGTTGACGGCTGCGATGACCGGCTTCTCCAGCCGCATCACCGCAAGATGCTTGCTCGCGATCGGGGTGTTGACGTCCCACCAGCGCCTGACGACATCCCTGGTCCGGGTAGGGCCTTCGGCCGCTTCCTCGTCGGCGATGTCGTAGCCGGCGCAGAATGCCTTTCCCGCCCCGGTCAGCACGATGGAGCGGATCTCGTCGTCCTTCACCGCTGCCCGCAGCGCATCGTGGAGCTCCGTCTCGAGCTGCTCGGACAGGGCGTTCATCTGCTCGGGCCTGTTGAGCGTGAGCAGCAGAACGTGGCCGTCTTGCGCCCACTCGATGGTCTCGTACTCGGCGTGATCGCCCACGGTCCCCATCCTTTCAGGATGTCGCGCCAAGCCCCTCTTGCGCCGCGCCCACGAGCACGACGCGGTTGCCGAAGACATCCTGCCCCGCTGTCATGGCCTGATGGGCTGTTGGCAGCTGCTCGAACCGGACCACCTCACCGAGGCACGGGTCGATCGAACCGGACAGGACCAGGTCGTTGAAGGCTCTGGCCTGCTCGTCGTTGGACCCGTGAGAACCCTGGAGACGCTTCTGCATGACCCACTGATAGCGCAGGTCGACGACGCCCGAGTACCCGGTGGTCGCGGCGCAGATCACGACCATGCCGCCTCGATCGCAGACGAAGACGCTGGTGGGCAGCGTCGCCTCCCCCGGATGCTCGACGACGATCGTAGGGTTGCGGCGCTCTCCGAGGATCTCCCAGATGCGGGAGCCAAACGCCCTCGCACCTGCGAGCCACTCCTTCTGGCCGCTGGCGTCGTCCCAGTGGGGAGGGATCCCCCAGTGGTGGAACTCGGTGCGGTCGATGTACCCGACGGCACCGAGCTTCTGGCAGTACTCGCCTCGCCTCGCATCCGACACCACAGCGATCGGGTGCGCACCGGCGAGCGCCGCGAGCTGGATCGCCTGCGAGCCGACCCCGCCCGAGCCTCCCCAGACGAGCACGACGTCTCCCCGCTCGACGGTGTGCGGGGGCCAGCCGTGCAGCATCCGGTATGCGGTCGTCCCGACGAGGGTGGGCGCCGCTGCCGCTTCCCACGTGAGCCGCGGCGCCTTCGGGAGCACCTGGTGCTCCTGCGCGACGGCGAACTGCCCGAACGACCCGAAGTTCGAGGGGGCGTCATAGCCCCAGATCTTGGCGGACCCTGACAGCATCGGATCCTTGCCACCTGCCACCCACGGGTCCGTTGCCTCCCACCACCCGGGGTGCACCACGACTGCGTCGCCGACAGAGACCGTGCGCACGTCCGCGCCTACGGCGTAGACGATGCCCGATGCATCGCTCCCGCCGATATGGAAGTCCCAGGGCTTGCCCGCACGTTTCCTCATCGCGATCACATCGATCGGGATGCCTCGAGCGGCCCACACGTTGTTGTAGTTCACACCGGCCGCCATCACCGCGATCAGCACCTCGTCCGCTGCCAGCTCCGGGACGGGCACCTCCTCGATCTGGAACGCCTCGGCGGGATCGCCGAAGCGGTCCTGGCGCACGACCTGGGCGATCATCCGCTTCGGCACGACGCCGACCGGCGGCAATTCGCCGATCGGAACGACGTCAACCTTCGACATCGTCGCACCCGGCCTCAGCCGCTCCCGACCCAGCGCGTGCGCCATGCAGATGGACCCTCATGCCGTCCCTTTCTCACTCGAGCTGTGCGGATGTCCCAACACGTGCTCCGCGTTCTCTGCTAACCCGACTTCTAACCCGACTTCTTCAGGTACCACGCCTGGGGAACGTAGTTCGCGTACGGGTTCAGCTGCTGCCATCCCGAAAGTGTGCTCTTCACCGCGGCAACCTCGTAGTCCTCGAGCGGCCACCACAGCGAGGCGACGTTCTTCGAGAGGTAGTTCTCGTCGGCGTAGAGCGACTTCAAGCTGGGCTTCGTGGCAGCCGCTGTGATGAGCTTCTGCGCCTTGGGTGTGTAGTAGCCGCCGCCCCAGTAGTTGCCTTTGGCCCACTGCTGTGTGCCGGTGGGCAAGAGCTCGTACTGCCCGTAGTCCCAGAAGAACCCTGAGTACGCGGCGAGACCCCAGTTGCACGGAGGTGTGCTCGGGCAGACTCCGATGGTCGAGTACATGGTTGTGAGCGTCTGTCCGTCCAAGGTGATACCGACCCCCGCCGTCCCGGCAGCCGTCCTGAACGCGGAGACCTCGGCGAAGAAGGATGTTGTGCCGGTCGTATAGACCAGCCTGAAGTCGAGCGTCTTGCCTTTGGCGATGCCCTTGCCGCAGTCCGATGGGCCCGTCCCGGGGCGCTTGCAGACGTCGACGCCGGTGGGGCCCTTCACCCAGCCGTGGGCCTGGAGGAGCTTGGCCGCCAGCTGAGGGCTGAACGGATAGGGGTCCTTCCTGATCCCCGGGCTCACGTACGTGGACCCCGGGTAGTCGGCGATCGGACCGTAGTCGGGAATCCCGTAGCCGCCCATGGTGCGCTTGATGTAGAGGCTCTCTGTGACCAGGTGCTGGAGCGCCTGGCGGATGTAGAGCTGCTTCACGAGCGGTCCCCAGACCTTCGAGGAGTAGTCGAGCTCGATCCCCTGTTGATAGAAAACGGGCCATGCCTTGATCGTGTAGCCATGGCTCTTGAAGTAGGAGATCTCCTTCAGGTCACCGAAGGGGATGTAGCCGAAGGTGAGGATACCCGAGCGCAGCGCGTCGAGCTCGGCGGTGTTTGTTGTGAACGTGTACACCTTGTAGCCGGCGATTCGCGGCTTTGTCGGGCCGGTGTAGTGCGGGTTGGTGACGAACTGCGCCTCGTGGGTCGCTGTGTTGTACGCGCTGATCTCGAAGGGGCCGTCGACGGTCTTCCACAGCGGGTTGGTGGCATACGTCTGGCGTTGTTTCGCCTGCGAGAAGAGCATTGTGAAGACCTTCTTCGCTCCGGCCGGCGTAGACGCCGCGGACCCCGCCGGGGATGTGACCGAGGTCCTGTCCCACGCCTGGACCGGGAGTGGGTAGATCCAGGTCAGCTGGTTCCCCGTGAACCATGTCGGGCTGTAGGAGCGCTTCAGGTGCAGGACGAAGGTGGTGGAGCTCGGATATGTGATGCTGTTGATGTCTGTCGGCATGAGCCCGGGCAGGTAATTGCCAAGCTTCTTCTTCCCGACATCGATGAGCTGGAAGAAGAACCTGACGTCGTTCGATGTGACGGTCGCCCCTGTCGACCACTTGAAGTTCGTCTTCATCGTGACCGTGACGGTCGTATCGTGGTTCGAGTAGACGGGGGGCTTCCCGATCGACTGGGTGTAGTCGATCCCGGTCTTCGAGCCCTTCCCTGCCCAGTAGAGCGGGAGCCACATGTCGCCTTCGATGTTCGAGTCCCAGTCCTCGTAGGCGCTCTCGGGCTCGAGGGGCAGGATCCATGTGAAGAAGTCGCCGGGAGAGAGCGCGTAGCTCGGCATCGCGCCTGTGGCTACCTTCGGCGACTTCGCGGTGAGCGGCGACTTCGCGGTGGCGGATGCTGCGGGGAGGCCGACGATCCCAGTGCCCAGGATCGCCACCATCAGCACCGCACCGCCAGCGGCGGTGCCCCGGCGTCCGGACCAGCTCTTCCCCCATCGCCCGAGCCGGCGTCGCGCCCGGCTCGCAGATCGCGACAACATGTGCACACGCCCCCCCTTGGGCTTTCCCGGGCCTCACGGCTCCGTGATGCAGTTCCAGGTCGCTGCCACTCTGCCATAGACTGAACGTTTAGTCAATGTCGGCACACCGGCGTCGGTGAGGCGCAGAGGGAGGGATTCGTGCACCAGCTGAGCGCAGAGGACCTCGAGATCCAGGCGCGTGCACGGGCCTTCGTCGACGACCTCATCCCCTACGAGAGCGGGGCGGAGCTCGACGGGGGTCACCTTCCTCCCGGCGTCGACGCCACGATGAGAGCGCGAGCCCGCGAGGAGCACCTCTGCGCGACCAACATGCCCCGCGAGCTCGGCGGCGGAGGATGCACCATGCTCCAGCAGGTGCTGGTCCAAGAGCAGGCTGGCCGGGCCACCAACGCGCTCGGCTGGATGCTGTCGACGCCCCCCCAGTGGTGGCCTCCGGTCGCGACCGACTTCCAGACGGCGCGCTGGATCATCCCCTCCATCGAGGGCACCGCCGTCGAGTGCTACGCGATCACCGAGGAGAACGCCGGCTCCGACGTCTCCGGGATCAGCGCCACCGCACGGCGAGACGGCGACGGGTACCTGCTCGACGGCGTCAAATGGCACGTGACGTCGTTCAACGAAGCGACGTACGCCTTCTTCCAAGCCCGCCTGACCGGGGGTCCTCATGCAGGGGAGCACGCGATGTTCGTCGTCGACCTCCCCTCCCCGGGAGTACGAGTGGTGCGCACCCCCGCGTACTCCCACACCATGGCCCACCACCACCCGATCGTCGCGTTCGAGGACGTGCGAGTTTCCGAGTCCCACCGGATCGGCGAGGAAGGCGACGGGCTGGCATTCGCCTACGACTGGTTCAGGTACGAGCGGTTCATGGTGGCAGCACGCTGCGTGGGCGCTGCCGAGCGGCTGCTCTCGGAGTCGGTCCGGTTCGCCACCGCACGCGTCGTCTCCGGGCAGCCGATCGCGTCCTACCAGCTCGTCCAGGCAATGCTGGCCGACAGCGCGACCGAGCTCCTCGCGGCGCGCGCCATGCTCTACGAGGCGGCACGCGGCGTCGACGAGGGACGCGACAAGAAGGTGCAGCACGCTCAGGCGTCGATGGTGAAGCTGTACGCGTCGGAGATGGCCAACCGCGTCGCGGACCGCGCGGTCCAGATCTTCGGAGGGCGGGGGTACATGCGGGAGAACGTCGCCGAGCGGTTCTTCAGGGAGCTCCGCGTGGAACGAATCTGGGAGGGGACCAGCGAGATCCAGCGCGTGATCGTGGCCACCCAGCTGGTCAAGCGCGGTCTCGATGCCCTCCTGTGAACACCGATCGACCTATCGCGCGGCCCTGGCAGCGGACGAACAAGGAGGCGCGCTGAAGGTGCACGCGCGACACTCCGTCCTCTTCGAGCCGATCGCCATCGGGCCGAAGGTGCTCCCGAATCGCTTCTACCAGGTACCGCACGCCTCGGGCTTCGGGGTCGCGATGCCGAGGTCCCAGGCGGCGTTCCGCGGCATCAAGGCCGAGGGTGGCTGGGGAGGCGTCTGCGTGGAGTACGCGCCCGTCTC
Organism: Actinomycetes bacterium; assembly: GCA_021845725.1. Taxonomy (GTDB): domain Bacteria; phylum Actinomycetota; class Acidimicrobiia; order Acidimicrobiales; family RAAP-2; genus JAJYVT01. The sequence continues at coordinate 2,111 of JAJZVL010000049.1, read as the reverse complement.
GCGCGACGCCGACGAGACCCCGGCGGTGGCGGCGGACTTCTTCGACGAGAACGACGCCGCCGCGCTTCGCCTCACGGTCGAGGCGATCCACGCCCACGGCGCGCTCGCCGGCATCGAGCTGTTCCACGGCGGTGTCGCAGACGCCAACGGCTCTTCCCGCCTGCCCTCGATCGCCCCTAGCCAGCTCGCCCACGTCGAGATGCCCGGAGCGGTGCCGAAGGAGATGACCCTCGACGACATCGCCCGCGTGCAGTCCGACTGGGCAGAGGCGGCGCGGCGCGCCCGCGACTGCGGCTTCGACATCGTCTACGTCTACGGCGCGCACGGATACCTGCTGACGCAGTTCTTCTCCTCGTTCTTCAACCATCGCCGTGACGGCTATGGCGGCAGCCTCGAGAACCGGGCCCGCTTCTGGCTCGAGACGCTTGCGGCTGTCCGAGACGCCGTGGGCCAGGACTGCGCGGTCGCGACGAGGATCGGGGTCGACTTCCGGGGTGAGCCCGGCATCGCCATCGACGAAGCGCTCGAGCTCGTGGCGCTCGCAGATCCTCTGGTCGACCTCTTCGACGTCAACACGGGCACCTGGCCACAGGACTCGGGAACCTCGCGCTACTTTCCCGAAGGGCACGGTCGTCCCTGGACCAGCCAGGTACGCCGCGCCACGCGCAAGCCCATCGTGACGGTTGGACGCTTCAACAACCCGGACCTCATGGCCGACCTCGTGCGCTCCGGGGAGCTCGACATCATCGGCGCCGCTCGCCCCGCCATCGCTGACCCGTTCATGCCGAGGAAGATCGCCCAGGGCCGCATCGCAGACATCCGCGAGTGCACCGGATCGAACATCTGCATCTTGAAGGAGGAGGTGAACCGGCACGTCGGCTGCGTCCAGAACCCGACCGCCGGGGAGGAGTTCCGCCGGGGTTGGCACCCCGAGGTGTTGCCCCCGTCTTCGGTGGCCGACCGATCCGTTCTCGTGGTCGGCGGCGGTCCTGCCGGCATGGAGTGCGCCCTCACGCTCGGGCGCCGAGGACATGCGGTCCATCTCGCCGAGGCGTCCCAGGAGCTCGGGGGACATCTCCGGTGGGTACGCCGGCTCCCCACCCTGGGAGAGCTCGGCAGGGTCGTCGACTGGCGAGCCACCCAGCTCGGAAAGCTGGCGAACGTCACGGTCGTCCGCGGGCGCCGGCTCGGAGCCGCTGAGGTGCTCGACTACGGCGCCGCGATCGTCGTCGTGGCCACGGGATCGTCGTGGAGCCGTGACGGCCTCCAGCCGCGCACGCACGAGCCGATCCCGGGCGCTGACGCCGCCATGCCGTTCGTGCTCACCCCCGAGCAGGTGATGCTCGAGGACAAGAGGCCCGCAGGAAGAGAGGTGGTCGTCTACGACTGCGAGGGCTACCTCGTCGGAGCGGGTGTCGCGGAGCGCCTCCGCCTCGACGGCTACGCGGTCACGATCGTGACGCCCTTCGACGTCGTCTCGCCGTTGAGCGACCAGACCCTCGAAGGGCAGTTCCTGCGAGCACACCTGCATGAGCTCGGGATCGGGATGCGCCGCAACGTGGTCGTCCGGTCGGTGTCGCCCGCTGGCGTCACCGGTGTCGACGAGCTCGGCGAGCCGGTCGAGATCAGAGCCGGTTCCGTGGTCGTGGTCACCCAGAGGGTCTCGGACTCGCGCTTGTGGGAGGAGCTGTCGGCCGACCCGGCGGCACTCGCCGACGCGGCGATCGCCGGCCTCTACCGAATCGGCGACGCGGTCGCCCCGCGCATGACCTCTGAGGCCGTCTTCGACGGGCACCGCCTGGCGATGGAGATCGACTCGGCGAACCCGGCGGCCGCCTTGCCGGTCGACCGCCGGGAGCAGCTGTAGGACGAGATCGCGCTCAGAACCTGCGCTGGGTCTCAGAGAGCACGCCGCGCAGGATCTGGACGATGAGGTCGATCTCCTCGTGGCCGATGATGAGCGGCGGCGACAGCTGGATCACCGGGTCGCCACGGTCTGTGGCTCGGCAGATGAGGCCGGCATCGAAGAGCGCCGGGGAGAGGTAGCCCCTGAGCAGGCGCTCGCACTCGTCGTCGTCGAAGGACTCTCGCGTCGCCTTGTCCTTCACGAG
>JAJZVL010000136.1 GCA_021845725.1 Actinomycetes bacterium | reverse complement strand
CGCAGCCGTCGCTTCATCATGTCTGCGTCGCGCAGCATCTCCGCCGCCATCTCCGCGATCTTCGGCGCGCGGAAGTAGAACTTCTTGTAGAAGGTCTCGACCGAGTCGAAGATCTCCGTGCGGTTCAAGTTCGGGTACGACAGCGCCGCCGTCTGCACGCCGTGCTCGTCGACCAGGCTCGCGTCGTCTTCCGGCAGCCAGCCGTTCTCCCGGGCCTGGCGGTAGAGGGCGGTGCCCGGGTACGGCGCGGCGATGGACACCTGGATCGTGTGCGGGTTGATCTCCCGGGCGAAGCGGATCGTCTCTCGGATGGTCTCGGCCGTCTCGCCAGGGAGCCCGACGATGAAGGTCCCGTGGATCGAGATGCCCAGGTCCCGGCAGTCCTTGGCGAACTGGCGGGCGCGTTCCACCTTCACGCCCTTCTTGATGTTCTTCATGATCTGCTCGTTCCCCGACTCGAAGCCCACGAGGAGCAGGCGAAGACCGTTCTCCCGGAGCACTCTCAGCGTCTCGTACGGCACGTTCGCCTTGGCGTTGCACGACCACTCGATCCCGAGGCGGCCCATGCCACGGGCGATCTCCTCCGCGCGAAGGCGGTCGTCGGTGAAGGTGTCGTCGTCGAAGAACACCTCCTTCACCCGAAGAAGCGCGGCCTTCACCAGCTCCATCTCGCCGAGCACGTGCCCGACGCTGCGAGTCCGATAGCGGTGTCCTCCGACCGTCTGCGGCCACAGGCAGAAGGTGCACTGCGAGCGGCATCCCCGGCCCGTGTAGAGCGAGACGTAGGGGTGCTTCAGGTAGCCGATGAAGTAGTCCTCGATACGCAGGTCGCGCGCGTAGACCTCGGTCACGTACGGGAGCCGGTCCATGTCCTCCAGCACGGCCCGGTCCGGGTTCGAGGCGACGGCACCCGAGGGATCGCGGTAGGTGATGCCGTCGACTTCGCCGAGCGGGCGCCCTTCGGCGATCTCCGCGATGGTGAAGTCGTACTCCTCGCGGGCGACGAAGTCGATCGCTCCCGACGCGAGCAGGGAGCCCTGCGGATCGACCGCCACTTTCGCCCCGACGAAGCCGAGCATGAGGTTCGGGTTGGCGGCTTTCATTGCTTCTGCGACCTTCACGTCGCCGGGGAACGACGGCGAGCTCGTGTGCAGGACGCACAGGTCGTAGCCCCTCGCGAGCGGCACCACGTCGTCGACGCCGAGACCAGCGGGGGGCGCGTCGACGAGCCGGCTCCCGGGCACGAGCGCGGCGAGCTGTGCCAGCCACGTGGGGTACCAGAACGAGCGGATCTCCCGTCTCGCCTGGTAGCGCGACCCTGCGCCCCCGTCGAAGCCGTCGTAGGACGGGGGGTGCAGGAAGAGGGTGCGCAGCACCTCAGCGGACCTCCTGTGGATCTGGTGTGCGGGCGCTGGCGTCACGGCGGACGCGTCCGCGAGGCGCAGCATGGAGCCGCGACAGGCCCGGAAGGATGCCGACCATCGCCAGTGCATCGCCGAAGGCAGTGCCGAAGCGCTCGGGTGCCGGACGGCGCTCTGCGACGGGGGCCGCACGCTCGAGAGCGGAGAGCACGCACTGGACAAGGCGTCCGGGGTGCGGGTCGCACACGTCGGCCTCTCCGAGCTCGAGCTCGTGCTGGACGTTGTCCCGGCCGTGCCCGGGCATGACGTCGAGCAGCATGAGGGGCCGGCCGACCACGCGGGCCTCGCTGCAGGTCGTGGCACCGGGCGTCGTGAGGACGAGGTCGGCCGCAGCCATGAGGGTGGGCACCTGGTCGGTCAACCCGAAGGGCACTACGCGGGGTTGTCGCCGGGCGACGGCCGCCAGCGCGCTGGCCATCCGCGCGTTGTGGCCGGCGACCGCCAGGACCGTCACCCCGCGCGCCGCGACCATCTCGGCCATCTCGGCCAACGGCCCGAGGCCCCATCCCCCTCCCATCACGAGCACGCAGCTCGCCTCGGGGCCGATGCCGAGCCTCTTGCGGGCTTCGGCCTGGGAAGGGGCCTCGTGGAACCCGGTGCGCACGGGCGCAGGGACGACGGCGATCGGCGCTCTCGGCGAGTAGCGGCGCACTCCTGCTGCCGCCGCGGGAGACGTGACGAGGAACAGGCGGAGGCCGTCTTGGACCCACATGCTGTGCGGGCAGACGTCGGTGCACAGCGCCACCGTCGCAGGCCACGGCGCGCCGTTCGTCGATGCCAGCTTGGCGATCGCCGACGCACCGGTGGCGAACGCCGAGACGATCACCTCGGCAGGGGCGTCTTCGAGGTGGGCACGCAGCGCCGGGACCAGACGGTCGGTCGCCGCCTGGTCCATCGCCCGCGCGAGACGGCTTGCTGGGCGGAAGTGGGCGAAGTGGAGCGCGTCGTAGAGGGTGGGGATCGCAGAGGCTCGGCGGAACACCCAGTCGCCCGCCCTCGCGCGCATCGGCCCGAGCATGGCCATGCAGTCGAGCACCTCGGTGGACCACCCGATCCGTTCGAGGCTCTCTGCGACGACCTCGGTCACGACGTGGTGGCCCATCCCGACGTCTCCGGTGAGCACGAGAGCCCGCGGTCGCCTGCTCATCGGCTCCAGCGTATGGGGGCGGCCGTGCGCGCGAGCAGGCGCGTCTGGGCGGGGGGCGTCACCCGGTCGCGCGGTGGAGGCGCCCCTTGGCTCGGTGGCGGTTCCTGCGCTGCGCCAACGCCATGCGCTCGCTCGGGCTCAGGCCGCCCCAGACGCCTGCTTCGACGCGTGCGGCGAGCGCGTAGGCGAGGCAGTGGAGCCGCACCTCGCAACGTGCGCACACCTGCTTGGCCGCAGCCGTCTGGGCAGCCGCGGCGTCCTCCTTCTCGCCGACGGGGAAGAACAGCTCGGGGCCCATCGACCGGCACTCGGCGCGTCGCCGCCACCCGCCTGCGTCCCGCAGGAGCCGGGCGCGGAGCGGTTCGAGGCGGAGGAGCACGGCGCCGATCACTCCTCGATGAAGATGCACTCGCCGGGGCACTCCTCGGCGGCTTCGCGCACGGCATCCTCGTAGTCCTGGGGGACGGCGGCGATCCCGTCCGACCCCCCCGGGTCATCGAGGACCCTCCCGTCCTCCTTCACGTAGGCCAGGCCGTCCTCCAAGAGGGTGAAGACCTGGGGACAGAAATGGTTCTCCATCTCAGTGCAGTAGGGTGGCGGGGTGCTGCAGAGAGGGCCGGTGGCCAGCATGGACTATCCGGGCTCGTATGGCGACCTGCTTCGCTGGTTCCCCGACGACGTCGCCTGCCTGGACTACCTCGACTGGCTTCGCTGGCCTGAGGGCTTCCGTTGTCCGCGCTGCGCATCGACGACTGGCTGGCGCCTCACCGACGGACGCTGGTCCTGCGGTGGCTGTGCGCACAGGGCTTCGCCGACCGCCGGCACGATCTTCCACGGCACGCGCACCCCGCTCACCGTCTGGTTCGCCGCCGCCTGGCACATGACGTCCGAGAAGAACGGGATCTCCGCGCTCGGGCTCAAGCGACAGCTCGGCATCGGCTCGGAGCAGACGGCCTGGGCCATGCTGCATCGCTACCGCACCGCCATGGTCCGGCGAGGGCGGGACCGGCTTTCTGGCAGCGTCGAGGTCGACGAGACCGTGCTCGGCGGCCCAGAGCCCGGCAAACCCGGCCGCGGCGCCCTGGGAAAGACCCTGGTCGAAGTGGGCATCGAACGAACCGGGCGGAGCTTCGGACGCTGTCGTCTCGAGGTCATCGAGGACGCGAGCGCCGAGGTGCTCCGACGGTTCCTGGTCGACCACGTCGAGCCGGGATCGACGGTTGTGAGCGACGGCTGGGGGTCGTACCCGGGCGCCTGCGGCGACGACTACGTCCACGAGCGCTACGTGGTCTCGGGTTCGGGGTCGAAGGCCCACGTGCTGCTCCCTGGCGTCCATCTCGTCGCCTCACTGGCCAAACGCTGGCTCATGGGCAC
>JAJZVL010000135.1 GCA_021845725.1 Actinomycetes bacterium | reverse complement strand
CTGATTGACCCCGTCTGGTTGGTGGCCGCAATACTCCATGTCGCTCGACGACGCAGGAATGACCGGCAACCGCGTCACGGCTTGCCGACCCGAAGCTCGCTTCGGACTTGGAGACGAACACCTCGTGCCCCATATCGTCGAACAAGGAACGTGACGCATACCATCCAATGACTTCTTCACCCTGAGTTGGAGCAGTAGGAAGCGCCCAGGAAGCCCTGGCGGGCTTCCTCCTCCATGGTGCTGCCCAGAGGGACCAGCCCGGGCCGTAAAGGCGCTTAGTCGCACCTCCAGGTCTGCGCTGCTGACGCGGAACCGGGTTGCGTTGCTCCTCCCGGCCTTGACTGCCCTCGTCATCTCCGGACGGCACCGGGTTGGTCTCGCGCGCCTCGCAACTTGCCGCTCCCTTCATCCAGACCACGATCAAGAGGAAAATCAGTCGGACCGAAGGGACGACGCGATCTTGACAAGCGGCGCTCCTTCAGGAATGACATCATATAGAAGCATCACGAAAGCCCACGATATCCGAGCCTTTCGGCACTAGAAACGAAAGCTTGTGGTGGAGAAGACGATGTCTTATTCAAACCTGGCTGAGCTGCCGGAACGCATCATCAGGCTCTCGCTCGCCTGAAAACCTGAAAAGGGGAGGCGGTCCGAGACCATGTCGTTTCGTGGTTCGGCGCCGCAAGCGGTATGGACCAACGAACCGGCCTGGCGCCATGGCGCCCCCGGGCCGGGGAGCCGCGGGACACCGCCGAGACTGGTGGCGTCCGGCGGGGTAGGACCGGGTTCTTGGTTTCAGGATCCGCGCCCAGACCCGTAGAACGGGGCGTCGCCGAAGGTGAAGAGCCCGCCGTCTTGGCCCAGCAGCCAGTAGCCGTGCCCGTCGGGGGTGGCTGCCATGCCCACGATCGGGGCGTTGAGGTGCTGGCCGCCCATCGAGCCCTCGAACGGAGCGTCGCCGAAGCTGAACACCCCGCCGTCGGCGGCCACCAGCCAGTAGCCGTGCCCGTCGGGGGTGGCTGCCATGCCCACGATCGGGGCGTTGAGGTGCTTGCCGCCCATCGAACCGTAGAAGGCAGCGTCGCCGAAGCTGAACACCCCGCCGTCCTTGGCTGCCATCCAGTACCCGGCGCTGTCAGGGGTGAAGGCCGCGCCGGCGATCGGGGCGTTCAGCGCGATACCGCCCGCGTTCCCGGGCGGAAGGAAGCTCGATCCGAACCCGTCCAGGTATCCGTCGGAACGTACGAGGTCATAGCCCACGGCCCCGCTGCGGGTGGCCGTGATCGCGCTGTAGTCGTCCCATCCTGCGGCAGGCGCGGTCACGTCGAAGGTGGCGTGCAGCGGGGCGCCCATCGTCACGCGAAATGCAGCCGGCCCGGGGCCGACCGGACCTCCGCCGTTGTACTGCTCGGCCGCCGCATACCAGTTCCCCGAGGGCATGACCGCGGGAATGCGGAAGCTGTAGGCGAAGCTGCCGTGCTGGGGTAGCAGGTCGTTGACGTTGGGGACCGGCACCCCGGCGTACTCGTCGGCGAAGCCGAGCGCGCCGCCGCCGGCGTTGCCGGCGCATCCTGTGGTTGAGCCCTCGATCGACACGAGCGTGCCGACGGGTCCCGAAGTCGGCGAGACGTTCATGTAGCACCCGCTCGCACTCTGTGCCAGCACCGGCGCCGGATGGGGCGTTGCCGCCGCGGCGATCGACGGCGCCGCAATCGAAGCGACCACCACGGCGACCGCCACCAGCCCGACCCGTGATGTGCTCGTCACGTGCACCTCCGCACTAGGAAACCGTCTTGACCTGTTGCCAGCTCTGGCCCCCGTCTGTCGTCCGCCACAGTTGGACGACAGAGGTCGGCCCGTAGCCGGTTCTCCACAGCATGTAGCCGACGTCCGGCGTGGTGAAGCCGATCGGCTCCCAGTAGCCGCTGGGGTTGAGCGCCGGCTGCGCCACCGTCCAGGTGGCTCCACCATTTGTCGTCAGCAGCAAGGGCTCGCCACCGAGGTTGCAGGCCGCTACGGCGGTCGTTTCGGTGGCGGCGGCCAGCCGCGAGCCGTTCGGGCAGTTGTTGGCGTTCGGGGTCTGGGTGTCCTGGGTCTCGGTGAAATGGGCGCCGGCGTCGGTGGACCGGTAGACGAACATGAAGTGCCCGCCGCTGCAGTAGGCCCAGAGCACTTGGTTGCTGACAGGCTGGTAGTCGCATGCCACCCCTGTCACCGGCTGCGGCTGGGTGACGAAATGGTCTCCGCCGTTGGCGGAGTACAGGAGCCGGATGCCGAGGGCAGGCCCGTCTTTGGTGGCCATGCTGTTCGTGATCCACAGCGACTGGCCGTGCACTGCCGGGCCCGCGCTCACGTAGCCCGCACCGGCGTCGACGGTCCAGCGGTTGGTTCCCGGCGTGCTGCGCCACAGCTGGGGGCCGGGGGTGGAGGCGTTGCAGGTGCCGTTGCGGTAGCAGGGTGGGGTGGGGGGATCGACGGTGGCGAACACCTGGCCCAAGCCTGGCTCCAAGGCAGCCACCCGGCCGGGCAGGTCGACCGCCGTCCAGTGCTCTCCGCCGTCGTGGGTGGCGTAGAGCTCGGGGCCGAACACCCACCCGTCGTTGGGATCAGCGAAGCGGATCGACGAGACTGGGGGCGTCGCCTGGGAGGCGGGGTAGGCACCCCCCGGGGCTGGCATCGTCGTAAAGCTCGCCCCCGCGTCGGCGGTGGCTGCGATCTCCGGGCACAGCTTCCCATTGCAGGGCACGGTACCGAGCACCCACCACTGGCTGGAGCTCACGGCCGTAAGCGACTCTATCACGAAGCCGGCCGGCACCGGGGACGGCGTCGGGTTAGTCGACACCCCGGGCGTCGGGGAAGTCGTCTGGCCAGGCGTGGTAGTACCAGAAGGCGCCGGGGCCGTGGTGGCAGCAGAAGGACCTGCGCTCGACCTACGGACTGCTCCGGCGCTGCGCGGCGGTGAAGACGTTCCCATCACCGCAAGCGGCACGACAACGGCCGCCAGCACGACAGCAGAAGACACCGCGGCCACCGCCGTAAGTCGCCACCGCGACCGGCCAGTTCCGGCCAACCGCTGGCCGAAGCCGGCTTTCCTGATCCGCCACTTCACAGGCCAATGTTACGCGTCAGCTCAGCGAAGGTGACCGCGGAGGGATCCGGGGTGATGAGGCACGCGACACACGTGCGCACCATCGAACGGCGTCCGCCGCTGCCCTCGGGTGCTTGTCAGGGGCTGATCCTGGTGAGGGTGCCCGCGCCGTCGTTGATGACCCACGCAGTGCCTGCGTAGACGCCGAGGGTGTCCGGCACGATATTCCCGGTCGCGGGGAGCTGTGCCTTGTCGCTCATGGTCCCAGCCGTGGCAGCGATCTTGGCGAGGAGGCCGGCGTCGGACCCGTATGGCGGGGCGCTGCCCAGCGCCCAGACCGATGTGCCGTCGGTGGAGACGAAGGTCATCGGGAGGCCGGTGTCGTCGAAGCCCAAGTCGAGCACCTCTACGAGCGCATCCAGCTCCCCAAGCCCTGGCTGAAGCGGCTGCGCGAAGAGCTGAAAGCCGAGATCACCGCTCGCCAACACCGCAACGCCGCCGAGCGCGAGTTCCTCGTCCGCAAGCTCGCCAAGACCGAGACGGAGCGGCGCAAGCTCCTCGACGCCTACTGCGCGTGCGCCATCGACGTCACCACCTTGAAGGCCGAGCAGGCCCGCATCGCCACCGACGTCCGCGGTGCCTAAGAACGACTCGCCGCCGTCGACGCCCACCTGGCCGAGTGGCGGGAGATCCTCGAGACCGCCATGCGCTTCGCCACCCACTGCGCCAGGGCCTAGCGGGACCTTCCTGGCTAGCTGATCCGACGCCCTGAGAACCGACTTTGGCTGGATGTAGAAGTTCGCCTCTGACCAGGGATATTACAAGTTCTAGATGTTCTTGGCATTTGGTGTGCTACTG
>JAJZVL010000004.1 GCA_021845725.1 Actinomycetes bacterium | reverse complement strand
GGCTACGCTACCGATCTGCGTTCGCGTACCCAGGGCCGAGCCACGTACACGATGCAGTTCCACGCCTACAACGAAGTGCCCGACTCGATTGCCAAGGAGATCATCGCCCGGGCACGCGGGGAGTAGGAGCTCCGCCGGCAGCGGTCGGCGGAGAGCGGTACGCAGAAGACAGACATGACGGGGCGGGTGACCGCCAGCGGCGGGTCCAAGGGGGCGCCGCCCGAGATCAGGGAGTAGTTCGAGGAGATGGCCAAGAAGAAGTTCGAGCGCTCGAAGCCCCACGTCAATGTGGGGACGATGGGGCACATCGACCATGGCAAGACCACGCTGACGGCGGCCATCACGAAGGTGCTGTCGGAGCAGAACCCGAACGTCGCCTTCACCCCCTTCGACCAGATCGACAAGGCGCCCGAAGAGAAGCAGCGCGGCATCACGATCTCGATCGCCCATGTCGAGTACGAGACGGCGAAGCGTCACTACGCGCACGTCGACATGCCCGGGCACGCCGACTACATCAAGAACATGATCACCGGTGCCGCGCAGGTCGACGGCGCGATCCTGGTGGTGTCGGCAGCAGATGGCCCGATGCCCCAGACGCGCGAGCACGTGCTGCTCGCCCGCCAGGTGGGCGTTCCGTACATCGTGGTCGCGCTGAACAAGGCGGACATGGTCGACGACCCCGAGCTGCTCGACCTCGTCGAGCTCGAGGTGCGCGAGCTGCTGAGCGAGTACACATTCCCCGGCGACGAGGTCCCTGTCGTCCGCGTGAGCGCCCTGAAGGCATTGGAGGGCGATCCTGAGTGGACGCCGAAGATCCTCGAGCTCATGGACGCGGTGGACGAGTACATCCCCGAGCCTGTTCGCGACGTCGAGAAGCCCTTCCTCATGCCGGTCGAGGACGTGATGTCGATCACGGGTCGTGGCACGGTCGTGACGGGGAAGGTCGAGCAGGGGGTCGTGCACGTCGGCGACGAGGTCGAGATCGTCGGGCTCCGCGACACCCAGAAGACCACCGTCACCGGTGTCGAGATGTTCCGCAAGCTCCTCGACGAGGGTCGTGCCGGTGACAACATCGGTGCACTGCTTCGCGGGACGAAGAAGGAGGATGTCGAGCGCGGCCAGGTGCTGTGCAAGCCGGGCTCCATCACTCCGCACACCGAGTTCCTGGCGGCGATCTATGTGCTCACGAAGGAAGAGGGCGGCCGGCACAAGCCGTTCTTCACGAACTACCGTCCGCAGTTCTACTTCCGGACCACCGACGTGACCGGCTCCATCACGCTGGCCGAGGGAACCGAGATGGTGATGCCCGGTGACAACACCGAGATCACCGTCGAGCTCGGCAAGCCGATCGCGATGGACGAGGGGCTCAGGTTCGCCATCCGCGAGGGTGGTCGTACCGTGGCCTCGGGCCGAGTCACGAAGATCCTGAAGTAGCGCGGCGAGACGAGCTCCGAGAAGGCGAGGGCGCGCGCAGCGATGGCCGAGGGAAGCCGACAGAAGATCCGGATCAGGCTCAAGGCCTATGACCATGAGATCCTCGACCAGTCGACGGAGAAGATCGTCCAGACGGTCCTCCGAACCCAGGCGAAGGTCCAAGGCCCCGTTCCGTTGCCGACGGACAAGCACCGCTACACGGTGATCCGGTCACCGCACAAGTACAAGGACAGCCGCGAGCACTTCGAGATGCGGGTGCACAAGCGCTTGGTCGACATCGTCGAGCACACGCCGAAGACGGTCGACTCGCTCCAGCGGCTCGACCTTCCGGCTGGCGTGGACATCGAGATCAAGATCCAGAACGCCTGAGGTCCGCTCCGTCGTGCGAGGAGCCGCCTTGGCGGCCCGGGGCGGGGTTCGATAGGATGAGATCCCGGCCGCTTTCGGGTGGCCGACAGCATCGGCCGCGGGACGACCGTGGCTGGCGAGTAGACGTGCCGGAGCGCCCACCTCCCTTCCGGGGTGGCGGGGACCTTCGGCCGACACAGGACGAGCGCTCCGCTCGGGTTCTCCGGGCGGAGCGTTGGCATGCGCAGGCAAGCAAGCGCCAAGCGCGAGGAGAGACGTGGCAACGAAGGCGATCGTCGGCGAGAAAGTCGGCATGACCCAGGTATGGGACGAGCAGCACCGCGCCATACCGGTGACGGTGCTGCGCGTCGCCCCGGTGCGGGTTGTCCAGGTGAAGACGCCCGAGCGCGAGGGGTACGCCGCGCTCCAGGTCACCTGGGGATTCCGCCGCACCTCCACCCTGACGCGGCCTGAGCGAGGCCACTACGAGCACGCAGGTGTCGACCCGGGTCGTGATCTCGTGGAGCTCCGGATCGAAGACGCGGCGTCGTTCGTGGTCGGCCAGGAGCTGACCGCTGCGCTGTGGAGTGCTGGCGAGCGCGTCGACGCCATCGCCGTGAGCAAGGGCAAGGGCTTCGCCGGCGGCATGAAGCGGCACAACTTCAAGGGCCAGGGCGCCGCACATGGCAACCACAAGCATCACCGCGCGCCGGGGTCGATCGGAGCCTGTGCGACGCCCGCGAAGGTGTTCAAGGGTACGCGCATGGCCGGACGGATGGGCGGCCGCCAGGTGACCGCGCTGAACCTCGAAGTCGTCTCGAGCGATCCCGAGCGTGAGCTCGTGCTGGTGAAGGGCGCGGTCCCCGGACCCCGTGGGGCCGTGGTGGTGCTGAGAGACTCCGTCAAGACGCCGCCCCAGCGCAACGGGAGCACGAAGTGAGCGCGGTCGTACCCCGGACGAGCCACCGGGCGCCGGTCCAGAAGGACCGTCCTGCCCCCGTCTCGCGCTCCGTCGAGCGGCGAGACATGCATGGGGCATCGCTCGGTGAGGTGCAGCTCGCGCCAGAGGTCTTCGGCATCCAGCCGAACCTGGCGGTCCTCCACCAGGTCGTGACGGCGCAGCTTGCTGCAGCACGCGCCGGCACGCAGTCGACCAAGACGCGCGCGGAGGTGAGCGGCGGAGGATCCAAACCCTGGCGGCAGAAGGGCACCGGCCGGGCGCGCCAGGGGTCGACGCGCTCGCCGATCTGGAAGGGGGGCGGGGTTGCCCTCGGCCCGAAGCCGCGCAGCTACGCGCAGCGCACGCCGAAGAAGATGGTGCGCCTTGCGCTGCGCTCGGCACTGTCGGACCGTGCCTCGGAGTCCAAGGTGGCGCTGGTGGACGCCTGGAGGTTCGAGGTTCCAAGGACCAAGGACGCCATCGAGGCGCTCGACGCTCTCGGGCTGCGAGGGCGTGTCCTCGTCGTGGTCGACAGGGAGGACGTGACGGCCGAGCGGTCCTTCGCCAATCTTCCCGAGGTCCAGACGGTCCTGGCGTCAGAGCTCAGCGCGTACGACGTGCTGCGCCACGACTGGGTGGTCTTCACTGACGCGACGCTGCCCATGGGTGAGGCGCCACCGTCGGGCACCGTGACCACGGAGACCTCGTCCGCCGCGAGCCCGGCGGCCCCCTCCACAGCGAGCCACGTGGCTCCGGCCGAGGCGTCCGAGGCTGCTCCGTCCGGGGTGGAGCGAGAAGCCATGGAAGAAGAAGAGGCAGGCGAGCCAGTCGACGGGGATGCAGAAGAGGAGGCCGAGTGATGAGGGAGCCCCTGTCGGTCCTTCGGCGGCCGGTCATCTCCGAGAAGTCCTACGCCCTCATGAACCGCAACGTCTACGTGTTCGTCGTCGACCGTCATGCCACCAAGGTCGATGTCCGCCGCGCGGTGGAGAAGGCGTTCGGCGTGCGTGTCGACGGGGTCAACACCTTGAACCGCAAGGGAAAGGCGACTCGCAACAGGAGAACCAACAAGACCGGCCAGCGTCCGGACACCAAGCGTGCGTTCGTGACGCTGCACCCGGGCGACAAGATCGACCTCTTCGAGAGCTGAGGACGCATGCCGCTTCGCTCACGCAAGCCCACCAGCGCCGGACGGCGTTTCCAGACCGTCTCCGACTTCGCTGAGATCACCCGGGATCGTCCCGAGCGCTCGTTGCTCGCCGCGAACCCGGGATCTGGCGGGCGCAACAGCTACGGCCGGAAGACGGCCCGGCACCGGGGTGGCGGGCACAAGCGCCAGTACCGGATCGTCGACTTCCGCCGTGACAAAGACGGCGTCCCGGCCAAGGTCGCTGCGATCGAGTACGACCCGAACCGCAACGCGCGGATCGCGCTGCTCCACTTCGCAGACGGCGAGAAGCGGTACATCCTGGCCCCGGCAAGCGTCCGGGTCGGCGACGTCCTCCAGAACGGCCAGGGTGCGGAGATCCGCCCCGGCAATGCGCTGCCGCTGCGCTACATCCCGGTGGGATCGGTCGTGCACTGCATCGAACTGCGTCCTGGCGGCGGCGGCAGGCTCGCTCGTGGCGCCGGGATGAGCGCACAGCTCGTCGCGAAGGAGGGGGCGTTCGCCACGCTCCGGCTGCCGTCGACGGAGATGCGCCGCGTCTCGGTCGATTGTCGGGCCACGCTCGGCGTGGTCGGGAACGCCGAAGCGGAGCTCATGAAGGTCGGCAAGGCGGGCCGCAACCGATGGAAGGGCATCCGTCCCCAGACGCGCGGCGTCGCAATGAACCCGGTCGATCACCCGCTGGGTGGCGGTGAGGGAAAGTCGTCAGGTGGTCGACACCCGGTGTCGCCGTGGGGCAAGCCCGAAGGCCGGACGCGGGCCCGCCACAAGGAGTCGGACAAGATGATCGTTCGCCGTCGCCGCACCCGCGGCGCCCGGCGGTAGCAGGAGGTCGCGGTGCCGCGCAGCGTGAAGAAGGGTCCGTTCGTGGACGATCATCTGCTGAAGAAGGTCGATGCGCTGAATGCGACGGGGGAGAAACGAGTCATCAAGACCTGGTCCCGTCGCTCGACCATCATCCCGGACATGGTCGGCCACACCATCGCCGTGCACGACGGTCGACGCCACGTCCCCGTGTACGTGACCGAGTCGATGGTTGGGCACAAGCTCGGTGAATTCGCCCCGACGCGTACGTTCCGCTACCACGCCGGCCAAGAGCGGGCGGGGAGGCGCTGACATGCCGGGAGTCAAGACCAACGAGCGTCCCGGGACGCGCGCGGTGCTGCGGCACTGTCGAATGTCTGCGACCAAGGCGCGGGTCGTCCTGAACCTGATCCGCGGTCAGGACGTCGATCACGCAGCTGAGATCCTCCGCGACACCTCGCGTGAAGCCGCGGAGATCGTGGGCAAGCTCCTTGCCTCGGCGGTCGCCAACGCCGTGCACAACGACGGCGAGGATGCAGAGGAATTGTATGTGTCGGCGTGCTACGCGGACGAGGGCGTGACGTTGAAGCGCTGGAGACCGCGGGCCCGGGGACGTGCGACCCGGATCCGCAAGCGCGGTTGTCATATCACCATCATCGTGAGCCGGATGCCCGAGGACCGGCTTGCCCGGCGTCGAGCCGAGCGGCAGGCCGCCGGGGCGCAGCGCCAGCGGCGCGTTGCAGAGTCGCGTCGGCGTGCTGACCTCGCAGGACGCCTGTCGCGTCGCCGCCATGCGGCAGAGGCCGCCGCCGCTCTCGGCGCCGAGCAGCCCGAGGTGGAGCTCGCGGCCGACGAGGAGCACGAAGAGCGCTCCGGTGAGCGAGGGTCCTCCCAGGCGGGCACGGTCGCGCGGGAAGAGGAGCCCGAGACCGAAGCAGGCGACGTGGAGGACGACGATGCCGACGGCGAGAGCGAGAAGGGCGAGTAGATGGGCCAGAAGGTCAACCCCTACGGCTTCCGGCTCGGTGTCACCACCGACTGGAAGTCCCGTTGGTTCGAGGAGCGCCACTACCGCGACTTCGTGGTCGAGGATTGGAGGATCCGGGACTACCTCATGTCGCAGCTCGAGGCTGCAGCGGTCAGCCGGATCGAGGTCGAGCGCACGCGGGACCGGCTGCGCGTCGACATCCACACCGCGCGTCCGGGCATCGTCATCGGCCGCCGCGGGGCGGAAGCCGACCGGCTGAAGAAGAAGCTGGAGGAGATCACGGGTCTGCAGAATCGGATCCAGCTGAACATCCAGGAGATCAAGCAGCCCGAGCTCGACGCCGCGCTGATCGCCCAGGGCATCTGCGACCAGCTCGCCCGACGCGTTGCGTTCCGTCGCGCGATGAAGCGGGCGATCCAGACGGTCCAGAAGGCCGGTGCGCAGGGCGTTCGTGTGCAGTGCTCGGGCCGCCTCGGCGGCTCGGAGATGGCTCGCAAGGAGTCCTACCGGGAGGGCCGCGTACCGCTGCACACGTTGCGCG
This sequence comes from Actinomycetes bacterium, assembly GCA_021845725.1. Classification (GTDB taxonomy): domain Bacteria; phylum Actinomycetota; class Acidimicrobiia; order Acidimicrobiales; family RAAP-2; genus JAJYVT01. The sequence goes on along the minus strand of JAJZVL010000004.1, from coordinate 79,666 downwards.
CCGATATCGACTACGGGTTTCGTGAGGCAAGGACCACGTCGGGACGCGTTGGCGTGAAGGTCTGGATCTACAAGGGCGACATCCTCCCCTACAAGGTGTCGATCGAGGAGAAGATCACCCGCGAGGCGGCAATGGCGGTAGGAGAGACCTCCGGCCAGGGCAGGCCACGCCGGCTCATCACCGCTGGTGGTGGACGTCGGCGCGCCGGCTTGGGCGCGCCGGGCGCCGGCGCGGCCGAGCTCGCCGCTGAGGAGCTCATCGCCGAGGAGCTCGTCGCCGAGGAGCTCGCGCTCTCGGCCGAGGAGCTGGCTGCCGAGGAGCTCGCGCTGGCCGCCCCGCCCGCACCCGCACCCGCCGCCGAGCAGCCCGCACCCGCCGCCGAGCAGCCCGCACCCGCCGCCCCGCCGGCACCCGCCATTACCCCGCCGGCACCCGCCATTACGCCGCCGGTCGCTGCCGAGCAATCCGTTCCTGCCGCCGAGCGGGAAGTCGTCGCGCTGGACATCGCCGCAGGGGCAGAGGAGGGGACGCACGCTGTCGCCGAGGGAGCAATGGCGGTGGGAGAGGCGGTTCGTGGGGACGAGCACGCCGCTGCTGCTCCCGTGCACGAGCCGGGTCCAGCCAGCGAGGTGGAAGAGGGGACGCCGACGGCCTCGGACCTGCTCGCACCGCCTCCCGAACCCGACGAGCTCGAGCGACAGCTGGCGGAGGACGAGGAGATGGAGCGACGCAGCCGGCACGAGCACCACGAAGCGCCCCACTTCCGCCGGGAGGTGGACTGAGATGCTCATGCCGCGCAAGGTCAAGCACCGCAAGCAGCAGCGGGGCCGGCTCACCGGTGCCGCCAAAGGCGGCACGACCGTCACCTTCGGGGACTTCGGGATCCAGGCGCTGGAGCCAGGGTGGCTCACCGCTCGCCAGATCGAGGCCGCCCGTATCGCGATGACCCGCCACGTGCGGCGCGGCGGGAAGATCTGGATCCGCGTCTTCCCCGATAAGCCGGTCACCCAGAAGCCGGCCGAGACCCGCATGGGCTCGGGCAAGGGCAACCCGGAGCACTGGGTCGCGGTCGTGCGTCCGGGGCGGGTGCTCTTCGAGCTGTCGGGCGTCGACCAGCAGCTGGCGCAGGCTGCGATGGAACGGGCGATCCAGAAGCTGCCGATGAAGGCCCGCTTCGTGGTTCGTCCCGGCACCCATGGCGCAGCGGAGGTGCAGGTGTGAGGGCATCCATGGAGTACGCCGGCATGGGGCAGAGCGAGCTCGAGGACAAGCTCGCCGAGTCGCGAAAGGAACTGTTCAACCTGCGTTTCCAGAAGGCCACCGGTCAGCTGGACAACACCGCGCGCATCGGGATGGCGAAGAGGGAAATTGCTCGGCTCCTCACCGTGCTCCGCCAGCGCGACCTCGAAGCCGACCTGGAGATCGAGCCCCGTGCCAGCTCATGGGTCTCCAGTTCGGCGAGCAGCGGAGACGAGGAGGAGGCGTGATGCCCGAGGGAGAGAACGTGTCCGACGGCAGCGCGGCCCGTCCGAACCGGCGAAAGGTCCGTGAAGGGACCGTCGTGTCGGACAAGATGCAGTCGACGCTCGTCGTCGCCGTGGTCGAGCGCGTTCGTCACCCGCGCTACGGCAAGACCGTCCAGCGCACCAAGCGTCTCTACGTCCACGACGCCGAGGGGGCTGCGAGGGTGGGCGACCGCGTGCGCGTGGTCGAGACGCGGCCGCTCTCCAAGCTCAAGCGGTGGCGGCTGGCCGAGATCATGGAGCGAGCCCGATGATCCAGCAGGAGTCCCGCCTGCGGGTGGCTGACAATTCGGGTGCCCGCGAAGTGCTGTGCATCCGCGTCCTCGGTGGGTCCCGGCGGCGCTACGCGACCATCGGCGACGTCTTCGTGGCTACCGTCAAGGACGCGATCCCCGGCGCTGCCGTGAAGAAGGGTGACGTCGTGAAGTGCGTCGTCGTGCGGACCGTGAAGGAGAAGCGTCGGCCCGACGGGAGCTACATCCGGTTCGACGAGAACGCCGCCGTCCTCATCAACGACCAGCAGCAGCCTCGAGGAACCCGCATCTTCGGGCCCGTCGGACGCGAGCTGCGTGACAAGAAGTTCATGAGGATCGTCTCACTCGCGCCGGAGGTGCTGTGATGCGCGTGCGGAAGGGCGACCGTGTGGTGGTGCGCTCCGGGAAGTACAAGGGGCGCCGCGCTGACGTCGTGCGTGCGCTGCCGTCCGAGGGCAAGGTCGTGCTCGAGGGGGTCAACGTCGCGAAGCGCCATACGAAGCCGACCGCCCAGACGTACCAGGGCGGCATCATCGACAAGTTCATGCCGATCCCCGTGTCGTCGGTGTCGATCATCTGCAAGTCCTGTGGCGAGCCCACGCGCGTCGGCATGCGGGTGGACGACCAGGGCCGCAAGGTCCGTGTGTGCCGCAAGTGCGGAGGTGAGCTGTGAGCCCGTCGAAGGCGGCGAAGTCCGCTGCGACGAAGAAGGTCGCCGGCGTGAAGAAGGCGGCGGGTCGTGCCGGCCAGCGGACGGCTCAGCAATCCTCCAGGGCGGCAGGGACCCGCTCGGTCCCCGACATCGAGCGGACGGTTGGACGCGCCGCAGGCAGCGCCGGTGCCGCAGTGCCTCGCTTGAAGACCCGATATCGCGACGAGGTGCAGAGCCGGCTCATGGGAGAGCTGGGGCTCACGAACGTGATGGAGGCGCCCCGCCTCGAGAAGATCGTGGTCAACATGGGCGTTGGCCGTGCCACCCAGCAGCCGTCGCTCATCGAGGGTGCCCAGCGCGATATCGAGGTCATCACCGGCCAGAAATCGGTGGTCACCCGTGCCAAGAAGTCGATCGCCGGTTTCAAGCTGCGCGCCGGGATGCCCATCGGCGTCCGGGTGACGTTGCGCGGTGACCGGGCGTGGGAGTTCCTCGATCGGCTCATCAGTCTCGCGATCCCGAGGATCCGCGACTTCAGGGGGTTGTCGCCCCGCTCGTTCGACGGTAGCGGCAACTACACGTTCGGGGTGAACGAGCAGCTGATCTTCCCCGAGATCGACTACGACCGCATCGACACGGTTCGTGGCATGGACATCACGATCGTCACCACCGCCCGCACCGACGAGGAGGGCCGAGCGTTCCTACGTGCGTTCGGCTTCCCGTTCCGACAGGAGACCCGATAGGCATCATGGCGAAGAAGGCACTCATCGAGAAGCAGCAGCGCACGCCGAAGTTCAAGGTGCGCGGGTACACCCGGTGCAAGCGGTGTGGCCGGCCGAAGTCCGTCTACCGCAAGTTCGGGCTGTGCAGGATCTGCCTTCGACAGATGGTGCACGCCGGCGAGGTGCCGGGCGTGACCAAGGCGAGCTGGTAGGAGCGGGCGATGACGATGACCGACCCCATCGCGGACATGCTCACCAGGATCCGCAATGCCAGTACCGCCCAGAAGGAGACCGTCGCCATGCCGGGCTCCAAGCTCAAGGAGGCCCTCGCGCAGATCCTCGAGCGGGAGGGGTTCATCGCAGGGTACGCCGTGCGTCACGAGCCGGGACGTCCCGGCTCCACCCTCGAGATCATGATGAAGTACTCCCCTGACAGGGTGCGCAGCATCGGGGGGATCCGCCGGGTGTCCAAGCCTGGGCTGCGTATCTATGCCCGCGCCGACAGGATGCCCCGCGTGCTCGGCGGTATGGGTGTGGCGGTGGTCTCCACCAGCCACGGCCTCATGACCGATCGTGAGGCGCGCCAGCGCCATCTCGGTGGCGAGGTGCTCTGCCATGTGTGGTAGCGCGCCCGTGACGAGCGGCAATGCCCTGTGTATCGCGAACGAAGGAGAGCGGTAGATGTCCCGCATCGGGCGTTCCCCGATCCCGGTCCCCCAGGGAGTGACGGTGGCGCTCGACGACTACACGGTCACCGTGACCGGTCCACAGGGCCGGCTGGCACGCCGGCTCCCCCCGGGGATCTCGGTCACCCAGGCTGACGATGTGCTGAACGTCGCGCGGTCGGATGATGCGCGTGAGCAGCGCGCCCTCCACGGCCTCGCGCGGTCGCTCGTGGCGAACATGGTGACCGGCGTGACGCAGGGGTTCTCCAAGGAGCTCGAGATCGTGGGAGTGGGCTACCGGGCCAACGCGCGGAGCCCGCAGGAGATCGAGCTGGCCTTGGGTTTCTCGCACCCCGTGGTCGTGGACGCTCCCGACGGGATCAGCTTCGAGGTGCCGGTGCCCACCAGGATCATCGTGCGGGGGATCGACAAGGAGCTCGTGGGCCAGGTGGCGGCCGACATCCGCAAGATCCGCAAGCCCGAGCCGTACAAGGGCAAGGGCGTGCGCTACGCGGGCGAGCGCGTGCTGCGCAAGGCCGGGAAGGCGGCGAAGTGATGGCTGGGACCGATCGCACGAAGGCGCTGCGCGAGCGGCGCCATACGAGGGTGCGCCGGAAGGTCGTGGGCACCGCAGAGCGGCCGAGGCTCGCCGTCAGCCGGAGCCTTCGGCACATCACCGCCCAGGTCATCGACGACTCGAGCGGCCGTACCGTGGCGGCGGCCTCCACGGCGGAGCGCGAGCTGCGCGCTGCACTTGCGGGCAAGGGTGGCGGTAACGTGGGCGCCGCTCAGGCCGTGGGACGGCTCGTCGCTTCCCGTGCGAAGGCTGCGGGTGTGGAGAAGGTCGTGTTCGACCGGGGCGGGTTCAAGTACCACGGCCGGGTTGCGGCGGTCGCGGATGCTGCTCGCAACGAGGGACTGGAGTTCTGATGACCGAGGCACAATTCGAGGAGCGGACCATCCGCGTGAACCGCGTGGCCAAGGTCGTGAAGGGCGGTCGACGGTTCTCGTTCGCCGCGCTCATGGTCATCGGCGACGGCAATGGAAAGGTCGGCCTCGGGTACGGGAAGGCGAAGGAAGCCGGCCTCGCGGTGCAGAAGGGCATCGAGGAGGCCCGCAAGAGCCTCTTCGAGGTGCCGCTGGCGGGATCCACGATCACGCACCCGGTCATCGGCCAGAGTGGCGCGGGCCGCGTGCTGCTGAAGCCCGCTGCTCCGGGGACCGGCGTGATCGCGGGTGGCGCCGCGCGGGCCATCTTGGAGATGGCGGGTATCCGCGACATCCTCGCCAAGTCGCTCGGCTCGTCCAACGGGATCAACGTCGCGCACGCCACCATCGCGGGGCTCCGCGCGCTGCGGCGGCCCGACGACGTCGCCGCAGCGCGCGGGAAGGCCCCTGACGAGGTCACCCCGACCGGCGTGCTGCGGGCGTACCGCGAGCGCCGCCGGGAAGCCGACCTCTACGCCGAGGCGCGCTGAGCATGGCCGTGCTGCGGGTCACCCAGGTACGTTCGAAGATCGGCTCCAAGCCGAAGCACCGTGGAACCTTGCGCGCCCTCGGGCTGCGCGGCATCGGCCAGACCAACGAGCTGCCCGATCGCCTCGAGATCCGCGGGATGCTGGCGCGAGTCCCTCACCTCGTGACCGTCGAGGAGGTGCCGGAATGAAGCTGCACGACCTGGCCCCGGCTCCCGGCTCGCGTCGCCCGAAGCACCGCGTCGGACGCGGTATCGGCGGGAAGGGCGGCAAGACTGCTGGGCGGGGGTCGAAGGGCCAGCATGCCCGCGACACCGTCCCGGCGGGCTTCGAGGGCGGCCAGCTTCCGCTGATGCAGCGGATCCCGAAGCTGCGAGGCTTCAAGAACCCGTTCCGCATCGAGTACTCTCCCGTGAACCTCGACGAGCTGGGCGGGCTCGGCCTCTCCGACCTCGGTCCCGACGAGCTCGTGGCGGCGAGGCTCGTCCGCAAGGGGGCGCTCGTGAAGATCCTCGGCCGAGGGGAGCTGTCGGGACCGGTGCGCGTGCGTGCGCACGCGTTCTCGGCGACGGCCGAAGCTGCGATCCTCGCCGCCGGGGGATCGGTGGAGCGGATCCCGCTGCCGTACGCCTCGGGTCGCCCGCCTGCCCGCGGCAACGCGCTCATGAACCGCTGAGGCCGATGCTCGTCCGTCTCGGGAACATCTTCCGGGTTCCAGATCTACGGAACAAGGTTCTGTTCACCCTGGTGGTGATCGCCATCTACCAGGTCGGCGCCAACGTGCCGGTTCCCGGGGTCAGCTGGGTCCAGCTCACGAAGCTCACGAAGGCCGCAGGCTCCTCGGGCGTGCTCGGCTTCCTGAACCTCTTCTCGGGCGGCGCGCTGGTGCGGCTGGCGGTCTTCGGTCTGGGCGTCATGCCGTACATCACGAGCTCGATCATCATCCAGCTGCTGGCGACGGTGATCCCGAAGCTCGAGGAGTGGCGGGACCAGGGCGCGGTCGGCCAGAAGAAGATCACCCAGACGACGCGCTACCTCACGATCGCGCTGGCGCTCATGCAGTCCACCGGTCTCGTGTACGCCTTCCACGGCCACGACTCGGCGCTGATCGGCACGAACATCGACCTCATCCCGAAGTTCTCGGTCCCGCTCGCGGCCTTCATGGTGCTCTGCCTGACCGCGGGCACCGCCTTCGTGATGTGGCTCGCCGAGCTCATCACCCAGCGTGGCATCGGCCAGGGGATGTCGATCCTGATCTTCGCCAACGTCGTCGCCGCGATCCCGTCGGGCGGAAGAGGCCTCTACGAGGAAGGCGGGGCGTTCAAGTTCGGGGTCATCATCGCCGTCTCCCTCGTGCTCCTCGTCTGCATCGTGTTCATGACACAGGGACAACGCCGGATCCCTGTCACCTTCGCCAAGCGCATGGCGGGTCGGAGGATGTACGGGGGCCAGAGCACCTACATCCCGCTCAAGGTCAACCAGTCCGGGGTCATCCCGATCATCTTCGCCAGCTCGGTGCTCTACATCCCGGTGCTGCTCAGCAACGTGGTGCCGGCTGGAGGGTTGCAGACGTGGGTACGCGACAACATCACGCCGACGTCGCTCTTCTACATCCTCATGTACTTCGTGCTCATCGTTGCCTTCACCTTCTTCTACGTGTACGTGGCGTTCGACCCGCACCAGCAGGCGGACATCATCCGGAAGCAGGGCGGGTTCGTGCCCGGGATCCGGCCCGGGGGCCCCACCGAGCGCTACTTCGCCCACATCCTGAACCGGATCACCGTGCCCGGCGCGCTCTTCCTCGGCGCGGTCGCCGTGATCCCGTCGCTGCTGATGGCGCTGTGGAACCTGAACCGCTTCCCCTTCTACGGGATCACCCTGCTCATCTCGGTCGGTGTCGCGCTGACAACCATGCGACAGATCGACAGCCAGCTCATGATGCGCAACTACGAGGGATTCCTCAAGTAGGGCCTGAGTGGTCCCCGGCGTCAGGCTCGTGGTCCTCGGCAAGCAGGGAGCTGGCAAGGGGACGCAGTGCGTGCGGCTCTCGCACCACTACGTGGTCCCGCACGTCTCGACCGGCGACATGCTGCGGCGAGAGGTCAAGGCCAAGACCCCCTTCGGGCTTCGGGCGAAGAAGCTCATGGACGACGGAGAGCTGATCCCCGACGAGCTGATCATGGAGATGGTTGCCAGCCGCATCTCCGAGCGAGATGCGCGGGCGCGGGGGTTCATCCTCGACGGCTGCCCCAGGACGATCGCCCAGGCCGAGCAGCTCGACGAGATCCTTGCGCCCGACCGCCTCGACCTCGTGATCGACCTCGAGGTGCCTACCGACGTCGTCCTGCAGCGGCTCGCCTCTCGGCGGGTGTGCGTCGACTGCGGGACGAACTACTCGGTGACCTCGCCGCCGTCGGTGAACTGGACCTGCGACGTGTGCGGTGGCGAGGTGGTCCAGCGCGAAGACGACACCGAAGAGGCGATCCGGCGCCGCCTCGAGCTCTACGAGCGGGCGACCGCGCCGCTGGTGGAGTACTACGAGCGCGCAGGGATCCTCGCCCGGGTGGACGGTACCGGGCCGGCCGGCGAGGTGACGCAGCGCTGCGTGCAGGCGATCGACGCGCGACGTCAATGAGATCCGATGAGACGCCGATGAGACACCGATGAGACGCAGTGCCCAGGAGCTTGCCAAGATGCGCCGTGCGGGCAAGGTCGTCGCGGAGATGCACGAGGCGACCCGCGCCGCCGCGAAGCCAGGCGTCACCACGAGGCAGATCGACGCGGTCGCCCGGGAGGTCCTCGAGCGACGCGGGGCGACGTCGAACTTCCTCGGCTACCACGGCTTTCCCGCCGTGATCTGCACCTCGCCCAACGACATGATCGTCCACGGCATCCCGGGGGACTACCGGTTGAAGGAAGGGGACATCCTCTCCATCGACTGCGGGGCGATCGTGGAGGGCTACCACGGGGACGCGGCGTTCACGATGCCGATCGGCGAGGTCTCCCCGCTCGCCCGCCGGCTGATCGAGGTGACCGAGCGGAGCCTGTGGGCAGGCATCGCAGAGCTGCGCAAGGGCAACCGGCTGCACGAGGTGGGCCGCGCGGTCCAGAAGGTCGTCGAGCAGGCGGCGTTCTCCGTGGTCCGTGAGTACGTCGGGCATGCCATCGGCACTGCCATGCACGAGCAACCCCAGGTGCCGAACTACTGGCCGGGAAGCCCCGGACCCACCTTGAAGTCGGGCATGGTGTTCGCGGTCGAGCCCATGGTGAACGCCGGAGGCCCCGAGACCCGACTGCTCGACGACGGCTGGAGCGTGGTGACGGCGGACGGCTCGCTCTCCGCGCATTTCGAGCACACCATCGCGGTGACCGACCAAGGGCCGGAGGTGCTGACGCTGCCCTGAACGCACCGCCGCTGGCAATCTGCCGGCAATGCGGTACACTTGCGGACTGCCTGCCGCCGACCTGGCTGGCTTGGCAGCAATCGAATCCGGGTTCCGGCGCCGCGCCGTCGGAGGCTCCGGACGACGAATCGAGGAGAGTCACCTGCCGAAGCCGAAGGAAGACGCCATCGTGCTCGAGGGCACCGTGGTGGAGCCGTTGCCCAATGCGATGTTCCGAGTGGAGCTCGAGAACGGGCACAAGGTGCTGGCCCACAGCTCAGGAAAGATGCGGATGCACCGCATCCGCATCTTGCCGGGCGACAAGGTCCAGGTCGAGATCACCCCGTACGACCTGAGCCGGGGCCGGATCACCTACCGGTACAAGTAAGGCAGGCAGGAAGGAACACCGTGAAGGTACGACCAAGCGTGAAGCCGATCTGCGAGAAGTGCAAGGTGATCCGCCGGCATGGCCGGGTCGTGGTGATCTGCGACAACCCTCGGCACAAGCAGTGTCAGGGCTAGGACAGGAGAGAGCGATAGATGGCCCGTATTGCCGGAGTGGACGTTCCACGCGAGAAGCGCGTGGAGGTCGCACTCACCTACATCTACGGGATCGGGCCTACCCGGGCGCGTGAGATCCTCGCCCGCACCGGCGTCGACCCCGATACCCGGGTGCGCGACCTCACCGACGAGGAGGTCATCCGTCTGCGCAACGATATCGACGCCACCACGGAGGTCGAGGGAGACCTGCGGCGCGATGTGGCCCAGGACATCAAGCGGAAGATGGAGATCAACTGCTACCAGGGGATCCGGCACCGCCGCGGGTTGCCGGTCCACGGGCAGCGCACCCACACGAACGCCCGCACGCGCAAGGGCCCGAAGAAGACGGTGGCCGGGAAGAAGAAGGTGCGCAAGTAGATGCCGAGGCAGACCAAGCAGCAGGGTGCCGCCCGCCGGCCCCGCCGTCGCGAGCGGAAGAACGTCAGCTACGGCGTCGCCCACATCAAGAGCTCGTTCAACAACACGATCGTCTCGATCGCCGACCCCGACGGCAACGTGCTCGCCTGGGCGTCGGCAGGCAATGTCGGTTTCAAGGGCTCTCGGAAGTCCACGCCGTTCGCGGCTCAGCTCGCAGCCGAGGCGTGCGCGCGCAAGGCCATGGAGCACGGCGTGCGCAAGGTGGACGTGCTCGTGCGCGGCCCGGGCTCGGGACGTGAGACCGCCATCCGCTCCCTGGCTGCCGCCGGCATCGAGGTCGTCGGGATCAAAGACGTGACGCCTATCCCGCACAACGGTTGCCGCCCCAAGAAGCGGCGCAGGGTCTGAGGCCGCCGCGATGGCTCGTTACACGGGACCCGTTTGCCGCCTCTGCCGGCGCGAGCGCACGAAGCTCTTCTTGAAGGGCGAGCGCTGCTTCTCTCTCAAGTGCCCGGTGTCCGAGGCGGTCACCGACCGCCACAGCCGTGCCTATCCGCCGGGAGAGCACGGGCGCGACCGGATGCGTCAGGGCTCGGAGTACCTCGCCCAGCTCCGTGAGAAGCAGAAGGCGCGTCGCATCTACGGTGTCTTGGAGAAGCAGTTCCGGAACCTCTACGAGGAGGCCGACCGGCTCCCGGGCATCACCGGTGAGAACCTCCTGCGAATGCTGGAGATGCGCCTCGACAACGTCGCCTTCCGGGCTGGCTGGGGCGCAAGCCGCGCGCAGGCGCGCCAGTTCGTGCGCCACGGTCACGTGCTCGTGAACGCCAAGCGCGTCACCATCCCGAGCTTCCGGGTCCGCAAGGGGGACCGGGTCACGCTCGCGCAGCCCTCCCGGGAGGTGTTCGTGGTGCGGCGCAACATGGACACCCTCGACCGGCAACGGCCACCGTGGCTCGAGGCCTCCGACAGCGGGTTCACCGTCGAGGTGCTGAACCCGCCGCTGCGCGACCACATCGACGAGCCGGTGCAAGAGCAGCTGATCGTCGAGTACTACTCCAAGTAAGCGAGCGAGGAACCACGCCGATGCTCATCATCCAACGACCCACCGTCGAAGTGCTCGACGAGGAGGGCGGCAACCGCCAGCGGTTCGCCGTCGGCCCGCTCGAGCCCGGCTTCGGCCACACCCTCGGGAACGCGTTGCGCCGGACGCTGCTGTCGTCCATCCCGGGTGCGGCCGTCACCCAGGTGCATTTCGACGAAGCCCTCCACGAGTTCGCCACCCTGCCGGGGGTGAAGGAGGACGTGACCGACATCATCTTGAACTTGAAGGACCTGTTGGTGCGGGTGCACTCCGACGAGCCGGTCACGCTGCGCTTCGACAAGCGCGGTCCCGGAGACGCCCTCGCGGGTGACCTGCAGACGACCGCAGACGTCGAGGTGCTGAACCCGGACCTGCACATCGCCACCCTGAACGCCAAGGGGCACTTGGCCTTCGACCTCACGGTCGAGCGCGGAAGGGGCTACGTCTCGGCCGACCGGAACAAGAAGTCCTCCACGATCGGCGTCATCCCGGTCGACTCGATCTTCTCGCCCGTGCGCCGTGTCGCCTTCCAGGTCGAGCCCGTCCGGGTCGAGCAGTCGACGGACTTCGACCGGCTCGTGCTCGACGTCGAGACGGACGGCTCGATCACCCCGCGCGAGGCGCTCGCGTCGGCGGGCGACACCTTGCGGACGCTCGTGGGCCTCGTCGCCGACCTCGAGGAGGCCCCGCAGGGTCTCGAGCTCGGCGAGACGGGAACCGTCGTGGGTGGCTCACCGGACCTCGACCTGCGCATCGAGGAGCTGGATCTCTCGGAGCGCCCACGCAACTGCCTGAAGCGGGCGCAGGTCAACACGATCGGCGAGCTGGTGCAGCGGACCGAGGACGAGCTTCTCGCCATCACGAACTTCGGCCAGAAATCCCTCGACGAGGTGATCCAGCGTCTCGACGAGCGCGGTCTCTCGCTGCGGAACAGGGACTGACGCCATGCTGGGGACCCCGAAGCGTGGTCGCCGCCTGGGTGGTGACGCTGCCCACCAGAAGGCGATGCTGGGCAATCTCGTCGCGTCGCTGATCGCCGCAGAGTCGCTGGTCACGACCGAGACGAAGGCCAAGATGCTTCGACCTGTCGCGGAGAGGTGCGTCACCGCGGCGCGCAAGGGCGGTGTGCACCAGCACCGCCAGGTGGTTGCGCTGATCCGTGACCGCGACATGGCGCACAAGCTGTTCGAGGAGATCGCGCCCCGCTACGCCGATCGCCCGGGCGGCTACACCAGGATCCTGAAGCTGGGCCCGCGCCCTGGTGACAACGCTCCCATGGCGCGCATCGAGTTCGTCTGACGGCTACCCGCCGCTGGCGGCTCCTGCTCGCCTACGACGGCAGCGGGTTTCGGGGCTTCGCCGCCCAGGCAGGTCTCCCCACGGTCGCAGGCGCGCTGGCAGGTGCGATCGCGCGTGCGGCTCGCCTCTCCGGACCCCCGGTCATCGTGTGCGCAGGCCGCACCGACGCAGGCGTGCACGCGACCGGACAGGTCGTCCACGTCGATCTTCCCGCCGACTTCGACGGCGATCTCTCGCGGGCGGTGAACCGCCAGCTCTCACCGTCGATCGTCGTCCGGACGGCTGAGCCGGTCGGCGACGACTTCGACGCCCGTCGCTCGGCGACCGCGCGCCACTACCGCTACCTGGTGTGGAACGCCCCGACCCCCGAGCCACTTCTCGCCCCCGTGGCGTGGCACGTCCCCGACCCGCTCGACGTGAAAGCGATGGCCGCCGCCGCCGACGCGCTCGTCGGCGAGCACGACTTCCGCGCATTTTGCCGCCGCGTTTCGGGCAGGCCGGCGAGCGAGCCGATCGTGCGGACGGTCACCGCCTCAGGGTGGCGCACGGTGGACGTCGCAGGGCTCCTGGGCGCGCCCGCGCTGCCGGGTGACGCCTCGCAAGGGCCGGCGCTGCTCCGGTTCGACGTGGCGGCGGGCTCGTTCTGCCACCAGATGGTGCGCTCGATCGTCGCGGTGCTCGTCGACGCCGGCCGCGGACGGGTGAACGTCGCGACCGTCGTGGGGCTCCTCGCCGCCGGCTCCCGGGAAGGCTCGCCTCAGCCTGCACCGCCGCACGGCCTGTGCCTGGTCGGCGTCGACTACGGCCGAGCGGGACGGGGGTTGGGTCCATCCGACGGCGATGAGAAACGGGGGACGGAGCAGGGTACGCCGGCTCGGCGCGACGCGCGCACGAGGCAGTAGGATGTTTCGTGCCGTGTGCCGGGTCGCCGGGTGCTCGGCTGGGCGGCTTGCCCCTCTTCGGGCATGCCGTTACGCTCTCAACGCTCTCGTGGCATCTCTACCATCCTCCGAGGAAACCTCTTGCGCACCTACAACCCGAAAGCGGGCGAGATCGAGCGGGCCTGGCACCTCGTCGATGCCGACGGCCTCGTGCTCGGCCGGCTGGCGACGGAGGTCGCCCGGCTGCTGCGCGGCAAGCATCGTCCGACGTTCGCTCCCCACATCGACACGGGCGACCACGTGGTCGTCGTGAACGCGGCCAAGGTCGTGCTCACCGCGGGCAAAGCCGACGACAAGTTCCACTATCGCCACAGCGGCTACCCCGGCGGTCTGAGGAGGACGAGCTATGCCGAGCTGCTCGACAGGCACCCCGAGGAGCTGGTGCGCCGGGCGGTGAGCGGCATGCTCCCGAAGGGGACGCTGGGCCGCCAGCAGCTTGCCAAGCTGAAGGTCTACGCAGGTGCGGAGCACCCGCACGAGGCGCAGTCTCCGCAGCCCCTCGAGCTCGCGTCCGCGCGCCGGGCAGGTTGATCGTGGCCGCTCCGCTCTCACAGACGACCGGTCGTCGCAAGCAGGCGGTGGCGCGTGTGCGGTTCCGCCCCGGGCAGGGGGTCATCACCGTCAACCGCCGTGCCTTCGAGGACTACTTCCCCTCGGCCACGCACCGGATGCTCGCCACCGAGCCTCTCAGGGTGACGAGCCTCGCCGAGGCCTACGACGTGGACGCGACCATCGACGGCGGCGGCATGTCCGGCCAAGCAGGTGCCCTGAGGCTCGGCATCGCGCGGGGGCTGTGCGCGCTCGATCCAGAGCTTCGGACGGCGCTGAAGCGTGCCGGGCTCCTGACCCGAGACGCTCGGGAGAAGGAGTCGAAGAAGTACGGCCTGAAGAAGGCCCGCAAGGCGCCCCAGTACTCCAAGCGGTAGCGACTTGACGAGGCCGGGCTTCGGCACCGACGGGGTGCGCGGGGTCGCCAACTCGGAGCTCAGCGCGGAGCTCGCGGTCGCTCTCGGGCGTGCTGCCGCCCGCGTGCTCGACGCCAGCGGGTTCGTGGTCGGGAGGGACACGAGGGAGTCGAGCACCATGCTCCAGGCTGCCCTCTCTGCGGGGATGGCCTCGGGCGGCGCGGACGTGAAGGACGTCGGTGTGCTCCCCACCGCCGGGGTCGCCTTCCTCGCGGAGCGCCGTGGCCTGCCTGCGGCGATGGTGTCCGCCTCGCACAACCCCTATCGCGACAACGGGATCAAGTTCTTCGACGCCGCCGGGGTCAAGCTGGCGCCCGACGTCGAGGCGCAGGTCGAAGCGGCGCTCGGCCTGCCGCCGCGGGCCGGACGCGTGGGCGCCGTCGTGCCCGAGCCCGGCGCGCTCATGGAGTACCGCCGCCACCTGGTGGACTCGATCGAGGGTCGAAGGCTCGGCGGGTTGCACGTGGTCGTCGACTGCGCCAACGGGGCCGCGTCCGCGGTCGCCCCCGACGTGCTGGCGGACGCCGGCGCTCGCGTGGACGCCCTGTGCACCGAGCCCGATGGCACGAACATCAACGAAGGCTGCGGCTCGACCCGACCGGAGCTCCTTGCTCGAGAGGTGGTCGCCCGCGGGGCGGACCTCGGGCTCGCGCTCGACGGCGACGCAGATCGGCTCGTGGCCGTCGACCACACGGGCGCGATCTGCGACGGGGACCTGCTCCTGGCGGTCTTCGCGGTCGACCTCGACGCGCGCGGTGAGCTCACGGGGGGCGCGGTCGTGGTGACGGTCATGACCAACCTGGGGTTCCGCCGGGCGATGGCCCGACGCGGGATCTCGGTGCGCGAGACCCCGGTCGGCGACCGCCAGGTGCTGGCCGCGCTCGACGAGAACGGGCTCGCGCTCGGCGGGGAGCAATCCGGCCACATCGTCTTCCGCAAGCGCGCGACGACTGGTGACGGGGTGCTCACCGGGCTCCTCCTCGCCGACACCGTCGTGCGCTCGGGGCGTTCGCTGGCCGAGCTGTCCGACGGCCTCGTCGAGCGTGTCCCCCAGGTGCTCGTGAACGTCGCAGTCCGTGAGCCGGAGCGCCTCGCGGATGCCGACGGCGTCTGGGAGACCGCCGCCGAGATCGAGGCGGAGCTCGGCGAGAGCGGGCGGGTGCTCCTGCGCGCGAGCGGCACGGAGCCTCTCGTCCGGGTGATGGTCGAGGCTCCGACGTCCGAGGCCGCTGCGCACGCTGCAGGAAGGCTCGCAGAGGTCGTCGAGACCGCGCTGACGGGTTAGCCTCGGCACCATGTGCGGGATCATCGGCGTCACCGGCGATACGGCGGCGCTCGAGACGATCTTCGACGGCCTACGGCGCCTCGAGTACCGCGGCTACGACTCGGCGGGCGTCGCGCTCGTCGACGGTGGGGCGATCTGGCGGGAGCGGGCGGCGGACGGGACGCATTCGGTCGAGGACCTGGCCGTCGCGGTCGCGGCTGCGCCACGGTCGGCGACCGGGATCGGCCACACCCGGTGGGCGACCCACGGGGCACCGAGCGTGCAGAACGCGCACCCTCACGTCGACTGCACCGGCCGCGTCGCCCTCGTGCACAACGGGATCATCGAGAACCACGCCGAGCTCGCCGCGCCGCTCCTCGCGCGCGGCCACGTGCTCTCGTCCGAGACCGACACCGAGGTGCTCGCGCACCTGCTCGAGGAGGAGCTGGCGCGCGGCGCAGGGCTTGCCGAGGCCATGCGTAGCACGCTCGGGCAGCTTCGCGGCGCCTTCAGCGTCGTCGCGCTCACGAGCGAGGACCCCACATTGATCGTCGCCGCGCGGCGCGCGGTGCCCCTCCTTGCCGCGCTCGGAGAGGCGCGCGGCTTCGTCGCGTCGGACGTCTCAGCGCTCTTGGGGCGCGCCGACCGCTACTTCGCCCTCGACGACGACCAGGTGGTGGAGGTGCGGCCAGGCTCGCTGCGCGTCACCACCCTGGCGGGCGACGAGGTCGACCCCACCGTCGTCGGCGTGGACCCGAGCTGGGACGTCGTGGCGGCGCAGAAGGGCGGCTTCGACGACTTCATGTCCAAGGAGATCCACGAGCAGCCCCGCGCGATCGCCGACACGCTCTTGGACCGCCGTGCGAACGACGGCTCGATCGTGCTCGACGAGCTCCACCTGTCGCCCGACGAGCTGCGAGCCGTCGACAAGGTGGTGGTGGTGGCGTGCGGCAGCAGCTTCCACGCGGGCATGGTGGCCAAGTACGCGATCGAGCGCTGGGCGCGGCTCCCCACCGAGGTCGAGATCGCGAGCGAGCTGCGCTACCGCGAGCCCGTGCTGCACGAGCGGACCCTCGTGGTGGGGGTGAGCCAGTCGGGCGAGACGCTCGACACCCTCGAGGCGCTGCGAGAGGCACGCCGCTCCGGTGCACGCACGCTCGTCGTCTCCAACGTCGTCCACTCGACGATGGCGCGCGAAGCGGACGGCATCGTCTACACCCGTGCGGGTCCCGAGGTGAGCGTCGCGTCCACGAAGTGCCACGTCGCGCAGATCGTCGCCCTCGAGGTCCTTGCCCTCGCCCTGGCGCAGTGGCGCGGCACGATGGGGCCGAGCGCCCTGGCCTCGACCCTCGACGAGCTGCACCGACTGCCCGCCGCGGTCGGCGAGGCGCTCGGGCGGGCCAAGGAGGTCGAGGACGTCGTCGACGTGCTCGTAGGAGCCCGTGATTACTTCTTCCTCGGCAGGAACCTGGGCTACCCGGTCGCGCTGGAGGGGGCGCTGAAGCTCAAGGAGATCTCGTACCTGCGCGCGGAGGGCTACCCCGCGGGCGAGCTGAAGCACGGCCCCCTTGCGCTCGTCGAGCCGGGCACGGTGGTGGTCGCGGTGCTCGACCCGCTGCGCGACAAGATGCGATCGAACGTCGCCGAGGCAGCCGCGCGCGGCGCGACCGTGGTGGTCCTGACCACCGACGACGACACGGACCCGCCCGGTGACCATGTCCTGCGCGTGCCGGCGGTTCGAGACCCCGTGCTGGCACCGGTCGTCGAGGTGGTGCCACTCCAGCTCCTCGCCTATGGGCTTGCCCGCCGGCTTGGCAACGACGTCGATCGGCCGCGCAACCTCGCGAAGACGGTGACGGTCGAGTGAACGCGATCGCCGGCCTCGGCGTCGACGCCGTGGACGTCGCACGCTTCGGTGCGGTGCTCGGGCGCCGCCCGTCGATCTCCGCGCGGCTGTTCACCGACGGCGAGCGACGCGACGGCCACGGCGACGTGCAGCGGCTCGCCGCGCGCTTCGCGGCCAAGGAGGCGACGATGAAGGCCCTCGGTGGGGGGATCGGCAGCGTCGGGTGGCGAGAGGTCGAGGTGGTGCGGCTCGAGAGCGGTGAGCCGACGCTCCGGCTCTTCGCGGGGGCTGCGGCACTGGCGGCGCGGCGAGGCGTCGCGCACTGGCACCTGTCGCTCACCCATACGGCGACCGTCGCGATCGCGATGGTGGTGGCCGAGGCCTGACCGTGCGCCCCGTCGTCACCGTCGCCGAGATGCGCGCGGCAGACGCGGCTGCACCCGTGCCCGAGGAGACCCTGGTCCGCCGGGCCGGCACCGCGGCGGCCATCGCGGCCCTCCGGTTGCTCGGTGGCGCCTATGGGCGCCGCGTCGTGGTCGTGGCAGGCAAGGGCAACAACGGCGCAGACGGCCGTGTCGCGGCGGAGGTGCTCGCACGCCGTGGCGCACGGGTGACCGTGGTGCATCCTGGCGCAGCGGTCGACGACTGCGACCTGGTGGTCGACGCGGCGCTCGGCACCGGGCTGCGTGGCCCCTACGAGGCGCCGGAACCTCCCGCCCGCGCGCAGGTGCTCGCCGTGGACATCCCTTCGGGCGTGGACGGCGACACGGGTGCCGTGCCCGGCCGGCCGATGGCCGCCACCCGCACCGTGACCTTCGGAGCGTTGAAGCCGGGGCTCTTGCAGGGCGAGGGGCCCCGCTACGCCGGGGAGGTGGAGGTGGCGGACATCGGTCTCGGGCAGATCGACGCCCGGATCTCGCTCATGGAGGACGCCGACCTGAGCCGGCTGGTGCCGCGCCGGCCTGCCCAGACGCACAAGTGGGCGAGCGCGGTCTGCGTCGTGGCGGGGTCGCCCGGCATGGAAGGGGCCGCGACGCTCGCTGCTCGGGGGGCGTCGCGAGCGGGGGCCGGCATGGTGCGGCTCGGGGTACCTGGCAGCGCGGAGGCACCCGGGCTCGGTCAATGGCCAGGAGAGGCCGTCCGGTTCGCGCTGCCTGCGAGCGGCTGGGCGGGCGAGGTGCTCGAGGTGCTCGAGCGCTGCCGAGCGCTCGTGATCGGCCCCGGGCTCGGCCGGGCGCCCTCCACGGTCGACGGCATACGCACGGTGGTGGCGCGCGCCCGCGTGCCGGTGGTCGTCGACGCCGACGCGCTCTTCGCGCTGGGCGACGAGTCGTCGGCGCGCCGGATCGTGGCGGGGGACCGGCCTGTCGTGGTGACGCCGCACGACGGGGAGTACGAGGCCCTGGCCGGCGCCCCCCCGGGGCCCGACCGCGTCGCGGCGGCGCGCCGTCTCGCCGGAGCGCTCGGCGCGGTCGCCTTGGTGAAGGGCTCGCTCACGGCGGTCGCCTCGTGCTCTGGCGACGTGCGGCTGTCGTCGGCCGGGAGCTCGCGGCTGGCGACGGCAGGCACTGGCGACGTGCTGTCCGGGGTGATCGGGGCCTTCCTGGCCCGTGGTGGGGCGCCGCTCGAGGCCGCGGCTCTCGCGGCCCACGTGCACGGGCGCGCCGCGTCGGACGGGCCCGCCGAGGGGCTCGTCGCCGTCGACCTGCCCGAGCTCATATCGGCACGTCTGTCTCGTGCACTGGACCCGGCGGCACGGGGCACGGCGCGTGGAGATGGCTGAGGGCCGCACTCGCGCCGCCTGGGCGGAGATCGATCTCGACGCGCTGGCGCACAACGTCGCCGTCCTCGCGCACAGCGCCGCGCCCGCGGCGCTGTGCGCGGTCGTGAAGGCCGACGCCTACGGGCACGGTGCCGTGCAGGTCGCGCGCACGGCGCTCGCCTCGGGCGCGTCGGGGCTCGCGGTGGCCATCGCGGACGAAGGGCTGGAGCTGCGCGAGCACGGCATCGAGGCGCCGGTGCTCGTGCTCTCCGAAGTGACGCCCGATGCTGCGGAGGTGCTCGTGCGCGCCAGGCTCACCGCGACCGTCGCGACGCAGCGGGGCATGGAGGCACTGGCTGCCGCGGCCAGGCACGTAGGCACCCGGGCGAGGGTCCACGTGAAGGTGGACACCGGCATGCACCGCTTGGGTGTCGCGCCCGTCGAGGCGCCGGCGCTCGTCCAGGCTGCGGCAGCGGAGCCTGCGCTCCGGGTCGAGGCGGTGTGGACGCACCTCGCCGTCGCGGACGGCACCACCGCGGACGACCAGGCGTTCACCGCGCTCCAGCTCCGGCGGTTCGACGAGGTCGTCGCTGCCCTGGCCGAGCGGCCGCGGCTCCTGCACGTCGCCAACACCGCTGGGGCCATCGCGTGGCCCGCCGCCCGCTACGACATGGTCCGCTGCGGCATCGGCATGTACGGCTGCGCGCCGGCACCCGGGATGCCAGGGGACGCTGCCGCGGTCGTCGCGTCGTTGCGGCCGGTGCTCTCGCTGAAGGCTCGTGTGAGCGCCGTGCGAGAGTTGGACGCTGGTGAGCGCCCCTCTTACGGCCGGCGCCGCGCGCTCCCGGAGCGAGGGGTCGTCGCGACGGTCCCCATCGGCTACGCCGACGGCGTGCCCCGGCGCCTCTTCGACACGGGGTCGCCGGTGCTCGTCGGTGGCCGGCGCCGGCCGCTCGCCGGCACGGTGACCATGGACCAGCTCATGGTCGACTGCGGCCCGGGGGCGACCGTGGGGCCGGGCGACGAGGTGGTGCTGATCGGCCGTCAGGGCGAAGAGGAGATCGGCGCGGGGGACTGGGCGCGGCTGCT
Source organism: Actinomycetes bacterium (assembly GCA_021845725.1). GTDB lineage: Bacteria > Actinomycetota > Acidimicrobiia > Acidimicrobiales > RAAP-2 > JAJYVT01. Next base: position 59,824 of record JAJZVL010000004.1, on the reverse strand, counting down.
CGGCACGATCTCCTACGAGGTCCTCTGCGGCATCGGGCCGCGCCTCCCGCGCGTCTACCGCAGCGCGGGCGATCGGTGAGGCTCCGGCGCGCAGCGGCAATCGGGGCAGGAGCTGCCGGCGGCAGCGCCCTCTACCTCCTCGAGCGCGCGGCAGCCTCGCGCTGGAGGGCGAGGCCGGACGACCTCGTGGCCGCGGGGCTGTCGCTGCCGTCCGACATCCGCCATCACTTCGTCCCGACGAGCGACGGGGGTCGCGTCCATGTCGTCGAGCGCGGATCGGGGCAGACGGTGGTGCTCGTGCACGGCATCATGCTCGGCGTCGTGACCTGGGCGCGGCAGCTGCGCACCCTTCCCGGTCGCGTGATCGCAGTCAGCCAGCGAGGGCACGGCCAGTCGCGCGCGGGGACCGATGGCTTTAGCTTCGAACGGCTCGCCGCGGACCTCGCCGAGGTCCTCGAGGCGCTCGACGTGCGCGAGGCGGCCCTCGTCGGCCACTCGATGGGCGGGATGGTCGGGCAGCTCCTCGCGTTGCGCGACCCGGCCTTCTCGAGGCACGTCCGCGAGCTCGTGCTCGTCGCCACGACGCCCGGCCCGGTCGTCCCCTCGCCCCTCTCGGGCCTGCTCGGCACCGCGACGGCGCGAGCGCTCGTCGGTGCCGAGCGCAGCGGCCGCGGACCGCTTCCCAGGTCGGCCTCCATCTGGGCGGCAAGGATCGCTTTCGGCGCCTCGCCCTCGCCTCCCGACGTCGAGCTGCTGCGCCAGATGATCGATGCCATGTCACCCCGGGCCCTCGCTTCGCTACTCCCGCACCTCCTCGCGTTCGACGTGCGCAGCCGCCTGGGGGCGCTCTCGTTGCCGGTCCACGTGGTGGCGGGAAGCCGCGACGTGCTCACGCCGCCGCGCACAGCCCGGGCGATCGTCGAACGTGTGCCCGGAGCGCGCCTCACGCTGCTCGCGGGGTGCGGCCACATGGTGATGCTCGAGCGTGCCGACGCGTTGGGGGTCCTGCTGACCGGATGACGCGTGCCGAGGCGCGCGGCCGGACCATCGGGGTGCCGCAGGCCGGCGGTAGCATCCGGCGATGGCGCATCCTGGTGCAGGCGTGCGTGAGGGGGATGCGCGCGAGGAGCTCGAGCGCCTGCGCGACGAGGCGCGGGGGTGCACGCGTTGCGACCTCGCCGACGGGCGCACCCAGGTGGTCTTCGGCGTCGGGAGCCCCTCGGCGGACCTCATGTTCGTGGGGGAAGGCCCCGGGAGGGACGAGGACCTCCAGGGGGAGCCGTTCGTGGGGAGATCGGGGAAGCTGCTCGACCTCCTGATGCGCCAGGAGATCGGCGTCGAGCGCGACGAGTGCTACATCGCGAACGTGGTCATGTGCCTCACGGCAGACGGGCTCGTGCAGCTGGGTGACGGTTCCTGGGAGCACATCGGCGCGCTCGTGCGCCGCCGGTACGGCGGGACGGTCAGGTCCGTCGACGCCTGCGGCAGGATCGTCGAGCGGCGCGTCGTGGGCTGGCACGCCTCGCCTCTCGGAAGCCGCCGGATCTTCCGCCTCACGTACCGCGGCGCCGGAGGGATCGGGGCCGCACATTCCGCCGTCGACGCCACCGGCGACCACCGGGTCCTGACCGAGCAGGGGTGGACGCCCGTCGAACGCCTCGGGCCAGGGGCGAGGATTGCGACCGGTCACGGCCTGAGCCCGGTCGCGCGCGACGTGCTCGTGGGCTCGCTGCTTGCCGGGGGATGCGTGCGCGTGAGCGGCGCGGGCGTGGAGATCGTCCAGCGCCCCGGTGGGCACGGGTATGCGCGGTTCAAGGCGTCGCTCCTCGCCGAGCTCGGCGCGTTCGTCGAACCGGGAGCGCAGATGAAGGCCGCCTCGGGCGAGGGTCTCGCCGAGGCGGGGCTGGGGCGCGCCAGCACGGTCGTCCGCCTGCCGGCGCGCTCGACAGGTGCCCTCCAGACGCTCGTCGAGGACTTCTGCGGCGCACGCGGCTCGCACGTCCCGGACTGGGTGGCCGGCGAGCTCACCCCGAGAGCGTTGGCGGTCTGGGTCTGCGACGGCGGGCGCCGGCGGGCGGGTGGGTCTCGCTACCCGGTGACCGAGATCTCCACGTGCGCGTGGGGTGTCCACGACCTCGATGTCCTCGTCGCGAGCCTCCGCCGCCTCGGGCTCCCCGGGGAGGTGACCCGAGGGCGCGTCGAGCTCGAGCCCCTCGTCGCCCGAAGGCTCGCTCGGACGATCGCGCCCTACGTTCCCGAGCCGATGCGGCACACGCTCCCTGCGGACATCGCGTCGGCGCTGCCGTTCACCCCCGGTCTGTTCGGCGACCGGCTGCCCGTCACCCACTACGACGAGGCGATCGTCGAGGCGCTCCACTGCGGCAGCCCCGGGGGCACCGTCTACTGCATCGACGTCGAAGGGACCCATAATTTCGTCACCGCCGGCGGGGTCGTGCATAATTGCCGGCCGCCTGGGAACAGAGACCCTCTCCCCGCGGAGATCGACGCGTGCCGGCCGTACCTCGAGCGCCAGATCGAGCTGGTCGCTCCCAAGGTGGTGGTGACCCTGGGCAACTTCGCGACCAAGACCCTGCTCGAGACGACCGAGGGGATCCGGCGGGTGCGAGGCCATGCGTACCCGTTCCGAGGGGTGCACCTGGTCCCCACCTACCACCCGGCTGCTGCGCTGCGCGGGGGCGGGGTGGTCGTCGCCGAGATGCGAGCCGACTTCGTGCGCGCGAAGTCGTTGCTGCGCGGCTCGCGATGACCTCGGGGCGCTGAGGGCCGGCATGGCCTGTTCGTTCAGCGTGCGCACGCCGTCAGCCGACGCCACGCGCGAGCTGGCGGCGCGCCTCGCCGCCGCCGCGCGCCGCGGTGACGTCGTCGTGCTCCAAGGTCTCCTGGGGGCCGGCAAGACGACCTTCGCGCAAGGGTTCGCGCGCGGCCTCGGCGTCGAGGGGCCGGTCACGAGCCCCACGTTCACCCTTGTCCGGCAGTACCCGTGCGCGCTCGGTCAGCTGCTCCATGCCGACCTCTACCGGCTGGACCACCTCGCGGAGGTGGCCGACCTCGGTCTCGCGGACCTGGCCGAGGACGGTGTCGTGCTCGTCGAGTGGGGCGACGTGGCGCGCCCAGCTCTCGGACCGGTCACCTGGACGGTCTCCATCGCCCGCACGGAAGGTGGCGACGACGACCGGGTCGTCACGGTGAGCGGCGGGGACGAGACGCGGTGCGGCGAGGTCGCGGCAGCCCTCGACGCGCGGACGGGAGGTGCGTGATGCTGCTCGGGATCGAGACCGCGGCCGGGCTGGTGGGCGTGGCGCTCGCCGACGCCGACCGCCCGATCGCCGGGGCGTGGCTCCTCGGTGACCGCCGCCACGCCGAGGCGCTGGCGCCCGCGATCGACCACGTCCTCTCGCAGGCGGGGGTGACGCTCGGCGATGTCGACGCGATCGCCGTCGACGTCGGTCCCGGGCTCTTCACCGGCCTACGTGTGGGTGTCGCGACGGCCCAGGGTCTCGCAGAAGGCCTCGGCATCGGGATCGTCGAGGTGACGAGCGTGGAGGTCCTCGCACGAGAGGCGTACGGCTGCGGCTGGAAGGGGCCGGTCGCGGCCGTCGTCGACGCGCGTCGCGGAGAGGTGTTCGTGGCCCGCTGCGCCGGAGAGCGCACACGGGTCGAGCCACCTTCGCGCTGCTCGCCCTCCGCCCTCGCAGAGGAGCTCGCCTCGGTGCCCGGCACGCTCGTCGTCGGGACCGGCGCGCAGCGCTACGCCGCAGTCTTCGCCGGCGCGGGCCTCGAGGTCGGGAGCATCGCCGAGCCCTCGCCCCGCGTCCTCGTCGAGATCGCCGCCGGTAGGCTTGGAACTGGCGCAGCTCCGGTGCCGCCGGCCGCGGTGCGACCGGTGTACCTGCGGGAAGCCGACGCCCGGATCAACTGGGTGCAGCGGTGATCGAGCTCGTGCGCATGCGCAAGCGCGACCTGCGGTGGGTGACGGCCATCGAGCAAATGGTCTTCCCCGAGCCATGGAGCCACGCCGTGTTCGTGTCCGAGCTCTCCCAGAGGAAGGGCCGGGCGTACCGCGTCGCGCGCGTCGGCAAGGAGATGGTGGGGTACGTGGGGCTCATGTTCGTAGAGGAGGAGGCGCACGTGACGACGGTGGCGGTTGCTCCCGAGCACCAGGGGCGTGGCATCGGCACCCGCATCATGCTCGGGGCGATGCGCATCGCCCGGGATAAGGGCGCGCGCCACGTCTCGTTGGAGGTCGCCGTCGGCAACGGGCGCGCGCAGGCCCTCTACCGCCGCTTCGGGTTCGTCCCCGTCGGCATCCGAAAGGGCTACTACCAGCTCGTCGGGGAGGACGCCTACGTCATGTGGGCCTACGACATCGACGCTCCGGCGTATCGCGACCGCCTCGCTCGGATCGAGGCCGAAGAGGCGCGACGAGCGTGAACGTGCTCGGTATCGAGACCTCCTGCGACGAGACGGCCGCCGCCGTGGTCTCCGAGGGGCGCCTCGTGCGATCGTCGGTGGTCTCGAGCCAGATCGACCTCCACGCGCGCTTCGGCGGCGTGGTCCCCGAGATCGCGGGGCGCGCGCACGTCGAGCTGCTCATGCCCGCGGTCGAAGAGGCGATGGCACGAGCCGGGATCGAGCGGCCTGACGCAGTGGCGGTGACGTACGGCCCGGGGCTCGTCGGCTCGCTCCTCGTGGGGCTCTCAGCGGCCAAGGGGCTCGCCATGGCCTGGCGCGTGCCCTTCGTCGGGGTGAACCATCTCGAGGCCCACCTGTTCGCCCCGGTGATCGAGGAGCCAGGTCTCACCTGGCCCCTCGTCGTGCTGCTGGTCTCCGGCGGGCACACGCTCCTCGTGAAGGCAACAGCGCCCGGGCGTTATCGGTTGCTCGGTCAGACGCTCGACGACGCGGCAGGCGAGGCGTTCGACAAGGTGGCGCGCTATCTCGGGCTCGGCTACCCGGGTGGCCCCGCGATCGACCTGGTCGCCAAAGAGGGCGACTCGTCCGCGTTCTCGTTCCCCAGGGCGATGCTCGACGAGGGGTACGACTTCTCGTTCTCGGGGCTGAAGACGTCGGTGGTCCGCACCGTCGAGCGCCACCCGTCGGCGTCGACCCCCGACGTCGCGGCGTCGTTCCAGGAGGCTGTCGTCGACGTCCTCCTCACGAAGGCCGCCCGCGCGGTCCGCGCGGTCGGTGCCAGGGGGCTGTGCCTCGGTGGGGGGGTCGCCGCCAACTCGCTCCTGCGGCGGCGCGCCCCCGAGGCGGTCGACGTCCCGACCTACCTGCCGAGTATGACGATGTGCACCGACAACGCGGCGATGGTGGCCGCAGCGGGCACCTTCCGTCTGGCGCACGACGGTCCGAGCCCGCTGTCGCTCGCGGTCGACCCGAACCTCTTCCTCGACTTCTCGGAGCCTGCAGGATGACGGCCGTGCCGTCGGCGCTCGTGCCGCCCGTGCCCGCGCGGTCCCCCGTGCCCGCGCCCGCGCCCGCGCCCGTGCCCGCGCCCGCGCCCGCGCGGTCCCGCGCGCCCCGGTCCGCCTACGACCTGTCGCGAGGAGAGCTCGCCGGGCTCCTCGCCGACGAGCCCCCCTACCGCGTCCGCCAGGTGTGGGACGGCCTGCACCGCCGCGCGCACCGCCCTGCGGAGATGACGGAGCTGCCCCGTGCCCTCCGAGAGCGCCTCGAGGCCGCGCTGCCCGCCGCTCTCGGCGAGGTCGCGCGCCGCAGCGCCGACGGCGGGGACACGGTGAAGTGGCTCTTCGAGCTCGCCGACGGGCGCCGGGTCGAGACCGTCCTCATGGCGTACCCGGACCGCGTGACGGTCTGCGTGTCGACGCAAGCGGGCTGCGCCATGGACTGTGCGTTCTGCGCGACCGGCCAGAGGGGGTTCGAGCGGCACCTGAGCGCCGGCGAGATCGTCGAGCAGGTCGTGGCCGGCATCCGCGCCGCGCGTCCCCGGCGGCTCTCGAACGTGGTCTTCATGGGCATGGGCGAGCCGCTCGCCAACTACGGACGCACCTGGGCGGCGATCGAGCGGATCCATGACGACCTCGGCATCTCCGCCCGGCACCTCACGATCTCGACCGTGGGGCTCGTGCCTGGCATCCGCCTGCTGGCGAGAGCGACCCTGCCGGTCAACCTCGCGCTCTCGCTGCACGCCGCCAACGACGAGCTGCGCGACCGGCTGGTGCCGATGAACCGCCGCTACCCGATCGCGACCTTGGCCGAGGCGTGCGCGGAGTACGTCGCAGGGAGCGGGCGGCGGCTCTCGATCGAGTGGGCGCTCATCGACGGGGTGAACGACCGACCCTCCGACATGGCCGAGCTCGCAGCGTTCGCCCGCCCGCTCGGGGCCCACGTGAACCTGATCCCGCTCAATCCCACGCCGGAGTACGCGCCGGGCGGAAGCCCCGCGCGCCGGGTCGCCGAGGCGCGCGACGCGCTCTTGGGGCTCGGGGTGAACGCCACCGTCCGTGTCACCCGTGGGGTCGAGATCGACGCCGCATGCGGGCAGCTCGCTGCTTGCGACACCGGGCCTGTTGTGGGCCCGCCGCAAGTCCGCTAGCATTAGCAGTCGCAAGGTTCGAGTGCCAACAAGTGCCGAAGGAGGCCGCTTCGATGAAGCTCCACCCCCTCGATGACCGGATTGTCGTCCGGCCAGGTGAGTCGGAGGAGACCACCGCCTCGGGTTTGGTGATCCCCGACACCGCCAAGGAGAAGCCCCAGCAGGGCGAGGTCCTGGCCGTCGGACCCGGGCGGCGTGCCGACAACACCGGGGAGATCATCCCGCTCGACGTCAAGGTCGGGGACACCGTCGTCTACTCGAAGTACGGCGGCACCGAGATCACCGTCGACGGAGAGGACCTCTTGATCCTCTCCGGCCGGGACGTGCTCGCCAAGCTGGACAAGTAGCCAAGCTGGACAAGTAAGCGACCATCCGCACACGGGGGCCGCATCGCGCGACGCGCGGTGCGGCCCCACGTCTCCGAGAGGTGTTCCATGCCCAAGATCCTGAAGTTCGACGAGGCTGCCCGCCGCGGCCTCGAGGCCGGTGTGAACAAGCTGGCCGACACGGTGAAGGTCACGCTCGGCCCGAAGGGCCGCAACGTCGTGATCGAGAAGAAGTTCGGCGCCCCGACCATCACCAACGACGGCGTCTCCATCGCCAGGGAGGTGGAGCTGGAGGACCCCTTCGAGAACATGGGGGCCCAGCTCGTCAAAGAGGTCGCGACGAAGACCAACGACGTCGCGGGTGACGGGACCACCACTGCGACGGTCCTCGCCCGCGCGCTCATCGCCGAGGGTCTCCGCAACGTCGCTGCCGGCGCGAACCCTGCGGCCTTGAAGCGGGGCATCGAGCGCGCCGTCGCCGCCGCGGTGGCCTCCATCGCAGAGCAGTCCCGGGAGGTCGAGGGCAAGACCGAGATCGCCCAGGTCGCGTCCATCTCCGCCGCCGACACGTCGATCGGCGACGTGCTCGCCGAGGCGATCGACAAGGTCGGCAAGGACGGCACCGTGACCGTCGAGGAGTCCAACACCTTCGGGATGGAGCTCGAGCTCACCGAGGGCATGCAGTTCGACAAAGGATTCCTCTCTCCGTACTTCGTGACCGACGCAGAGCGCCAGGAGTCGGTTCTCGAGGACCCCTACATCCTCTTCTTCAACGGCAAGGTCAGCGCGGTGCACGACCTCGTGCCCGTCCTCGAGAAGGTGATGCAGGCCGGTCGGCCGCTCCTCATCGTCGCAGAGGACGTCGAGGGCGAGGCGCTCGCCACGCTCGTCGTGAACAAGATCCGCGGCACGTTCACCTCGGTCGCGGTGAAGGCGCCGGGCTTCGGCGAGCGTCGAAAGGCGATGCTCCAGGACATGGCGATCCTGACCGGCGGTCAGGTGATCTCCGAGGAGATCGGACTGAAGCTCGAGAACGCCACCTTGGACCTCCTCGGACGGGCGCGCCGGGTCATCGTGACCAAGGACGACACCACGATCGTGGAAGGTGCGGGCAGCGAGGCCGACGTGAAGGGCCGGGTCGCCCAGATCAAGCGCGAGATCGAGGAGACGGACTCGGACTGGGACCGCGAGAAGCTCCAGGAGCGTCTTGCCAAGCTTGCCGGTGGCGTGGCGGTCGTGAAGGTCGGCGCGGCGACCGAGGTGGAGCTCAAGGAGAAGAAGCACCGCATCGAGGACGCACTCTCGGCGACCCGTGCCGCCGTCGAGGAGGGCATCGTCGCCGGCGGCGGGACCGCGCTCGTTCGGAGCCGGGCCGCTGTCGAGAAGGTCGCCGCCGGGCTCGAGGGCGACGAGGCGACCGGTGCGCGGATCGTGGCGAAGGCTCTGGAGGAGCCCTTGCGGTGGATCGCGCTGAACGCCGGGCTCGAGGGTGCGGTCTTCGTGCGCCAGGTCGAGTCGGAGACCGGCTCCATGGGGCTCAATGCGCTCACCGGCGAGATCGTCGACCTCGTGAAGTCGGGGATCATCGACCCGGCGAAAGTGACCCGTTCCGCCCTGCAGAACGCCGCGTCGGTGGCCGCTCTGCTGCTCACCACCGAGGTCCTCGTGGCGGACAAGCCCGAGAAGCCCAACCCGGCTGCCGCCGGAGCTGGCGGCATGGGCGGCATGGATGGCATGGGCGGCATGGGCGGGATGATGTAGCAGCGGTCGACGGGAGCCCGGCGTGATCCCTCGCCCTGCCACGGCCGAGCCAGGTGGCCCCCCGCCGTGGACCCCACGGCGGGGGATCGCGCTCGGCACCGTGCTCGACGCGTTCGGACGCGCCGGTCGGCCCCTCACCGACGGACCGCCGCCGGCTCCCCCTGGTGTTCCTTCGGCCGGCTCTGCGCGCATCGCCACCGCACCCTCGGCTGTCCTCGTGGTGCTCTTCGAGGAGGCCGGCGAGACCCGAGTGGTGCTGACGCGTCGCTCGACCCGGCTGCGCACCCACCGGGGGCAGGTGAGCTTTCCTGGAGGGCGTATCGAGCCCGGCGAGGACGCGGTCTGTGCAGCGCTGCGCGAGGCGTACGAAGAGGTCGGCCTCGATCCGTCGGCGGTGCGGCCCATCGGGTACCTGGCTCGGGCGTTCGCCTTCAGCTCGGGCGCGCCGATCACGCCGGTCGTCGCGACGCTTGCGGAGCGTCCCGCCCTTGCGCCCAACCCCGCCGAGGTGGACCGCGCCTTCGACGCATCGCTCGCCGACCTCGCTGCCGCGTTCACCGAGGAATGGTGGAGCGAGCCCGACCTTCCCCGGTTCCCGATGGTTTTCTTCTCGGTGGAGGGCGAGACCATCTGGGGGGCGACGGCCCGCATCATCGTGGACCTGCTCACGACCGTGCTCACCGAGAGGGCGCCCGGTCCCTGACCGGTCAGGTGCGGGCGCCGGTGGCCTCGAGGCGGCCGGTACAGTGGGGCGCAGGAGCGACGGCGCCGACCACTGCGGACCACCGGAGGGCACTCGTGGCAGAAATCGAGATCGGGATCTTCAAGTCGGGGCGTCAGGCCTACGGGTTCGATGACATCGCCATCGTGCCGAGCCGACGGACCCGCGACCCCGAGGACGTGGACATCTCCTGGGAGATCGACGCGTATCGTCTCGGGCTGCCGCTGCTCGGCGCCGCGATGGACGGCGTCACGAGCCCGCGTACCGCGATCGAGCTCGGACGGCTCGGCGGTCTCGGGGTGCTGAACCTCGAGGGCCTGTGGACCCGCTACGAGGATCCAATGCCCCTGTTCGAGGAGATCCGCGAGCTCGACGACGACAAGGCGACGCCGCGGATGCAGCAGATGTACCAGGAGCCGATCAAGCTCGAGCTGGTGCACGAGCGCATCCGCCAGATCAAGGATGCCGGGGTCGTCGCTGCGGCGTCGGTGACCCCGCAGCGGACCGAGGAGCTTGCTCCTGCGTGCCTCGCGGCGGAGCTCGACCTCCTCGTCATCCAAGGCACCGTCGTCTCCGCCGAGCACGTCTCGAAGACCTCCGAGCCGCTGAACCTGAAACGGTTCATCCGCGAGCTCGAGATCCCCGTCATCGTCGGGGGGTGCGCGTCGTACCAGGCGGGGCTGCACCTGATGCGTACCGGCGCGGTGGGGGTCCTGGTCGGGGTCGGTCCGGGCAACGCGTGCACCACGCGTGCGGTGCTCGGCCTCGGAGTGCCGCAGGCGACCGCCATCGCGGATGTAGCGGGTGCCCGCATGCGCCACCTCGACGAGACCGGTGTGTACGTGCACGTGATCGCGGATGGCGGGATGTCCAAGGGTGGCGACATCGCGAAGGCGATCGCGTGCGGCGCCGACGCGGTGATGCTCGGCTCGCCGCTCTCGTCTGCGGTGGAGGCCCCTGCGCGCGGCTTCCACTGGGGGATGGCCACGTTCCACCCGACGCTTCCGCGTGGCACCCGGGTGCGGACCGGAGTTCGCGGCAGTCTCCAGGAGATCCTCCTCGGCCCCGCGCACGAGAACGACGGGCGGATGAACCTGTTCGGCGCGCTGCGCACGGCGATGGCCACCTGCGGCTACGAGACGGTGAAGGAATTCCAGAAGGCAGAGGTCATGGTCGCTCCCGCCCTGCAGACCGAGGGCAAGCAGCTCCAGCGGTCCCAGGGTGTGGGCATGGGCCACTGAGCGCCCTCGACGACCTCGTTCGCGACCTGAACCCGGCGCAGCGCGCCGCGGTGGAGCAGCGCGGCGGACCGCTGCTCGTCGTTGCGGGGGCGGGGTCGGGCAAGACGCGGGTGCTCACCCGGCGCATCGCGCACCTGCTCGCGAGCGGCGACGCAGCGCCGTGGGAGATCCTGGCCATCACCTTCACCAACAAGGCAGCCGCCGAGATGCGCCGGCGTGTCGTCGATCTCGTCGGCGAGAGCGCCGAGCGCATGTGGGTCTCGACGTTCCATTCGGCCTGCCTCCGGATGCTGCGCATCCACGCGGCGCGCATCGGTTACGACCACGCGTTCACCGTGTACGACGATGTCGACTCCCGCCGGCTGGTCGAGCTCGTCGAGAGCGAGCTCGACATCGACCCCAAGAGGCTCGCGCCACGGGCCGTCGCAGCGGTGATCTCGCAGGCCAAGGCCGAGCTCGTCGGCCCCGGCCGCTTCGCCGAGGAAGCGTCGTGGGGAGCAGATCCGTACCGCCGGCGCATCGGTGAGGTGTACACCGAGTACCAGCGGCGGCTCGAGGCCGCCAACGCCATGGACTTCGACGACCTCCTGTTCCAGGCGGTGCGCCTCCTGCAGAGCTGCGACGACGTGCTCGAGTCGTACCGCCGGCGCTTCCGCCACATCCTCGTCGACGAGTACCAGGACACGAACCATGCGCAGCACGAGCTCGTGCTGGCCCTCGGGCGCGAGCACGGCAACGTCACGGTCGTGGGCGACTCGGACCAGTCCATCTACCGCTGGCGCGGCGCACAGATCGCCAACATCGTGGACTTCGAGTCGGCCTTTCCCAATGCGACGACCGTGCTCCTCGAGCAGAACTACCGGTCCACCGAGACGATCCTCGACGCGGCGAACGCGGTCATCTCCCACAACGCGGGTCGGCGACCGAAGGAGCTGTTCACGCAGGGGGAGAAGGGAGAGCGGATCTGCAGGTACCGGGCCGAGGACGAGCGTGACGAAGCGTCGTTCGCCGCGAGCGAGATCCTTCGGCTGCGCGCGTCGGAAGGGCTCTCCTACGGTGACGTGGCGGTGTTCTACCGGACCAACGCGCAGAGCCGGGCCGTCGAGGAGGAGCTGGTCCACCAGGGGATCCCCTACAAAGTCGTGGGCGGCACCCGCTTCTACGACCGCAAGGAGGTCCGCGACGTCCTCGCTTACCTGCGCCTGATCGCGAACCCCGACGACGAGATGTCGTTCCGCAGGATCGTGAACGTCCCGAAGCGGGGCATCGGGCAGACCTCGGTCCTGCGCCTCTCGGCGGCCGCGGTGTCGGCGGGCACTCCGATCGGCCGAATGCTCGAACGGGCCGAGGAGGCCGGCATCAGCGGGAAGGCGCTCAAGGGCGCGCACGACCTGTCCTCGCTCCTGAGCGAGCTGCGGGCCGCAGCAGCGGAGGTTTCTCCCGGCGATCTCGTCGAGCTCGTCGCCAAGCGCTCGGGCTATCTCGACGAGCTGGCTGCAGAGGGCACCCACGAAGCGGAGGGCCGGATCGAGAACATCGCCGAGCTCGCTGGCGTGGCGAGGGAGTACGAGCAGCTGTCCGAGCTCTTGGAGACCGTAGCGCTGGTCTCGGACTCCGACGAGCTCGACGCCGACGCGTCGCGCGTCTCGCTCATGACGCTGCACACCGCCAAGGGTCTCGAGTTCCCCGCAGTGTTCCTCATCGGGCTGGAGGAGGGGATCTTCCCGCACTCGCGTACCCTGGGCGAGCCACTCGAGCTGGAAGAGGAACGCAGGCTCTGCTACGTCGGCATCACGCGGGCGCGCCGCTTCCTCTACCTCACGCATGCGTGGAGCCGGAGCCTGTGGGGCCGGACCATGCCAGGGATGCCGAGCCGGTTCCTCGCCGAGGTGCCCGAGGAGCTGCTGCGCGACGTCGGCAGCGGTCGGATCTTCGGCACCGGCACCGGGACCGTCGTCCGGCCCTCGGCGAGGGGCGGCGTGGCCGGCGGCTTCTTCTCCCAGGCAGCCGCGCAGACGCCGGCCTCGACACGTTCGTCGACCACCGGCGCGGAGGATCTCGGTCTCGCCGCCGGCGACCACGTGGTGCACGAGCGATGGGGGCCGGGAGTCGTCGTGAGCGCGCAGGGCGAAGGTGCCCGGGCGCAGGCGGTCGTGCGGTTCGCGTCGGTCGGGCAGAAGACCCTGCTCCTCGCCGCCGCACCGCTGCGGCGCGGCACCTGACCCGCCGCACCTGACGCGCGGCACCTGACCCGCGGCACCTGACCCGCCGCAGCGCGGATTGCAGGTGATGCGCAGCGCCCTGCAGGGGACCCATCGCAAACGCTGCGCCGTCGCGCCGCTCTGCTCTGACCAGGGACGTCATGAACCGACGTCGAATCTCAATACTCTCGGCGGTCGTCCAGCACGCTGTCATCGGGATTGCACGTGTGCGGCGACCGATGACGAAATCCCTGGTCAGGGCGCTGCGGGACCCATGCCCTGAAGCTCATGGCGACGCGAACGTGTCCGTGACCTGGGCGGTCGCATCTGCAGCGGGCGCGTTTGTATGGTGCCCCGGCGAAGCTCCCGGAGGCCGAGGATCCCGACGGCCGCCGCGGACGCTTCGGAGGGGAGAGCGGAGGGTGCCGCGACGGTCTTCGGGGTGGTCGCGCGCGGCCGGTGCCGCCGAACCGCACACGACGACAGCGGGAGATGGGACATGGGCACCGAGAACGAGCACCGTCGCCGCGCGAGCGGGCGATCGACCTCGAGGGCGCGCGGCTTCATCGTGGGATCGGCGCTGATCGCTTCGTGGTTGCTTGCCGCCGCGCTCCTGTCAGCGGCGGCGCCGACGGCTGCCGGCGCGTCGACAGCGACGGCACCGTCGTCCGCGACCACAGCGACTCGAGCGGCCGCGACACTGCCCGCGAGTGACCAGTCCTACTGGCTCGCGACGTCCGACGGGGCCGTCTACGCCTTCGGTGGAGCACCTCAGTTCGGCACAATGGCCGGCACGCCGCTCGACGCGCCCATCGTCGGCATGGCGGCAGCCCCCACAGGCGGCGGCTACTGGCTCGTCGCAGCAGACGGAGGCGTCTTCACCTTCGGCAGCGCCCAGTTCTACGGCTCGATGGGCGGCAAGCCGCTCGACAAGCCGGTGGTCGGCATGGCGGCAGCCCCCACAGGTCACGGCTACTGGCTCGTCGCAGCAGACGGAGGCGTCTTCACCTTCGGCAGCGCCCAGTTCTACGGCTCGATGGGCGGCAAGCCGCTCGACAAGCCGGTGGTCGGCATGGCGGCAGCCCCCACAGGTCACGGCTACTGGCTCGTCGCAGCAGACGGAGGCATCTTCACCTTCGGCAGCGCGCAGTTCTACGGCTCGATGGGCGGCAAGCCGCTCGACGCCCCCATCGTCGGCATGTCGGCGACGCCGACAGGCGGCGGCTACTGGCTCGTCGGGTCCGACGGCGGCGTCTTCACCTTCGGCAGCGCCCAGTTCTACGGCTCGCTCGGTGGCGGCTCCCTGCCCTACCCGATCACCGCGATGGCGGAGATGTTCAGCGGCAAGGGCTACTGGCTGGCGACATCACAGGGGGCGGTCACCAACTTCGGCGCTGCCCAGCTGTTCACAGTGACGCCTCCGGTCTCCTCTCCTGTCGTCGGCATGGCGCCGGCCAAGGGCAACGGGGACCCGGTCCCTCCCTCCTACCCGCCGGGCAGCTACGGCTACGACGTGTCGAACTACCAGTGCGGGAACTTCCCGAGCGGGGCCCACGCGATCGGCATCGTGGAGATCGACGGGTGGGGGAGCTCATACACGAACCCGTGCTTCGTGACAGAGGTCGACTGGGCCGGCCCAGGGGTGAACCTCTACATGTTCATGGTCTACGGCACCTCGTCCACACCGCAGCCCGGCTGCGCCAGCACGCCGGACCCCGCGGCGTGCAACTACGGGTATGCCACCGCGAGCAGCGACTTCGCCGCCGCCAGCAGCATGGTCAACGGCCGCGCCACCATGCCGTGGTGGCTCGACATCGAGCCGGCCAACTGGTCGGCGAGCACGAGCGCGAACGCGTCGGTGGTCATGGGGGCCATCGCCGCGTTGCACGCGGACGGCGTCGCGACAGTGGGCTACTACTTCGCCCTGGACGAGTGGACAAGCTTGATGGGCTCTTACGACCCGCAGGGCCCGCTCTTCCCCGCGTGGTGGGGTGGCCCCTCGCCGGCGGTGAAGTGCGCCACGGCACGCTCGGTGGCGGCGTCGGGAGGGCACTTCATCCCCTCGGGCGCGATCCGGCTCATCCAGTACACAGACAACGTCAACGGCTTCGACGGGGACTACGCGTGCTGAGGCCCGCTCGCCCTCGAGCGCTGCCGCGGGACGCCCCAGCTGGCGGGTGCCCGCCCGCGGCCGCCTATCATCGCCATCGATGACGCGTCCCTACCGTGTGGTGGTGGCCAAGCCCGGGCTCGACGGCCACGATCGGGGCGCCAAGGTCATCGCGAGGGCGCTGCGAGACGCGGGGTTCGAGGTCGTCTACACGGGCCTCCATCAGACCCCTGAGCAAATTGCCCAGGCCGTGGTCCAAGAGGATGCCGACGCGCTCGGGCTGTCCCTCCTCTCCGGAGCGCACCTCACGCTCGTCCCGAAGGTCATGGCGCAGCTCTCTGCCGTGGGGCGCTCCGACGTCCTGGTGATCGTGGGCGGCATCATCCCTGAGGCCGACGTCCCGGTGCTCGAGGCCTCGGGGGTGGCGAAAGTGTTCACGCCGGGCGCACCGTTGCCGTCGATCGGGGCATGGCTCGAAGAGGCGCTCGACAGGCGCGAGGCGCCCCACGTCGTCTAGACCAATGACAGGCGCGAGGCGCCGGCAGAGGCGCGCGCCGGCAGAGGCACGCGCCGGCAGAAAGGTGAGAGAGCTCGATGGACCTCTACGAGTACCAGGGCAAGCAGTACTTCGCCCGATACGGCATCCCGACGTCGCCCGGCGGCGTCGCCGACACGGTTGACGAAGCCGTCACGCAGGCTGAGGCAGCGGGCTACCCAGTGGTCGTGAAGGCCCAGGTGAAGGTGGGCGGCCGCGGCAAGGCCGGTGGGATCAAGCTCGCGAACGACGCGAGCGAGGTACGCGCGCATGCCGGGTCGATCCTGGGCATGGACATCAAGGGCCACGTCGTTCGCCGACTGTGGGTGGAGCACGCGTCGGACATCGCCGAGGAGTACTACGCGAGCTTCACGCTCGACCGTCCGGCGAAGACCCATCTCGGGATGCTGTCGAGGGAAGGCGGCGTGGAGATCGAAGAGGTCGCCGCGACCAATCCGGGCGCGATCGCCCGGGTCCACATCGACCCGGTCCGCGGGCTCGACCTCGGCACCGCACGGCGGTGGGTGGACGACGCCGGGCTCGACGAGACGGCCCGCGCCCAGGCGGCCGACGTGCTCATGGCGCTCTATCGCTGCTACGACGAAGGCGACTGCGACCTGGCGGAGATCAACCCCCTGATCCTCACCGTCGACGGGCGCGTCCATGCGCTCGACGCGAAGGTCACGCTGGACGACAACGCGCGTTTCCGGCATCCCGAATGGGACGAGTACGCGGCGACCGAGACCGACGACCCTCGCGAGAAGATGGCCAAGGAGAAAGGCCTGAACTACATCGGTCTCTCAGGAGACGTCGGGATCATCGCCAACGGTGCCGGGCTCGCCATGAGCACCTGCGACGTGGTGAACCAGGTCGGCGGCCAGCCCGCCAACTTCCTCGACATCGGCGGCGGCGCCAGCGCCGACGTGATGTCCGCCGCCCTCGAGGTGATCAACGCCGACCCGTCGGTGCGGGCGATCTTCGTCAACATCTTCGGGGGCATCACGCGAGTCGACGAAGTGGCCAAGGGGGTGATCGAGGCGCTCGGGCGCGTCGACCTGCGTTCGCCGATCGTGCTGCGTCTCGACGGCACGAACGTGGAGGAGGGCCGTGCGCTCCTCGCGCCGCACCTCACGGACCGGCTCGTGGCCGAGCCGACGATGCTCGAGGCGGCCCGCCGGGCGGTCGCCATGGCCGCAGCAGCGGGCGTGGGCAGGACGGCCGGTCGAGCAACGGAGCGAGAGAGCCGAGAGAGCGAGGAGCGAGCGTGAGCATTTTCGTCGACGAGACGACCACCGTCGTCGTCCAGGGCGTGAGCCCGACGAGCCAGGGCCTCTACCACGGCCTGCGCAACCGGGCGTACGGCACGAGGGTCGTCGCAGGCACGAACCCCAGACGCGGGGGCGAGGTCATCGAGGGGATCCCCGTCTTCTCGACGGTCGCCGACGCCGTCGAGAGCACCGGTGCGACGGCGTCGTTCATCTCGGTGCCTCCGCCGTTCGCCGCCGCGGCGATCCTGGAGGCAGCCGAGGCGGGGATCTCCTTCATCGTCTGCATCACCGAGGGGATCCCGGCGCACGACGAGGCTCGGACCTACAACCGACTCGTCCAAGAGCACCCTGGCACCCGCCTGCTCGGCCCGAACTGCCCCGGCATCATCTCTCCGGGAAAGTGCAATATCGGGATCACCTCCGGGGACATCGCGCTTGCCGGAGGCCCTGTCGGGATCGTCAGCCGCTCGGGGACGCTGACGTACCAGGCGCTGCACGAGCTTTCCCAACAGGGGGTCGGGCAGACGACGTGCGTCGGCATCGGCGGAGACCCCGTGCCCGGTACGAACTTCATCGACTGCCTCGCAGCGTTCGAGGACGATCCGGACACGAAGGCGATCATGATGATCGGCGAGATCGGCGGGTCGGAGGAGGAGCGCGCCGCCGAGTTCATCGCGGCCAACGTGACGAAGCCGGTGGTCTGCTACATCGCGGGGGTCACCGCGCCGCCGGGCCGCAAGATGGGCCACGCGGGCGCGATCATCTCGGGATCGAAGGGCACCGCCAAGGCCAAGATGGAGGCACTGTCGGGCGCGGGCGCGGTGGTCGCCGAGAACCCGACCGAGGCCGGTGAGCGCATGGTCGCGATCGTCAAGGAGCTCGGCTGAGTCCCCGGTCGGTCGCGGTGCTCGTGTCGGGATCGGGGACGGTCCTCGACGCGATCGCCATCTCGGGGGTCCCCGTCAGCGTCGTCGTCGCGGACCGGCCGTGCCGCGCGCTCGCCCGCGCGTCCTCCCGCGGCATCGAGGCGCTCCTGGTCGACCGGAGCGACTTCGGCGGTTTCACCCCCGGGTTCCAGCGCGCGCGCTACACCGAGGCGCTCACCGACGCGTTGGTGACGCGCGGCGTCGACGTCGTCGCGATGGCCGGCTTCGGCACCGTGCTCACCGAAAGGGTGCACGACGTCTTCGACGGTCGTATCCTGAACACGCATCCGTCGCTCCTTCCCGCGTTCCCGGGGTGGCACGCGGTCGCCGACGCGTTGGCGGCAGGGGTCGCGACGACGGGCTGCACCGTCCACGTGGCGACCCTCGAGGTCGACGCGGGTCCCGTATTGGCGCAAGAGGAGGTGCCCGTGCTCCCCGGCGATACCGAGTCCATCCTGCATGAACGGATCAAGCGCGTCGAGCGCCGGCTCTATCCCGCGACCATCCTCCGCGTGCTGCGCGAGCTCGATGCGGCTCCGGCGACGCTGCGGCCGGCCGGAGAGCCGACCCCGGCGGGACAGGGGGGCCAGCCATGAGGGCGCTGCTGTCGGTGTACGACAAGACCGGGCTTGTCGATCTCGCCCGCGGGCTCAGTGAGCTCGGCTGGGAGCTGGTCGCGAGCGGGAACACGGCGAAGGCGCTCGGCGACGCGAGGGTCGCGCACGTCTTGGTCGCCGACCTCACCGGGTTCCCCGAGATGCTCGGGGGGAGGGTGAAGACCCTGCACCCGCTCGTGCACGGCGGCATCCTCGCCGACCGCTCGGTTCCCGAGCATCTGGCGGACCTGGACGCGCAGGGCATCGCGCCCATCGACCTCGTCGTCTCGAACCTCTACCCGTTCGAGACGTCCCCGTCGATCGAGACCATCGACATCGGCGGCCCCGCGATGGTGCGTGCGGCGGCGAAGAACCACGCCTACGTGGGCGTCGTCACCTCCCCCGCCGACTACGCGGCAGTTCTCGACGAGCTGCGCGCCGACGGCGCCCTCTCCGAGGAGACCCGCCGCCGCCTGGCCCGTGCGGCGTTCGCACACACTGCCCGCTACGACGCGGCGATCGTGTCATGGCTCGACGGCGACGACCCGCTCCCGCCAAGCCTCCACCTCACGTTCGAGCGAGCCGAGATCTGCCGCTATGGCGAGAACCCCCACCAGCACGGCGCTCGCTACCGGTCGGGCCCGGGGTGGTGGGACGGGGTCGTCCAGCACGCCGGCACCGCGCTGTCCTACCTGAACATCTTCGACGCCGATGCCGCGTGGCGACTCGTGCACGAGCTCGCCGAGGACGCCGGAGGAGGAGCCGCGGCCGTCATCGTGAAGCACGCCAACCCGTGTGGCGCAGCAGTGTCCGGTGACCTCGCCGCGGCATACGCCCGAGCGCTCGAGGGTGACCCGGTCTCGGCGTTCGGAGGGGTCGTCGCGCTGGGCGGCGAGGTGACCGAGGAGGTCGCCGAGCGCGTCGCGGCAGGCCCGCAGGCCGACGTCATCGTCGCCCGCGGGTTCACGCCGGCCGCGGTGGAGCGCCTCGTGGCCCGGCGCAAGGCCACCCGGCTTCTCGCTGCGCCGGCACCCGAGCGAGCGGGACGCCAGGTTCGCACGTTCGGCGCGGCGGCGCTCGTCCAGGATCGCGACGACGTCGTCTGCCGGCCCGCAGACTGGCGCGTGGTGACCGCCCGCCGGCCGACGGAGGCGGAGTGGCAGGACCTCGCCCTCGCGTGGAGGCTGTCTGCGCGCACGACGTCCAATGCGATCGTCGTGGTCGCCGGAGGCCACGCCGTCGGCATCGGGGCGGGACAGCAGTCGCGGGTCGTCGCGGCGGAGCTCGCGGTCGAAAAAGCCGGCGCGCGTGCGGTTGGCGCCGCGGGAGCGAGTGACGGGTTCTTCCCGTTCCCCGACGGGCTCGAGGTTCTCGCCCGTGCCGGCGTGAGCGCCGTCGTGCAGCCCGGCGGGTCGGTGCGTGACGGCGAGGTGGTCGAGGCCGCGGACGCCGCCGGCATCGCCATGGTGCTCACCGGCGAACGGCACTTCCGGCATTGACTGCGACGCTGCTCGACGGCGAGCGCGTCGCGGCCCAGGTCCGCGCCGACGTGGCGAGGCGCGTCGAGAGGCTCGCCGCGCGCGGTGTCCAGCCAGGGCTCGGCACGGTGCTCGTGGGCGACGACCCCCCCAGCGCGCGCTACGTGGCGATGAAGATCGCCGACTCCGCCGAGGTCGGCATCACGAGCATCCACGAGCATCTTCCCCCTACGGCGACCCAGGAGGAGGTCGAGGCCGTCGTCGCGCGCTTCAACGCCGACCCTCGCGTCCACGCCTACATCGTCCAGCTGCCGCTGCCCCCGGGGATCGACGAGCAGCGCGTCCTGCTGGCAGTCGACCCGCTGAAGGATGCGGACGGGCTCCACCCGGTGAACCTCGGGTACCTCGTGGCGAACCATCCCGGCGTGCTCCCGTGCACCCCGGCGGGCATCGTGGAGCTGCTCGCCTCCTACGGCGTACCGGTCGAGGGTCGCCATGCAGTGGTGATCGGCAGGGGATTGACCATCGGGCGCCCGCTGGCCCTCCTGCTCGCCTCCAGGCGTCCGGGCTGCAACGCAGCGGTGACGGTCGTGCACACCGGCGTCGACGACCTGGCGGGGCTCGTGCGGACCGGTGACGTGGTCGTCGCTGCGGCGGGCCGGGCCGGCCTGGTGACGCCCGACATGGTCAAGCCGGGTGCGGCGGTGGTGGGCGCGGGGACGTCCTTCGAAGGCCGTCGGCTCCTCTCCGACGTCGAGGAGTCCGTCGCCGAGGTTGCCGGCTGGATCACGCCACGTATCGGCGGCGTGGGGCCGATGACGCGGGCGATGCTCCTGCGCAACTGCGTGCTCGCCGCGGAGCGGGCCCCATAGCATCTGCGGATGGCGCGGATCGCGGAGCTTCTCTCGGCGGGGAGGACCTGGTCGTTCGAGTTCTTCCCCCCGCGCTCGGACGCCGAGCAAGCGACCCTCACGCGGACGATCCACGAGCTCGAGCCGCTGAAGCCGTCGTTCGTCTCGGTCACCTACCGGGGTGGCCCCGAGTCCCGCAAGCGCACGTTCGACCTGGTGACCGCCATGCTCCACATGACCACGCTCACCCCGATGGCGCACCTGACCTGTGTCGGCCACACGCGCCTCGAGCTCGCCGACATCCTCGTCGAGTACCGCAAGGCCGGTGTCGAGAACCTCATGGCCCTGGGCGGCGACCCGCTGCGCACAGGGGAGGGGCGTGCGAGCGAGCTCGGCCACGCGATCGAGCTCGTCGAGCTCGCACGGGCCGTCGGCGGCTTCTCGATCGGGGTGGCTGCCCACCCCGCGGGCCACCCCGCGTCGCCGAGCCTCGGCGCGGATCGTGCCCGACTGGCCGAGAAGCTCGCCCTGGCCGACTTCGCAGTGACGCAGTTCTTCTTCGAGCCTGAGCAGTACGCCGCGCTCGTGGACGACCTGGCCCGACGGGGGCTTGCCAAGCCGGTCCTCCCGGGCATCATGCCGGTGACCTCGCTCGCGTCCGTCCCCCGTATGGCGGAGATGGGCTCGCCGGTCCCCGGCTGGGCGATCGAGCGGCTCGGGTCTGCGGCTGAGCGCGGGGGCGACGGGGGCGTGCGGGCGGAGGGGATCGCGATGGCGACCGAGCTGTGCCGGACGCTTCTCGAGCTCGGCGCGCCTGGCTTGCACTTCTACACGCTCAACCGCTCGACGGCGACCCGGGAGATCTACCGGGCGCTCGGCCTCGCCCCGGCGCTGTCGCCGACGAGCTGAGCCCGCCCTCAGCGCGCGAGCTCTTCCAGCGCGGCGTTGAACCTGGGCGACGGGCGCATCACCGCGGTCGTCCGCTCGGGGTCGGGGTGGTAGTAGCCCCCGAGGTCGACGGGGGACCCCTGGACCGATGCCAGCTCGCCGACGATCGTCTCCTGGGCGTCCGCCAGGGTCTTGGCCAGGCCGGTGAAGGCCTCCGCGAGGACAGGGTCCTCGGCCTGGGCGGCGAGCTCCTCTGCCCAGTACAGGGCGAGGAAGAAGTGGCTGCCGCGGTTGTCGATGCCCCCGACCTGGCGGCGTGGGGACCTCCCCTCGTCCAAGAGGCGCCCGGTTGCCCGATCGAGGGCGGTGGACAGGACTGCGATCCGGGCGCTCCCTGAGCGCTCGGCGAGGAGTGACAGGCTCTCGGAGATCGCCAGGAACTCACCCAAGCTGTCCCAGCGCAAGAAGTTCTCCTCCAAGAGCTGCTGGACGTGCTTGGGCGCGGAGCCTCCCGACCCGGTCTCGAAGAGCGCGCCACCCGCAAGGAGGGGGACGATCGAGAGCATCTTGGCGCTGGTGCCCACCTCCATGATGGGGAACAGGTCGGTCAGGTAGTCCCTCAGCACGTTCCCGGTCACCGAGATGGTGTTCTCGCCCCTGCGGATCCGATCCAGGGATCGAGCGGTCGCAGCCGCAGGATCCATGATCTCGAGCGACAAGCCCTCGACGTCCTCCTCCGCCAGCACGGCGCGCACCTTGGCGATCAGCTGCACGTCGTGGGGCCTGGTCTCGTCGAGCCAGAACAGGGCCGGGTCTCCGCTCGCACGGGCTCTGCGCACCGCGAGCTTCACCCAGTCCCTGACCGCCACGTCCGTGGTCCGGCAGAGGCGCACGATGTCGCCATGCGCGACCGCGAGCTCCAGGAGTGCAGCGCCGGCGCCGTCGACCACCCGGACCCTCCCTGAGGAGGGCACTTCGAAGGTGGTGCCGTGGCTCCCGTACTCTTCGGCGGCCTGGGCCATGAGGCCCACGTTCGGGACGGAGCCGATGGTCGCGGGGTCCAGCGCGCCGTTGCGCCGGCAGTCGTCGACGAAGACCTTGTAGACGCCGGAGTAGCTGCTGTCGGGGATCACCGCCAAGGTGTCCGCCTCCTCGCCGTCGGGTCCCCACATATGTCCCGAGTTGCGGATCATCGCCGGCATCGACGCGTCGACGATGATCGAGTTGGGCATGTGGAGGTTCGTGATGCCTCGGGCGGAGTCGACCATGGCGAGGCGAGGTCCCTCCCGGGCTTCCTCGTCGAACGAGGCCCGGATCTCGCTGCCGTCCGGCATCGAGGAGAGGGCGTCGAAGATGCTCGCGAGGCCGTCGGCGGGACTCAGGCCGGCAGCGGCCATCGCCTCGCCGTAGCGCGCGAAGGTCGAGGGGAAAAAGGCCCGGATCACGTGACCGAAGATGATCGGGTCGGAGACCTTCATCATGGTCGCCTTCAGGTGGACCGAGAACAGCACGCCGTCGTTCTTCGCCCGCGCGACCTGGGCGCGTACGAACTGCGCGAGCGCCCCGACGCGCATGACCGCGGCGTCGACGATGTCGCCGGCCCCGACGGCCACGCCTTCGGCGAGCACGCTGGTCTTCCCCTCCTCGTCGACCAGCTCGATCCGCAGTGGGCCTGCGTCTCCCACCACCACGGACTGCTCGGTGTGCCGGAAGTCGTCAGCGGACATCGACACGACGTCCGTCTTCGAGTCGGCGGACCACGCCCCCATCCAATGCGGGTGTGCCCGGGCGAAGTTCTTGACCGAAGAGGGAATGCGCCGGTCGGAGTTGCCCTGGCGCAGCACCGGGTTCACCGCGCTGCCCGTCACCGCGTCGTAGCGTGCCCGGACCTGGCGCTCCTGCTCGTCGGCAGGGCTGTCGGGATAGTCGGGCACGGCGTAGCCCTGTGCCTGGAGCTCGGCGATCGCGGCTCGCAGCTGCGGCACGGACGCCGAGATGTTCGGGAGCTTGATGATGTTCGCGTTCGGCTCCGAGGTGAGCGCGCGCAGCTCCGCCAGCGCGTCGGGGACCCGCTGCGCCTCCTCGAGGTACTCGGGGAAGGCCGCGAGGATCCGGCCGGCGAGCGAGATGTCCCTCGTCTCGATCGTGGCCCCCGCCGTTGCGGCGAAGGCCTGCACGATCGGCAGGAGCGAGTACGTGGCGAGTGCGGGCGCCTCGTCGGTATGGGTGTAGATGACGGTCGATCTGGTCACGTGCTGCTCCACTCCGAGTCCGTTGCTGTCGAGTGGTCGGCTGACCACTCCGGAAAACCTCTCGTCAAAGATCACCACGTCACGGCGTCCCTCGCCAGCCGGAGCGCCTCGGAGGGCGGGGCCGCTCCCGGGTAGCGTGGGCGCCGTGCCGCCGCCCGCCTCCCTGCCGCCCGGCATCGCGCGTCGTGGCCGAGCGCGACGGGTCGAGGTGACGGCTGAATCCTCCTTGTCGAGCTCGGCGCGTGCTGTGGCGCTGCGCGTGGCGCGAGAGGCCGTCGCCGTGCTGCCCGACCCAGCCCGTCGCGCGGTGCGGCTGCGACGGCGCGATGCGGCGAGCAGGCTGGTGTCGCTCGCAGAGCTGGACACCGTGCTGGAGCAGGCTGCGGAGTCCTTCGCGCGTGGCGAGGATGCGGGAAGGGCGTTCCTCGCCGACGTACGGGTGACGCCGCCCGAGACCTGGCCACGCGACCCGTTCTCCGCGGAGTACCGGGCGTGGGTGTTCGAGCTGTACGCGCGCATCTCGGGGCGCAGCGCCTACGCCGTCGCGCACGAGTCCTCGCCATTCGACGTCGACGCGGCGCTGCGGCGCCCGTTTCCCTACGCGACGGGATCGTCCGTCGTCGTCGGCGACGACCTCATGGCTCGAGGCGCCATCCTGCGGGCGCTCGGGCTCCCCGCCCCCGCCCGCGTCGTCGAGCTCGGGCCCGGCTGGGGGAACCTCACGGCAGATCTGGTGGCGACGGGGCACGAGGTGACCGCCGTCGACGTCGACGAGGGGTTCTGCCGCCTCGTCGCCGGGCGAGTGCCCGGCGCACGCGTGGTGCACGACGACATGCTCGGCTTCGCGGCCTCGCACAAGGGCCGTCCCTATGACGCGGCGGTGTTCTTCGAGTCGTTCCACCACTGCGCCGACCACATCGCGCTGCTCGAGCTGTTGCACGGCGTCGTCCGGCGCGATGGCGTCGTCGTGTTCGGCGCGGAGCCCGTCGACGTGCTCGCCTACCCGTGGGGGCCCCGTCTCGACGGCCTGTCGTTGTGGTCGTCCAGGCGCTACGGGTGGCTCGAGCTCGGCTTCGACGAGCGCTACTTCGCCTCGGTGCTGCGACGCCAGGGGTGGGCAATGCGGAGGATCGCAGGGCCGGCGGCCACCTCGACGGTCTACGTCGCCACGCAGGCCTGGTAGCTCCTGGGGTATCCGGACGCCCGGAGTAGGGTTGGCTCATGGCCTCATCCACTCCCGTCCATGTGACCGTCACCGGCGCTGCCGGGCAGATCGGCTACTCGCTCCTCTTCCGGATCGCGTCGGGCCAGCTGCTCGGCGAGGGTCAGCCCGTCGTGCTGCGCCTGCTCGAGATCGAGCCTGCGATGAAGGCGCTCGAAGGCGTCATCATGGAGCTCGACGACTGCGCGTTCCCGCTCCTCCACGACGTGGTGGCGACCTCCGATCTCAAGACCGCCTTCGACGGTGCGTCGTGGGCCCTCCTCGTCGGCTCGATCCCACGCAAGGCGGGCATGGAGCGTGGCGACCTTCTCGGGGTCAACGGGGGGATCTTCAAGCCGCAGGGCCGGGCGATCGCCGAGCATGCTGCGTCCGACGTCCGGGTGCTGGTCGTGGGCAACCCCGCCAACACCAACTGCCTCATCGCGCGCTCGAACGCCCCAGAGGTTCCCACGGACCGCTGGTTCTCGATGATGCGCCTCGACGCCAACCGGGCCAAGAGCCTGCTCGCCAAGCGTGCCGGGGTAGCGGTTGGCTCCGTGTCGCGCGTCGCGATCTGGGGCAACCACTCGTCGACGCAGTTCCCCGACTTCGCGAACGCCCGAATCGACGGTCGCCCCGCGCCCGAGGTCATCGGGGACCGAGCATGGCTCGAGGGCGAGTTCCTCACCACGGTCCAAAAGCGCGGTGCGGCGATCATCGAAGCCCGAGGGGCGTCGTCGGCGGCTTCCGCGGCGAACGCCGCGATCGACACGGTCGTCGGGCTTCGCAGCTCGACGCCCCACGACGACTGCCTCTCGGTCGCGGTGGCGAGCAACGGCGAGTACGGCATCCCTGAGGGGCTCCAGTTCGGCTTCCCCGTGAAGGCGGACGGCCTCGGCGGATGGTCGGTCGACGAGAGCTTCGAGCGGGACGGGTTCGCCGAGGAGCGGATCCGAGCCACGACCGAGGAGCTGCTCTCGGAGCGAGCAGAGGTGGAGTCGATGGGCCTCATCGGCTGAGCGGGGTGCCGCGGGTCACGACGTCGCGACGCGCACGGGCGCCGTGACCCGCTCCACGCGATCAGCGCACGGCGGTGACGCCGAGCGCAGGGATGTCGATCCCCGCGCTGGTGAGGAAGTGCAGCTTCTTCGCGACCGTGTCCTGCCAGATGACCATTTCCGCATCGAAGTGGCTGCGGTTCCCTTCCTCGCACGCGTGCTCGACTTCGTCGAACGCGGCGTCTTCTGCATCGAGGAGCTCGCGGTAGCGGAGGAGGAAGTGGTCGTCGATCGGCTGGTGCACTGCACGCCTCCCGTGTCCTGGGCCCGCGGTCACGGGCCGCTTGCCAAAGACTACCCAGCCAAGAGACCGCCTAGGAAGTGGTCTTGGCCGACAACGAGCCAAGGCGTGCCGTCGTTGCAGCGAGGAGCGCCTGGCCCCTCACCAGGACGGAGAGGTCACCGCGAACTCGCACCCGCCCGGCCGCGAGCAGGCGGGCGGGGTCCAGCTCGCCTCGGGCGAGCGCGAGAGCGTCGTCGAATTGCACGGAAACCGTCACCTGGGGCGCCGGCTCGGGGTCGAGGGGCGACGGCTCGGCGTTCGGTACCCGTTCGAGGGCGACGTGGCCCTCGTGCGCGCTGAGCATGATCCGGAGCGTCCCCTCGGGGCTGTCGCGGACGACCTGCAGCATTCTCAACGACACGCCGGTGTCGAGCTCGAGCCCGGCCACGGTTTCGTTGAACGCGGCGATCCACTCGTCGGAGTAGAGGCGCATGCTGCGCCCCTCAGTGTGGCGACGCGGCCGACGCCTCCTCCGGTGAGCGCTTGTGACGCCGGAGGATCTTGCGGCCGAGCCATGCGATCGGGTCGTAGGACGCATCCACCGCGCGCTCTTTCAGGGGGATGATCGCGTTGTCGGTGATCTTGATGTGCTCCGGGCACACCTCGGTGCAGCACTTGGTGATGTTGCACAGGCCCAGGCCCATGCGCTGGCGTACCAGCTCCCGGCGGTCGTTGGTGTCGAGCGGATGCATCTCGAGCTCGGCGAAGCGGATGAAGAAGCGGGGACCCGCGTAGTGTGCCTTGTTCTCGTCGTGGTCGCGGATCACGTGGCAGACGTCCTGGCACAAGAAGCACTCGATGCACTTGCGGAACTCCTGCCCTCGTTCGACGTCGATCTGCTGCATCCGGTAGCCGTCGTCAGGACGGGGTGGGGGAGCGAATGCCGGGACGCGCTTCGCGACCTCGAAGTTGAACGTGACGTCGGTCACGAGGTCGCGGATGATCGGGAACGTCCGCATCGGGGTGACGGTGATGGGGCCTTCTGGGAGCTCGTCGACGCGCGTCATGCACATGAGGCTCGGCAGCCCGTTGATCTCCGAGGAGCACGACCCGCATTTGCCCGCTTTGCAGTTCCACCGGCACGCGAGGTCCGGCGCGAGGGTCGCCTGGATCCGATGGACGACGTCGAGCACGACCTCGCCTTCGTTCGCCGGCAGCGTGTAGTCGACGAGGTCCCCGCCGGACGCGTCGCCGCGCCACACGCGCAGCGTGACGGTCGGCTCCTCCTCTTCCTCGACGTCCGAGGGTTCGAACGCGTGCCCGGTGGCTCCATCCTCGAGGAGCGCTGTCGTTGCAAGGTCGTCTCGAGTGGCTTCCGGTGGCGCGGCCGGCATCCCGGCGTCGTCCGATGCAGAGGGCGTGGTCCCGGTGCTCTGCGGTGTGGAGGCAGGGATCGAGTCGGTCATCAGTGTCCTTCTTCGAGAAGCTCGTGCAGCTCCTCCGGCATCTCGGGCAGGGGCTCGGGCCCGATCTGGATCGGTGCCGCATAGCCGCGCTCGCCCGTCTGACGCTGGACGAAGTTGACCTTTCCGAGCTCGGGGTCGGGGTTCGGGTAGTCGTCTCGGGTGTGCGCGCCACGGCTCTCCTTGCGCGCGAGCGCGCCCTGGGCGATGGCGGTGGAGACCGTGAGCATGGACGGGAGGTCGGTGGCGAGGTTCCAGCCGGGGTTGTACGCCCGGCTGCCCTCTACCGAGATCTTGGCGGTCCGCTCGCGCAGCTCGCCGAGCTTGTCGAGGGCTTCCTCGAGCTCAGGACCGGTGCGGATGATGCCGACGAGGGACTGCATCGTGCGCTGGAGGTCCTGTTGAACCTCGTAGGCGTTCTCTCCGCCGGCACGCTCGAAGGGGGCCGTGGCGTCGGCGACCACTGCGTCGATCTGTCCGGCGTCGAGCTGGGTGTCCCCGGTCCGACTCTCGGCGAAGTCCGCGGCCCCCATCCCTGCGCGCCTTCCGAAGACGAGGAGGTCCGACAAGGAGTTGCCGCCCAGACGGTTGGCGCCGTGCATGCCCCCCGCGACCTCGCCCGCTGCGAAAAGGCCGGCAACGGTCGCAGCCTGCGTCTCCGGGTTCACCCGGACGCCGCCCATCATGTAGTGGCACGTCGGGCCCACCTCCATCGGCTCTGCCGTGATGTCGACGCCGGCGAGCTCGAGGAACTGGTGGTACATGGACGGGAGGCGCCGGCGGATGAACTCCGGCGAGCGCCGGGAGGCGATGTCGAGGTAGACGCCGCCGTGTGGGCTGCCGCGGCCGGCCTTCACCTCCGCGTTGATCGCACGGGCGACCTCGTCGCGCGGGAGCAGGTCGGGCGTGCGGCGGTTGTGCGCGTGGTCCTCGTACCACGCGTCCGCCTCCTCCTCGGTCTCCGCGGTCTCCGCGCGGAACATCTCGGGGATGTAGTCGAACATGAAGCGGTGGCCCTCGCTGTTCTTGAGCGCCCCGCCGTCGCCGCGCACGCCCTCGGTCACGAGGAGCCCGCGGACCGACAGTGGCCAGACCATTCCGGTCGGGTGGAACTGCACGCACTCCATCTCGATCACGTCCGCGCCCGCCCAGATCGCCATCGCGTGCCCGTCGCCGGTCGACTCCCACGAGTTGGAGGTGTAGGTGTAGGAGCGGCCGATCGAGCCCGTCGCGAGCACGACGGCCTTCGCCTCGAACACGACGAACTCCCCGGTCGGTCGCCAGTACCCGACGGCGCCCGACACCGCCCCTGACGCGTCCTGCAGGAGGCGGAGGATCTTGCACTCCATGAAGACGTCGATGTCCATGCTGACGGCCTTCTGCTGCAGGGTGCGGATGAGCTCGAGGCCGGTGCGGTCGCCGACGTGGGCGAGGCGCGCGTAGCGGTGGCCGCCGAAGTCGCGCTGGGTGATCCTGCCGTCCGGCGTGCGGTCGAACAGCGCCCCCCAGGCTTCCAGCTCGTAGACCCGGTCCGGGGCTTCCTGGGCGTGGAGCTGCGCCATGCGCCAGTTGTTCAGGTACTTGCCGCCGCGCATGGTGTCTCGAAAGTGGACCTTCCAGTTGTCCTCGGGGTACACGTTGCCCATCGCGGCGGCGACGCCGCCTTCGGCCATGACGGTGTGCGCCTTGCCGAAGAGCGACTTGCAGACGAGCGCGGTGGTCAATCCCCGCGACTTGGCCTCGATGGCCGCGCGCAGCCCCGCGCCTCCTGCCCCGATGACGATCACGTCGTAGCGGTGGGTCTCGTAGTCCGTCATGTGCGCTCCGGGTCCTCAGAAGAGCTTCGGGTCGGTGAACACGCCGGCGGCCACGAGCCGGACATAGAGGTCGGTGAGGGCGACGAAGATCAGGCTCGCCCAGGCGAACTGCATGTGCCGGGCGTTGAGCGGCGTGAGGATCTTCCAGATCCGGTGCCGCACGGGGCGGGTGGAGAACTTCTTCACATGCCCTCCGCAGAGGTGGCGGGCCGCATGGCACGAGAGGCTGTAGGTCCACAGCAGGATCGCGTTCACGCACAGCACCAGCGTGCCCACGCTGAAGCCGATCCCTCCGGCTCCGGGCATCCGGAACGCCATGATGGCGTCGACGGTCAGGATCACGTTGAAGATCAGGCCGATCAGGAAGAAGTACCGGTGGATGTTCTGGAGGATGAGCGGGAAGCGGGACTCGCCCGTGTAGCGCTGGTGGCCGTCGGCGACCGCGCAGTTCGGCGGCGACTGCCAGAACCCGCGGTAGTAGGCCCGACGGTAGTAGTAGCAGGTCAGGCGGAACCCGAGAGGTCCGCCGATCACGATGAGCGCCGGGGTGATGTGCCACCAGGTGGCGACGACGGTTGTGCCGCGCGACCCGGGGACGCAGCTCGCCGCGATGCACGGGGAGTAGAAGGGCGAGATCAGGTCACGGTGCATCGCGGCCCCGACGTAGTAGTCCTTGTTCACGAAGACCGCCCACGTCGAGTAGACGATGAACGCGGTCAGGATGGTCACGGTCACGAGGGGCTGGACCCACCAGCGGTCCTGGCGGAGCGTCCGGACGTCCGGACCGCCCCTGTGTCCCCCGATCACTACCGGGGTGCCCGTCGCGTTGTCGAGCGTCGTCACGCGCCTCCTCCTCGAATCGTCGCAGCTGGCACCTTATTGCTGCGGGCGCTCGAGGACCAGCTGAGCCCGTGGCGACCACGACGAGGCGGGCCTCCGGCTCGGAGCGCGACCGCGAGCCGCGCGAGAGAGGTGCGGTCCTAGGCTGGCATGGGTGCATTCCGCAGAACCTGCTCCGGAGCGTTCCTCGCCCCACGGCGCTCAGGCGGGCGCTCAGGCGGGCGCTCAGGCGGGCGCTCGGGCGGGCGCTCAGGCGGGCGCTCGGGGAGGCCCTCCGCCCGACCTGCCGCGCACGCTCGGCGAGCTTCGCTCGGCCGGCTGGCGCTCGGTGCCGATCGCCGACGAGCTGCGTCGCAACGCCGCCGAGCGCATTGCCGCCGGCCGACCGGTCGTAGAGGGGGTGCTCGGCTTCGACGAGACGGTCGTTCCCCAGCTCGAGAACGCGCTGCTGGCTGGTCACGACGTCATCCTCCTCGGGGAGCGGGGTCAGGCGAAGACCCGGATCCTTCGTGCGCTCGTCACACTGCTCGACGAGTGGATGCCGGTCGTGGCGGGTTCCGAGATCAACGACGACCCTCTCCATCCCATCTCGCGCTTCGCACGGCTGCGGGTGGCCGACGAGGGCGATGACACGCCGGTTGACTGGGTGCATCGGTCGGACCGCTACGGCGAGAAGCTGGCCACGCCCGACACCTCCATCGCGGACCTGATCGGCGAGGTGGACCCGATCAAGGTCGCCGAAGGCCGCTACCTGTCCGACGAGCTGACGCTCCACTACGGGCTCGTTCCCCGGGTCAACCGCGGCATCTTCGCCATCAACGAGCTCCCGGATCTTGCAGAGCGGATCCAGGTGGGTCTGCTCAACGTGCTCGAGGAGCGCGACGTCCAGATCCGCGGCCACCGCGTGCGCCTGCCCCTCGACGTCGTCCTGGTGGCCACCGCGAACCCGGAGGACTACACGAACCGGGGCCGGATCATCACCCCGCTCAAGGACCGCTTCGGTGCGCAGATCCGCACCCACTACCCTCGTGACGTGGCGACCGAGGTGGCGGTCGTGCGGGCTGAGGCGCGCATCCCCTCTGACGGCGTGCCGGTCACCGTGCCCGAGCACCTCGAGGAGGTGGTGGCCGAGGTCAGCCAGCTCGCGCGTCGCAACCCGCACCTCAACCAGCGCAGCGGGGTGTCGGTGCGACTGAGCATCGCCAACTTCGAGACGCTCGTGGCCAGCGCCCGGCGGAGAGCTCTGCGAACGGGCGAGCCTGAGGCAGTGCCCCGAGTGAGCGATCTCGCAGCGCTCGTGAGCTCGACCCAGGGCAAGGTGGAGGTCGAGGCGCTCGAGGAGGGGAGGGAAGAGGAGGTGTTCGCGCAGCTGGTCGCGACCGCGGTCCTGGCGGTCTTCCGCCGCCGGGTGGTCCTCGCGGACCCGGCGGGCGTGGTCGCGGACTTCGACGCCGGCAAGGTGGTCCACACCGGCGACGATCTTCCGGCCGCGCAGTACCTGGCGGCACTGCGTGAGGTGCCGGGCCTCGAGGCGCCGGCACGCGCGCTCGCAGGTGGCGAGGGCGAGTCGCCTGGCATGCTCGCGGCCGCCGTGGAGCTCGTGCTCGAGGGCCTCCATCTCACCAAGCGCCTGAACAAGGACGCGTCTGGGAGCCGAGCCGTCTACCGCAGCAGGCACTGAGATGGGCGTCCGGTACTCCTACTCTGCATGGGACGGATCCCAGGAGGGGTCGGGGATCGAACCGGACGCCCTGCTCGGTGAGCTCACCGACGACCTCTTCGCCGGCGGTGACCTCGACGCGGCCCTGCGACGGGTGCTGCGCAGCGGAATGCGGACCGAGGACGGCGAGCACGTCATGGGGATGCGCGAGATGCTCGAGAAGCTCCGGCGCCGACGGGCCGAGCTCCTCGCACAAGGAGACCCGGGCGGCCGGCTCTCGCGGATCGCGGCGGCACTCGACGACGTCGTCGCCACCGAGCGCGGCGCGATCGACGAGCTGGAGGGCGAGGCGCGACGCTCCGGCGACGAACGCCGCGCGGAGGTCACCTCCGAGGTCGCTGCCGAGCGAAGGATCGCGCTCGACCTGCTGCCCGACGGCGTCGCGGCGCGCGTGCAGGGGCTCCAGCGCTACGAGTTCGTGTCCTCGCAGGCCGCTGAGCGCTTCGCCGAGCTGCTGGGCGAGCTCCGCCAGGAGGTGGCCGACACCTACTTCCACGGGATGTCGGACGCGTTGCGCGCCACCGATCCCGGCCAGCTCGCCCGCCTGCGCGACGCCTTCGACCGCCTGAACCGCATGCTCGAGCAGCGGGCGCGTGGCGAGGATCTGTCCTCGAGCTTCGAGGCGTTCATGGAGGAGCACGGCGACCTCTTCCCGGGTGCCGCCTCCTTCGACGAGCTCCTGGAGCGGCTCGCACGGCGACTTGCTGCGGCGGGCGCGATGTGGCGCTCCATCTCCCCCGAGCAGCGAGACGAGCTCAGGGCCCTCGCCGCGTCGCTGCTCGAGGACATGGACCTGCGCTGGCAGGTCGAACGCCTCGAGCGCAACCTCCAGATGGCGTTTCCTGCGGCCGGGTGGGGCGACCGGCACCGATTCGTCGGCGAGACGCCGCTCGACCTCGGCCAGGCGGCGGACGTCGCCGAGCAGGTGGCGTCGATCGAGCGAGCGGAGGGTGTGTTGCAGTCCGCGAGCTCGCCGGCGAGCCTTGGCGAGATCGACCTCGAGGAGGTCGGCCGCCTCGTGGGCGAAGACGTGAAACGGTCGATGGAGCGGCTCGCGCGCTTGGCCAAGGAGCTCGAGGACGCCGGGTACATCGAGCACCGCGCAGGACGAACCGAGCTGACCCCCAAGGGGGTTCGCCGCCTCGGCCAGCGCGTGCTCGCCGATGTGTTCGCGCAGCTCCGCCTGGACCGCGTCGGCGACCACCGGTCCACGTCGTCGGGCGCGGGCCACGACCGCGAAGAGACGTCGCGCCCGTTCGAGTACGGCGATCCCTTCACCCTCGACCTCGGCCGGACGGTGCACAACGCGGTGCGCCGGTCGGGATCGGGCGTACCCGTCCGCCTCGACGCGTCCGACTTCGAAGTCGTCGAGACCGAGGCCCTGCATCGCTCGGCCACCGTGGTCGCGGTCGACCTGTCGATGTCGATGCCGATGCGCGACAACTTCGTGCCGGCCAAGAAGATGGCTCTGGCGCTGCACGCGCTGATCTCGATGCGCTTTCCCCGCGACTACCTCGGTATCGTCGGGTTCTCGGCGGTCGCTCGCGAGATCCCTGCCGAGGAGCTCCCCACTGCGATGTGGGACTACGTCTACGGCACGAACCTCCAGCACGCGTTCCTGCTCGCGCGGACGATGCTCGCCCACCAGCACGGGACCAAGCAGATCATCGTGGTCACCGATGGGGAGCCGACCGCGCACATCGAGCCCGACGGGGAGGTGCAGTTCAACTACCCGCCGATGCCCGAGACGCTCAGGCGCACCATGGCCGAGGTCGTTCGATGCACGAGGGCCGGGATCACGATCAACGTCTTCGCCCTCGACGTCGAGCGCACGCAGTTCCCCTTCGTCGAGCAGATCGCGCGGGTGAACGGCGGGCGCACCTTCTCGACCACGCCTGACGCCCTCGGCAGCTACGTTCTCGTCGACTTCCTGCGGCATCGCCGAACGTTCCGGCACGCGAGCTGACATGCCCGCCATGGAGCCGCGGGAGGCAATGGCGGTCGACCCGACCTGTGGCCAAGGTTCCTCCGGCCGTGGTCGGCGGCTCGGGGACGAGAAAGGGTCGGCGTCTCGGAGCTCGATCTTCGCCCTTGCGTTCCCCAGCTCGGTATGACATCGTTGTAATTACAGCGGTGCCACGAAGTGTGGCGAGGGGAGGCGAGCCAGTGGACCTCGTGACGTTGCTCTACGGTCGCCAGGAGCGCAGCTGGCAGGCACAGGCCAACTGCATGGGGGTGGATCCGGATCTGTTCTTCCCGGAGCGGGGGGCATCCACCAGGGAGGCGAAGGAGGTGTGCCGGGGCTGCGTCGTGCGAGATCACTGCCTCGAGTACGCGCTCGCCAACGGAGAGAAGTTCGGGATCTGGGGCGGCATGAGCGAGCGCGAGCGCCGGCGAGAGCGCCGGGCGCGGACGATGGTGCAGCGGTCGGAGGTCGTCGCCGGCTGACGAGGCGGCTCAGCGGCTCGTTCCGGTGCGCGCCTCGAGGCGCGCCTCGATCGTGCGATCGGGAGACAGGTCGAGCTCGTCCCACCTTCCTGGCGGGATCCGCTGCACCGATGCCGCCGGCATCAGCCCCACGAGCTCGGCGCGGCGGATGACCCCGCCTGCAGTGTCGCCGGGCCCTGCCTCCCGCAGGAGGGCCGCGACCCTGTCGTAGACCTCCGCAGGACCGACGGTAACCGGGTCGAGCAGATTGCACGAGACCTGGACGCCGCTTCGGAGGGAGAACCCGAGAGCTCGCACGAGTGGCCCACGGAGGCTGGCAGCCAGCTTGCGGGCGACATCGAGATCCGCGCCGTCGATCCAGATGTTGTACGCAACGAGGACGGGTCGTGCGCCGACGGCCACCGCGCCGGCGGTGGGGTGCGGGGCTCTTGGTCCGGTGTCCGGCCCAAGGGTGGAGAAGGCGCCTCGGCGCACCTCGGGAAGGGTTCTCACGCACCCGTCCCGAAGCGGCCCGTAGAGGAAGCAGGGGAGACCGAGCATCCGTCCCGCCCAGGAGGCGAACGCGTCACGGGCGGCGATCGCCGGTCCGAGATCGGGTTGGCCCCGAGACGGCCCCACGGCTGTCTCGGGGTCGCTGAGCGGGACGAACGGGACGACGTCGAGGACGCCGAAGCGCGGGTGCGCGCCGTGGTGGCGCGAGAGGTCGAGCTTCTCGACGGCGACCCGCGCGAGGGCCCTGGCTGCTTCCTGCACGAGATCCGGCGGTCCAGCCAGGGTGAAGACCGACCGGTGGTGGTCGAGGTCGGAGTGGAGATCGATCAGCGCATCCCTGCAGGCGTCGGCGAGCTCACGCAGGATGCGCTGATCGCGCCCCTCGCTGACGTTGGCGACGCACTCGAGAGGCGCTGGCCTCTCCGTCCTCGAGGAAATCCGAGGATCTCCTGTGCCAGCGATCTCCTGTGCCCGCGCCAGGGCTCAGGAGCGGTGATCGATCGCCGTGGCAGCGATGGGCACCCGGCGACGCCGCAGGATCCTGCGGCGCTCGCGTTCGGAGGTGCCACCCCAGACCCCATGGTCGATGCGGTTCGCCAACGCGTACTCGAGGCATGTCTCCGCGACAGGGCACCCCTCGCAGATCCGCTGCGCCGCCTGCACCCCGAGGCCATCACTCGGGAAGAACACCGCAGGCGGGATCTCGCGGCACTTCCCTCGCGCCATCCAGTCCGTGTTCATGCGTCACGCCCCTTTGTCGAGCACCAAGACTAGCCGCTCCGCAACAGAATTGACACGTTTGCGTCTGCGGCGATTCGGTGACAGCGGTCGAATGCTGCCGCGATTCTCGCACGTGTGGCGCCCGCACCGGAACGTGCGCCGAGATGCAGCGGTTACGCTGGCCCAATGCCAGAGCCGTCCACCGAGCAGGCTCCCGACCCGGTCGGGCACGTCCGCATCGTCTACCTGGGGCCGGTTGCCCCGCACTGGGAGGTGCAGTCCGACTACGGCGACCCCGAGGTGATCGAGGCCTTCCGTGACAGGGTCCTCGCGCGCCTCGTGCTCCTGCCGCCGCACGATCCCCAGTTCCGCCGCAATCGGGAGCGGGTCGTGCGCGATGCCGAGCGCGAGAACCTTGCGCTCGAGTGGGACCTCGGCTTTCCCGAGGAGGGTGAGGGCGCCGAGTAGCGCCGGCGGGCGCACGGGCACGGGCGGTCGTGCGGGCACGGGTGACCGGCTCATGTATCGGGGGGGAGCTCGGGGAGGGAGATGCGCTCGAGCCATAGCCCTGGGGCATCGACCTCTGCGGGCGTCGGCAGGTGGCGCGGTTCGTCCCAAAGCTGCTGGAGCGCTTCTTCGCCGGCACGCTCGACCACGCCTCTGACGAAGGCCGCGCCGCGATCGACCTGTGGGTGGGTGAGGTCCAAGCCGAAGAGCGCGGCGGCGGCCTGCTCGGCGGTCGACTCCTCGATGCGGTAGCGGTACCAGGCTTCGCCGAGCGGCGCGGCCGCTCCGACGAGGATGCCTGCCAACGCGCGCGTCACGTGGTCGACGTAGGCCGCGACGACCGTGGTGAGCGCGACGAGCTCCTCCGACGTGCGGCGCTGGC
Organism: Actinomycetes bacterium; assembly: GCA_021845725.1. Taxonomy (GTDB): domain Bacteria; phylum Actinomycetota; class Acidimicrobiia; order Acidimicrobiales; family RAAP-2; genus JAJYVT01. The sequence continues at coordinate 23,216 of JAJZVL010000004.1, read as the reverse complement.
CAGGCGTGAGCAGGTCGGCGAGGAGAGCCTCGGGGTCCGACATGATGCGCTGGAGCGCTTCGGGATCGCCGTGCTGACCCAGCAGGCGCTCGGCGAGCCCCTGCTGGGTGGCAACCATGTCGTCGATCAGCGCCTCGAGGAGCTCCTGGATCCGCGCGGCCACGTGCGGGCGGCTGAGCACGACATGCGCCGTCAGCTCCCTGAGGCACACCCACAGGCGGGTCTCGTCCTCGGGAAGGCTCCATTCCTCGGCGAAGCGATGGATGTTCTCCGGGACCACCAGGACGTCTGCCGACGCGGGCCACGGAAGCGGCAGGGCGTACTGCCCGAGCGCCCGCTGGGCGAGGTGGCCTGCGGCAGAGCCGAACTGCATCCCCATCAGCACCGGGCCGAGCGTGCTCGCGAACCGGGCGAGGAGCGCCTCGACGTCACCTGCGCCCTCGAAGGGCACCGGAGGACCGGGGGCGGGTCGCTGTGCCTCGACCATGCGGCCAAGGGTCGGTGCCCACGCGTCGAGGACGTGAGATGCCCACATCCCGCGCCCGACCGGCGAGAGCACCGGTGAGCGGTCGAAGGGGAGGCCCGTTGCATTGGCGACATGGAGCTCGGCGACCCGCCCCAGCTCCTCGAAGCGGATGCGGGCGATCGGATCAGGGTTGCTCTCCGGCTCGCCGTCCGTCGCGACGCCGAGGGCGAGGGAGCGTGCGGCGTCCAGCCAGGCATGCTGGCTGCCGGCAGCGCCGCCGATGACCTTCAAGAGGTCCTGGAGCAGACCCTGGAACGGGTCGTTCATCGACACGAGGTCGATGCTATGGCGAGGGGGCGAGCTCGACGACCGCCCGGATGACATGTGTCGCGCGCATGGCCTCGACCGACACATGCGTGCCGGGCGCCATCACGTAGAGCATCGAGCGGAGATCTGCTGCCGAATGGACCCGCCAGCCGTCGACTCGGACGATCACGTCGCCGGGACGCAGGGCGCGGGCTGCCGCCCCGTGGGGATCCACCCACAGGATCTCCGCTCCTGTCCCCCCTTCGATTGTCGTGTCGGTGACGCCGAGCCAGCCATGACGGACCTTGCCCATCGTCTCCAGGTCGCTGCTCACGCCGACGACCAGTGGCATGGGAAGGAACGACCGCTCGGTCCCGTTCGCGGCATCGAGGATGCCAAGGACGCGCCCGCGCCGGTCCAGCAGTGGCTCGCCGGGCATCACCGGGACGGACGCGCCGCGGACGGTGATCTGCGCCATGGAGGTCGGCGGGGCACCAGGTGGCGGCTTCCCGACCGCCACGACGGTCGCCGACGTCCAGATCGCCCTCGGCGGTCGGCGCCCGCTGACCGGGCGCATCGCGACGGCGAGCGCGGGGGCGCCGCTGCCGAGCCTGTCGCCAATGTCCATCTTCGCCACGGGGAGAGGCGCGCTGAGTCGCAAGAGCACGACCCCCGAGTCGTGATCGGTAGCGAGGACCTGGCCCTGGAGGAGCCTGCCTGTGGCTGCCACGATGCGTGCCGTGCGCGAGCCGCCGAGCGCAGCCTCGGTCGTCGCGACGAGCCCGTCGGCCACCACGACGCCGCAGCCGGCCGTCCGGGAGCCGGCCGTTTCGATGGACACCACTGCCTGCTCGGCGTCGCGGGTGAGCACCGGGGACAGCCTGCAGCACGGGGTGACCGCAGCCGTTCCGACGGGCATGGTGTCGAGCGTCGCCGTCCTGGGCGACGATCCGGTCTTGGCGAGAAGGAGCGCGCCCGCGACGATGGCGACCAACGCGGCGGTCCCGACGGCGAGCACGGCGCTGCGCCGCCAGCTCGGCGCTGCGGCGAAGACCATGCCAGCACCGGCCGCGTGAAGCTCGGACGGATGGCGCCAGCTGCGGGCCTCGGGTGGAACCCAGCCGCCCCCGGCGCTCCCTCGCTCCTCGGGATCGTCCTCGGAGGGGCTCCAATGCACGTGAGGGAGGTTACCGATCGGACCCCATGAGTTGGTATCGCCCCGTGCCTGCGTACCATGGCGGCCGATGTCCCGGGACCTCGCCATCGACCTCGGCACGGCCAACACCCTCGTCTACGCGAAGGGAAAGGGCATCGTGCTCAACGAGCCGACGGTCATCGCGATGGACACGCGCTCCAAGGACGTGCTCGCGATCGGTGACGAGGCGTGGCGCATGATCGGCAGGACCCCGGGCTACATCGTGGCCGTTCGACCAATGCGCCAGGGCGCCATCACCGACTTCGAGATCACCGAGCGCATGCTCCACGTCCTCCTTCGTCGTGTGGGGGTGAGCAGGGTCAGTCGCTCGAGGGTGCTCGTGTGCGTCCCATCGGCGATCACCGCGGTGGAGCGGCGCGCGGTGGTCGAAGCGACGCGCGCCGCGGGCGCATCGGCGTGCTTCCTCATCGAGCAGCCCATCGCAGCGGCCATCGGCGCAGGGCTGGCGATCCACGAGCCGGTCGGTTCGATGATCGTCGACGTCGGTGGTGGTACGTCCGAGACGGCGGTCATCTCGCTCGGTGGCGTCGTCGCCATGCGCGCGATCCGCTGCGGTGGCTTCGACCTGGACACGGCGATCCAGTCCTTCGTCCGCAACCGCTTCGGGGTAGCGATCGGTGAGCGCACCGCCGAGGCGATCAAGATGGCGATCGGCTCCGCTGCCCCGTACCCCGACGAGCCGGACGCCGAGGTGCGCGGGCGTGAGGTGTCCACGGGGATGCCGCGCACCGTCACCCTCAGCTCCGCCGAGGTGCGTGCGGCAATCGCGGAGCACGTCACCCAGATCCTGGACGCGGCGACGACCTGCCTCGGGGAGGCGCCACCCGAGCTGGCGCAGGACATCATCTTCCAGGGGATCCACCTCACCGGCGGTGGCGCGTTGCTCCGTGGGCTGCCCCAGCGGCTGAACGACGCGACGGGAGTCCCTGTGCACCTCGTGGAGACGCCGCTCGAGTGCGTCGTCCTCGGAGCGGGGCGCTGCATCGAATCGTTCGACCAGCTCCAGCACATGTTCGCTGCGGCGGCGCGCTGACGTGCTGGGCTAGCGATCGAGGGCCTGGGGCGGCCCGGGCGCGCCCTCGCGTGGGCGTCCGCCTCAGTCCTCCTGCCGAGCCGCGTTGCCAGATGCGCGTCCGCGCGCGCCGACCTCCTCGTCCCCGCCGTCGAGAAGGATCTCCGCTGCTTCGCGCACCTGCCAGTCGCGATCCTTGACTGCGCTCTCAAGAGCGGCTTGCACCTCCTCGCCGTCGAACGCCGCGAGCGCGACCACCGCCCGGCGGCGCACCGTCGGTCGATCGCCGAGCCCGTCGAGCACCGCAGGCAGGCCTCGGGGATCACCGATGCTCCCGATGGCTGCGATCGCCGCTTCGCGCGCCCTGACGTCGGGGTGCGCCCTCGCCGTGCGCATGAGCTTTTCGACAGGCGCGTACGGCGACTCCCCGAGGGCCCAGCAGGCCGCTTCGACGACGAGCGCGTCGGGGTCGCCGAGCGCGGCGATGAGTACCGAGAGGAGTGACCGTGCGGAGGGGAACGTCGCTGCGAGGTCGCACGCGCGCCGGCGAACCCCGGCATCGGGGTCCTCGCACAGCACGCGTGCGAGCGTCTCGGGGTCGAGGTCTCCGGTCCGCGAGAGCGCACCGAGCGCGACCTCTCGGAGCCGGGGATCTTCCGAGCCAAGGGCGCGCCGCGCGGTCTCGGCATCCCCGCGATGCCCGGCGGCGACGACGTCGACGGGGCGAAGAGGGCGGTCCGTGGCAGGATCTTTGCCCACCGACCGAGTATGTCTGCACACGATCCCCGCCGCACACAGCCCGACGCCGTCCAGAACCCGGATCCCGAGGGGTCGTGGGACCCTCCTTCCACTTCTGCTTCCGGGGCGGTGCGCTCGGGGGGACCGGGCGGGCAGTGGCGCGCGCCGCGGTGGGCACGGATCCTCGCTCTGGTCGTCGTGGCCCTCGTCGTGGCTGCCGTCATCGCCGACCACGTGGACCTCGACTACTACGCGCTCACTCCGGGAGTGGCCCAGCCTGTCGCGCCACTCGTGCACGTCCCGAAGCAGCGTGCTCACCGTCTGCACGGCGGCGTGTTCCTCACCGACGTCTACCTCACACGGGTGACTGCGCTCAGCTATCTCTACGATTCGTTGCGCGCCAACGCTCAGATCCTGCCGGCAGCCACAGTGCTCGGACCCGCTACGCCGCCGTCGCAGCTCGTGGCACAGGGCTACCTCGAGATGGAGCAGTCCCAGTCCGCAGCGAAGGCCGCCGCTCTCACCCGACTCGGTTACCACGTCGGCGTCCGCGACATCGGCGTCGTCATCTTCGCGGTCGTCCCGGGCTCCCCGGCCGCCGATGCGCTGTCCGTGGGCCAGGTCGTCACTGCCGTGGAGGGTCACCGAACGCCGGACGTGTGCGCATTCGCGCGGTCTCTGGCCTCTCGCCACGCCGGCGCCGTCGTGCACTTGACGGTCGAACGCTCGCACGTGGGCGTGCACGCCGACCTCGTGCCCGGACCGTCTGTTCGTGAGACGGTTCGGCTCGCTCGCTGGCCGTCCTCCATCCCGCACCCCGAGCGGACACGACTATGCCCGGGGGCCGGCTGGCACGGGCAGGGGTTCCTCGGCGTCGAAGCCCAGACGCAGCCGGTGTACAGGCTGCCGTTCCCGGTGGGGCTGCGGACCACATCGATCGGTGGGCCCTCCGCCGGGCTGGCGATGACCCTCGGTATCATCAACACGCTCTGGGACGGCAACCTCACGGGCGGCAAGGTGGTGGCCGCGACTGGGACGATCACGCCGACAGGTGCCGTGGGCGAGGTCGGCGGTGTTCCAGAGAAGACGGTCGCCGTGGAACGCGCAGGTGCGACGGTGTTCTTCGTGCCGGCGGCCCAGGTGAGGACAGCGAGATCGAAGGCGACCCCCTCGCTCAGGGTCTACGGCGTCAGTTCCCTCGCTCAGGTGCTCGCCGACCTCCGTCACCTCGGAGGCTCGGTCCCGCCGACCCCACGACTCCAGGGGCCGTAGGCTTTGCGCGGTGGCTGACGACCATCCGACCATCTCCACCTCCCGCATCGACGCGGGCGATGTCGCGCGGCGCACGTTCAACACCGTGCGCCGCGGCCTCGATCCCGATGAGGTCCGTACCTACCTCGAACTGGTCGCCAGGGCTCTTGAGCACGCAGACCGGCGAGAGCAGGAGCTCTTGCACGAGCTGCACGAGGCCGAGGAGCGGGCACGGCATCCGGTCATCGATGAAAGCGTGCTCACGAGCTCCCTCGGACAGCGCAGTGCCGCGGTGCTGCGCGGTGCCCACGAGGAGGCTGCGCGGATCCTCTCGCAAGCCGAGGAAACGGCCGCCACGATGGTGCGGGATGCGCAGCAGCAGGCGACGGACATCCAGGTGAACGCCGAGTCGTCGGCAGCTGAGCGCATCGCCGAGGCCGAGCTCGAAGCCAACTCCCTGCGTCACCAGGCTCGTGAGGAGGCGTCTGCAGTTCTCGAGACGGCGCGGGTCGAAGGCGAGGCGGTCGTCGACCGGGCGCGAGAGCACGGCAGGGCAATGCTCGACCAGGCTCAGGAGGCACGCCGCCGCGTGCTCGCCGACCTGGCCCACCGCCGTCGACTCGTCACCGAGCAGATCGAGCTCTTCCGGGCCGCACGTGACGAGATCGCAGCGTCGGTCGTCGGGGTTCGCCGCTCCCTCGACCGGATCGTGGAGGATCTCTCGCACGCCGAGGATTCCGCGCGGGCGTCCGCTTCGGGAGCGGCGAGGCCACGCAGTCCCGACGTGCCGGAGTCGGTGCTGGTCGAAGAGGGCGAGCGTGCGATCGCCGCCCTGGGCGAGATCGGTGAAGAGCAGAGGCACTCCCCTTCTCGTGACCAGGAGAAGGGGCGCCCGACGCAGGGGCCGCCGACCCAGGGGCCGCCCGACCAGGTAGACCGGATCGCGGCGCGGCACGTCGATCCTGGCAGGTCCGATCCCGAGAAGATCTCCTCGTTGCCCGAGGCCCAGGTGCCCGAGGCCCAGGTGCCCGAGGCCCAGGTGTATGGCGCCTCTCGCGCCGGGAACCTTCCCACCGAGCCACCCGGACCCACCGAGCCACTGGGCCGAGCGATGCGGGAGCTCGCGACCCACGCAGCCACGAGGGTGCTGCGCTTCGACGACATCGCTACGGTGGTCGCCGAGCCCGCCCACGCCGCTTCGGGCCATGTGGCGGCGTCGAGCGGCGCGCACGAACCGGCGCCGGATCACGTTGACGTCACGGCCCCCCCAGCCTACGAGGCGGCAGGGGATCCCCTCGGGCGCGACCGGCGCATCGAGCCTGACGATGACGGCACCGCCTCGCGACCCGTGGCCATGGCGTCTAGCGAGCTCGTCTCTGAGGAGGTCCTGCCCCCTTCGAGCCTTGCCACGGAGGAAGGCGTGGGCGGCGCCGACGTCGACGGCCTGTTCGCGCGCCTACGGGCCCGGCATGCCGTTGACCGACCGCAGGGCGACGAGGCGGAGGTCGGACCCGACCCGAATGCCCCGATCGCCCCCGCCGATCCGATCGTCGCCGAGACTGCTGCTGACGACGTCGGCAGAGGGACGCAAGCCCTCGCAGATGGCGCGTTGGAAGCCGTCGCCGAGGGTGAGGAGGGCATCGAGGCGCGAGGCGAAGGCTCGCTCGACTCCGCCATGTTCGCCCGACGGGCAGAAGCGCTGGATCCGGTCGCGGCGACGTTGGCGAGGCGCTTGAAGCGAGCACTCCAGGACGACCAGAACGGGCTCCTCGATCGCCTGCGTAAGGGGACGGGCGAATGGAGCGACGAGCTCCTCCTCGACGAGGCGTCGCAGCAGGCGTTCTACGTCAGAGCGGCGACGGCGCCATTGCGCGACGCGATGGCCACGGGCGCGGCCTTCGCGCGTTCGGCCACAGGCGGGCGCCAGCCCAAGGCGGTGAGCCCCGACGAGGCTGCCGTGCACGAGGTGACCGGGCAGCTGGCGTCGACCATCGTGACCTTGCTGCGGCGCCGTCTCGACACGGGGGAGATCTCCGACGCCGCCGAGCGCATCGGCGCCGCGTATCGAGAATGGCGAGGTGAGCGGATCGAGCGCCTCGCACAAGACAGTGCCGTGGAGGCGTTTTCGAAGGGCGTGCTCGTCGGCGCGGGCACCCGCAGCGTCCGCTGGAGCCGGAGCGAGGTCGGACCTGGCTGCGCCGACTGCGAAGACAACGGGCTCGCGGGGGCCGTCGCGCCGGGTGATGCCTTCCCGACCGGTCATCGGCATCCGCCGGCGCACGCAGGTTGCCGGTGCCTGGTCCTGCCGACCCCTCGTTGAGCGTGGACGGGTTTTAGGCTTTCCTGCGTGAGAACGCCGCCTGACGTCCCCTCCCGTGTCGCGAGACCGCGGGCTCGCCACGCACGGCGTTGGATCATCGGCGTCGTCGTCGTCCTGATCGTCTTGCTCGGCTCACTTCGATCACTTGCCGGGCTCTACACCGACAGCCTTTGGTTCTCCTCGGTGGGGTTCCACGGCGTATGGTCCACCCTCCTCGCGGTGAAGGTTGGCCTCTTCGCGAGCTTCGGTGCGGCGTTCTTCGTCCTCCTGTGGGTGAACCTGGTGATCAGTGACCGGATCGCTGCCCACGCGCCGTCCCTCGAGCCCGAGGATGAGCTCGTTCGTCGCTACCAGCGAACGGTGCGGCCGTACGCAGGGCGTGTGTACGCCGTCCTGGCCCTTGTCGCGGCGCTCATCGCAGCCTCCTCGGCGGTCGGGCAATGGAACAGCTGGCTGCTCTTCACCCATGCCATGCCATTCCCGCACTCCGACCCGCAATTCGGTCTCAACGATGGTTTTTTCGTCTTCGCCCTGCCCTTCCTGCAGTTCCTCGTCGACTGGACCCTCGCATCTCTCGCCGTGGTGCTCGTCCTGACCGCTTTCTTCCACTACCTGAACGGCGGAATTCGGTTTCACGCGACGCCGCGGGTGAGACCCGCCGTGAAGGTCCACCTATCCGTGCTCCTCGCGCTTGTTGCATTGGCGAAAGCCGGCGGCTACGAGCTCTCGCGTTATTCCCTCGACCTCTCCACGAGCGGTTACGTGGAGGGCGCCACGTACACCGATGTGCACGCGAGGCTGCCGGCCCTGGACGTTCTCTTCTTCGTCTCGCTGTTCGCTGCCGTGATCCTCCTCTACAACGTTCGGCGTCAGGGGTGGACGCTGCCGGTCCTGGCCGTCGGTCTGTGGGGGTTCGTCGCGCTCGTCATCGGCGTGATCTACCCCGCGGTTCTCCAGGCGTTGAAGGTGAATCCTGCGCAGAGCACGCTCGAGCATCCCTACATCGCGCGCAACATCGCAGCCACGCGCTATGCGTACGGTCTCGATCACGTGAAGGTCACGACGAAGTACCCGGATAGCACAGTGCCGCCGACCTCCACAATCGACGCCAGCCTCACAACGCTGAACAACATCCGCCTCTGGGACCCGAGCACAAAGATCTCGTTGGCAGACTTCCAGGTCAAGCAGGCCATCAGTGGGTACTACACGTTCCAGACCGTCCAGGTCGAGGGGTACACAACACACGGGACCGTCCGGCCCGCCATCGTGGGCGTTCGTCAGATCGACCCGACAAACCTTCCGTCTTCCAACTGGGTCAACTTGCACCTGCAATACACGCATGGAGAGGGCCTGGTCTTGGCAGAAGCGAACCACGCGACCGCGAAGGGGAACCCAGTCTTCGCGATCAGTGATGTGCCTCCAAGGTCTGCGAGGGGCTTCCCGAAGCTTCGCCAGCCCGCCATCTACTTCGGTGTCAACCAGCCGGGCTACGTGATCGCGGACACCCGGCAGCCCGAGCTCGACGGCCAGCGCCCGACAGGCGCAGACGTCGAGGGCCACTACCGGGGAAGTGGCGGCGTGCGCATCGGCTCCTTCCTGACCAGAGCCGCCTTCGCGCTCAGGTTCGGTGATCTCAATCTCCTGCTCTCCAACCTGGTGACGCCGCAGTCAAGGATGATGTTCGTCCGGGACGTTCGCACAATGGCGAAGAAGGTCGCGCCGTTCTTGAGTTTCGACTCCAAGCCTTATCCCATCCTGGTCGACGGGCACGTCGACTGGGTTCTGAATGGCTACACGACCACCGCGAATTATCCGTACTCGCAGAACGCGGACACTCAGAACCTGCCGGACACCTCTGGTCTGCCCTCCAGCTTCAACTACGTACGCAACTCAGTGGTCGCCACCGTCAATGCATACAGCGGAAAGATCACGTTCTACGCGATGGATCGTGACCCGATCTTGGAGGCGTACAGGGCTGCGTTCCCCGGCTTGTTCACCCCCGAGTCCGCCATGCCGCCGTCGATTCGCTCTCAGCTTCGATACGGCAACGACCTCTTCGCGGTGCAGGCGGCGATCTACGGCAGATACCACATCACGACACCCTCACAGTTCTACAGTGCGGGCGACGCGTGGCTCGTCTCTCCGACCACGGGCGTCGGCTCCCCGACACATCCTCTCAACTACAGGTACGTCGTGAACCAGCAGGGGCAGGTCGTCGGCGGCTCCTACCAGCCGATGACACCCGTCTACCAGGTGGAATCCCTACCGGGACAGACGACACAGTCGCTCACGGTCACCGATGCCTACGTCCCTGCCGGTTCCGGAGACAGTGACAGCCAGCTACTGCGCGCGCTGCTCGTGGGCGACTCGAGCCCGACCCAGTTCGGCCAGCTGCACGTGTACGAAACGCCACCGGGCGCGAGCAGGATCGGACCGGTGATCGCAGACAACGAGATCGAGACGACAACGACAGTGTCGAGCAAGATCACCCTCCTCAACAAAGAGGGGTCCAACGTCCTTCTCGGTAACATCCTTCCTGTCTTGGTGGGTCGGTCGGTCTTGTACGTGCGTCCGCTGTATGTCGAGTCGAAGACGATCCCGCAGCCGCAGCTCAAGTATGTGATCGCCGTGCTCGGGCAGCAGGTGCGGATGGAGCCGACACTTGATGCCACGCTGAACGCCCTGCTCGGAACGTCACTCAGGACTACGGGTGGCAACCTCACGACAACACCGAATTCGCCTGCTGTTGCCCCATCCCCATCAGGGAAGGCGACATCGTCCGACATCGCGAAGGCACGGGCGCTGCTCGCGCAGGCAGCTACGGACTTCACCAAGGCGAAGACCGACCTGAAGGCATCCGACCTCGGTGGCTACCAGAGGGAGGTGACCGCAGCGCAGGCAGCCATGGCAGAGGCATCGGCGCTCCTCGGCGAAGCTTCGAAGGCGTCTGGGCTCAGCCACGGAGCAAGAGCATCCCCGCCTACTTCGTCAAGGGGATCGGCTAGCTCGTCGCCTGCGGGATCTGCAGCTTCGGCCCCGTCTGTCTCGACACGATCCCCGACCTCGACGACGTCCGCGAGCTTGTCCGGAACAGGGCGTTCCAACGCAGGGCTGAGCGCGGGCGTAGGAGGCTCTGGCGGATCCTCGTTCAACGCTTCAGGGAGCCCTGTCTCGACGGCGACGACCCCGGCGAACGAGACTTGACACAGAGTGAGGAGCACGGAACGCAACGAGGGACGATGACCAGGGGCTCCTCCGCCCGTCCCATGCGAACCACATTCATGGCGAGACGAGTGGAAAGGTGAGTCGTGGGATTGCTCGACAAGGTGAAGACGCAAGCAGCGAGCGCGACGGCCGCCGCGAAGGACGCGGCACAGCGAGGCCAGGCGAAGCTCGATGCCATCCAGGCCAAGCGGGCGGCTGACATCCTGCTTCGCAATCTCGGGGCTGTTGTCTACGCACAGCGTTCGGGACGGGCAGCTCCAACTGCAGACGCAGACGCAGAAAGGATCGTGGCGTCGCTCAAGGCCCACGAAGCGGAGCATGGCCCCATCGATTTGGGTGCGGAGTCTCCGGAGCCTGGGGACTTCGCGGGCTCTGGAACGCCTGAGGCCCCCCGGGAGCCCGGGGGCTCCGCGGAGAGCTGAAGGGCGAGGGGCGGTAGCAGCAGTCAGCGCGTGCTGGTATCCTGTGGTCTCCGCCGCGGGGTGGAGCAGTCTGGTAGCTCGTCGGGCTCATAACCCGAAGGTCGCGGGTTCAAATCCCGCCCCCGCCACGACGACCGCTGGTTCAGCGCGCACCTCGTGCAGGGGTGCAGGCGCCTGACCAGCGGTTTCGCGTTCGGGCGCTTGTCGGAGATGCGGGTTTCTCGGGTGTGTTTCTCGGGGCTTGCTCAGGGAGCCCTGTGCAGGCGTATGCAGGGTGCGCGCGCCGCGATGCGGCCGGTGAGCTGCGGTTTGGCGTAGACCGGCGCGCCGCGATGCGGCCGGTCGACGTCGAGTTGCGCATGCATGCACAGGGCATGCGTATGCAGTGCCCTGATCAAGGAGATCTCGACGGGATCGCGCCCGGAGGCGAGCGGGAGGGCGATTACTCGGCATCCCGATCGACCTGCGGATTCTCTTCTCCGGGGAGAAGTGTGTGCGGTGATCGCGAGGTAGGCCCCTCGACTTGGCGTCGGCCGCCCCATCTCATCGATGGTCGTACCTCGCACTTGGGTTTCAGTGAACGTCCCGCTCCCGCTCCCGCTCCCGCTCCCGCTCCCGCTCCCGCTCCCGCTCCCGCTCCCGCTCCCGCTCCCGCTCCCGCTCCCGCTCACGGAGCTTGAGCGAGCAGTTGGTCCCTGCGGGCCCCGATGCGGTCGAAGCCGTTGCCGCAGAGACGATTCGGGCTAGCCCGAAGAATCTGCCGCTTAGCCTTTTCGCCATGCGCGCTGAACCTGTTGCTGCCCGCCCCTCGGACGGCTTTGCCGTCGAAGCCGCGGCGTTCCTCGAAGCCTTGGAGGCGACCGCACCCGATGCCCTGACCGGGTGTGCGCTGTGGCGGGCCCATGAGCTGGCGGCCCATCTCGGTGCCGGTGCGCTCGAGATCGCCCTCAACCTGGAAGCCTGCGGAGAGGGCCGGCCGGTGCCGGCGACCAGGGGCTTCGAGGAGCGGGAAGCCCCCTACCGGGCGATGGAGGATGCCGCGCTCCGTGCCGCGCTCCCGCGTGCCATCGAGCGGGTGGCGGAAGTGCTCGACACGGTGCTCGGCGCAGAGCCCGATGCGGTGGTGCCGTGGACCGGGCGCCAGATGGCAGTGGGCAGCTTCGTCACCCACCTACGCAGCGAGCTCGCCCTGCACCGCTTCGACCTGGTCGGCGACGACGAGACCAGCCAGAGCCTGCTCGGCCAATCCGAGCTCACCGACCATGCCGTGACGGTCCTCGGACGAGCCCTCGTCTCCCGCGGCGCCGCGGCGCCGGCCGGGTTCTCCGCGGCCATCGCCGCGCCGGGTGCGAGTGACCTGGCCGTGGTCGTCGACGGCGACGGGCCTCGCCTCGAGCGAAGCGACGCCGACCTGGAGCCCGCGGTCGTCGGGGATGTGGCAGCTCGCCTGCTCCTGGTCTGGGGCCGCCAGCCTGGTGATCCCCGGCGCCTTGCTGCCCCAGGAGGTGTCGAGGTGCTCGCCACGCTCCGGTCCCTGCTCGCCGGGTATTGACGCTTGGCGGCCGGTGCACGGGTGGGCATCACGAGCTCGCTCAGGCCCAGGCGTCGGGGTCCACTCCCATCTCGGCAACGAGTCCCCTGCGCCCGGCGTCGGTGACATTCACCACCCGCCGATCGCCTCTCGTCACCCAGCCGAGCTCGACGAAGCGGCGCAGCAGGCTTGCTCCGAGCGCTCCGGCGAGATGGGGGCGCTGCTCGCTCCAGTCGAGGCAGTAGAGCGTGAGCGGGCGGCGCCCCGTTGCCTCCACGTCGACCCCGAGCTCGACGAGCCTCGCCCTACCGCTCTTCGTGAGCACGTAGCGCCGGGAGCGTCCTGCTCCGAGGACCGGATCGGGCCGGTCTCCGGGATCCTCTTCGACCCGGAGCACGTTGGCGGCGACGAGCCCGTCGCACACGGCGACACCGAGTCGGCCAGCCAGGTGGTCGTAGCAGGTCCGGGCCCGCCGGATCGCCTCGGCATGGGTCCCCTGGCGAAGCGAGCGGACCTGCTGGGCAGGGGCGAGGCGGGCGAGGGTCTCGAGCGCGTCCGCGACCTCGGAGCGGGTGATGCGGAAGTACCGGTTGCGGCCCGAGGCCTCGACGCTCACCAGGCCGCCGTCGACCAGGCGAGCCAGGTGCGCGGAGAGCGTGGAGGGAGCCACCCCGGCCTCTGCGGCCAGCGTGCTCGCGGCGAGCGCCCGGCCGTCGAGAAGCGCCATCAGTACCGCGGCGCGCGCCGGTTCGCCCATCAGGGCGGCAACCGGGGCGATATCGACGTCCCCTGCCACCACAGCGTCGCCAACCACTTCCACCACGCTAATGCGTGCACACTTCGGGGCAGAGCGAAGCATCCCGCCAAGAGACCGGCGGGTGGGGCACCGGAGGCCGAGAGCACGATCGACGGCGCTGCCAGCCGACCACGGGGGCGGCCTTCCCTGTGGCCGCTCGTGGCGATCTGCGTCGGGTACGTCATGGTGATCCTCGACACCATGGTCGTCAACGTCGCGCTCCCCGCGCTCTCGAAGAGCCTGCACACCTCGACGAGCGGGTTGCAGTGGATCGTCGACGCCTACAGCCTTGTCTTCGGCGCGCTGCTGCTCTCGGCTGGCGCGCTCGGGGACCGCCGGGGGGCGAAAGCGGTGTTCCAGGTCGGGATGGCCGTCTTCGCTGTCTCGTCGCTCTCCTGCGGGCTCGCTCCCACCACCGGCCTGCTCATAGCCGCGCGCGGCATTCAGGGACTCGGCGCAGCTCTCGCAGTGCCCGCCTCTTTCTCGCTGCTGCAGGCCGCCTACCCCGACCAGGCAACCCGGCGTCGGGCCGTTGGGATCCGGGGCGCGGTGGCCGGCATCGCTGCTGGTGCCGGCCCGGTGGTGGGCGGGGCGCTCGTGTCGGGTCTCGGGTGGCGCTCGGTGTTCTCGTGAACGTCCCCATCCGGAGCCGGCGGTCTGGCTCTTGCGGCCCGGTTCCTGCCCTCCCCGCCACGTAGGCCACATGGCACCGACGGCGCCGGCCAGCTCGCCGGGGTCGCGTCGCTGGACGGCCTCACCGTCGCGCTCATCGAGGCCGGTGCATCTGGCTGGGCGCGACCGGTGGTGACGACTGGTCTGGCCGTGTGGCCGCAGGCGCGTTCGTCGTCATCGAGCACCGGGTGGGTGACCCCATGCTGGCGCTGGGGCCGTTCTCCTCACCCACGTTCTCGTCGGCCACTGCCGTGGGACTGTGCATCAACCTCGGTTTCTACGGGGAGCTGTTCGTCATGATCCTCTACCTCCAAGAGCTCCGGGGCTTCACCTGGCGAGCTGAGCCGGACCACGGTCGGCTGGCGCCCGGCACGTAGCATCGATCAGTGCGGATCTTCGTGGCAGGCGCGACCGGTGTGATCGGTCGCCACCTCGTGCCGTTGCTCGTCGAAGGGGGTCACGACGTGGCAGGGATGACCCGCACCCCGGGGAAGGCGGACTGGTTGCGACACGTCGGTGCTGAGCCGGTTTTCTGCGACGTCTTCGAGCGCGACGCGCTGTTCCGGGCCGTGGCTGGTTTTTCCCCTGACGTCGTGGTCCATCAGCTCACCGACCTGCCCGACGACGTCGCACAGGTCCGCGAGCAGGCCGCGGCCAACAGCCGGATGCGGCGCGAGGGGACGACGAACCTTGTCGATGCAGCGTGCACCTGCAGCGCCCGGGTGATCGCCCAGAGCGTCGCCTGGACGCTCCCCGGCGACGGTGGTGAAGCGGTCGCGTTCCTCGAGCGCTCGGTGCTCGACGCAGGTGGCGTCGTCGTCCGTTATGGCCAGTTGTTCGGCCCCGGCACCTACTACCCGGTCACGCGACCGGACCCGCCCCGCATCCATGTCGACGAGGCGGCCCACCGGACTGTCATGCTCCTCGAAGCTCCGAGCGGGATCGTCGACGTCGTCGACGATCCCGGATAGGGACTCCGGCTCGCGCCGCCGATAACGAGGGACACCACAAGCGAGGAAGCGGCGACGTGCTGTCGCGCCCAGATAGGTCTCTCCGCCCCATGTCGAACCGCCCGCATCCGGGAAGCGCTCGACCATGACGTCGGCGCGGGTATGGGGCCCGTCGACCATGACGCTCTGGCCGCCTTGGACACCGACGTAGATCCCGACGTGCGACACGTCCGTGGGACCGTTCCCGAAGAAGACGAGGTCGCCGGGCTGGAGTGGCGTGTTCAGTGCAACCTATGGCTCCGCGTCGCACTGCTCTTGGGCGGTGCGGGTAAGGGCGATCCTCGCCACCTTGTACGCAGCCTGTGTGAGCCAGGAGCAGTCGGAGCCGACCCCTGAGGTCTACCCGGCCCGGATATCGGGCCCGCCGACCCGGGCGAGGGCGCAGTCGAACGCGACCCCCCCGCCGTGCCGACGGCGGCGGCGACTAGGCCTGGGTCTGCCCGTAGGGCTGGGTGAGGGCAAGGGCCTCTGTCACGTACCAGGACGCGTGGTGGTAGGCGAACACTGCTCCGGAGATGTCGGCACCGCGTTGCGCCCCGTTGGCGCAGAACATCCGGGCGGCCGCGTAGACGGCGTCGGTCGCGTGATCGGGGGGACGGCGGGCTGGCGTCGCCAGGTGGGTTCGGCGGTCGTAGGCGGCAAACACGGCCGCCTCGAACCTGCTGGCGCCGAGAACCCCATCTGCCCAGTTCAGGCGACCATCCGGCACTCTTGGACGGGACCACTCGGGCGATCGGCTCTTCGTAGCCTGGCAGCGTCGACATGGCCGACGCTGAGAGGGGTCCCATCGGAGTCAGCGTGCGGTCGTTGGCTGAGGGACCGGCGAGGCCGGTGCGTGTTGTGATCCTCCACGCACTCGGCACGGACTGCGTCGAGGCGATGCCGTCCGAGGGTGAGCATCCGGTCGGGGCACTCGCGCCGGAAGGTGCCGACGACGCGCTCACAGGTGGCGTTGACCCGGGGCGCTCGGACGGGTGGCGATGACCTGGTGCCGTCGGCGGCGACGACGGCGTCGAAGGAGGCGGTGAACTTCATGTCGCGATCGCTGACGAGGAATTCGATCGAGCTCGCGTGGTCGGAAAGCTCCATCGAGATGCTGCAAGGAGGAGCGGTATTGACACAGTGTCAATAGCTCGTTAGCTTGTCGTCGTTGGCGACGGACCGAGGAGGGACTTGTCCTTGGGGGAACATCCGAACGTGACGATCGTGCGGGAGCTGTACGCCGCATTTCCTCGCGGTGACATCGAGACGATCCGCAGCTACCTCGCCGATGACGCGGTGTGGCACGCGGCGGGTCGGAACCGGAACGTGGGCGACTACCAAGGCCGCGGCGCGGTCGTCGGGCTGCTTACGGCGCCCCGGAGCGTCACCTCGGACTCGACAGCGCCTCGCGCTCGTTGATGCACATCCCGATCCGCCATTTCGGCCCAGTCGGCGACGTGTCGCTGTCGACTCTGCTCGCGGGCGGCACGGTGTACGCCTTGCAGCGGTTCACGGTCAGGTGGACCGTGGAGCTGCTCGAGCGCGAGCGGGTGACCGTGTGGGGCCAGGTGCCGGCCAAGTTCTCGATGCGGCTCGCGCCGCCTGATCTCGACACCTTCGACCTGTCGAGCGTCTCGACGGTGTTCTCCAGCGGCTCGGCGATACCGGCCGAGACGGCGTGCGGGCTGTCGCGCCTTGGCGCGACGCTGTCCACCGGTTACGGCGGAACGGAGATGAGCGGCCCGGTGTCGCTATCGGGCCCCGACGCCTCCCTGGCCGAGCTCTGCGAGACGGTCGGCGTGCCGCTGGCGCAGCTCGAGGTGGCGATCTTCACCGGTGACGGCCGCCACGCCGGCGAGGGGACCGTGGGTGAGGTCTGTGTGCGCGGAGCCTGCGTGTTCGCCGGCTACCACAGCGACCCCGAGGCGAGCGTCGCGGTGCTCGACCGCGATGGCTGGTACCACAGCGGCGACCTCGGGTTGGTCGACAGTGGTGGCAGGTTCCGCCTCGCGGGCCGCCCCGGCGACGGCTTCAGGTCGGGAGGGGTCACCGCCTATCCCCGCGAGATCGAGCTGTCCTCGAGCAGCGCCCCGCGGTCGCCGCTTGCGTCGTGGATGTGGCCGACACGCTGTTCCAACACGTCGCGTGCGGCTTCGTGGTGGCTGCCCGAGGGGCCGAACCAGACCCCGACGAGCTGCAGGAGCACTGCTCGAACCCCTATCAACTACAAGGTGCCAAGGACCGTCGGGGTCCTCGACGAGCTCCCCACGCGCGCCGTCGGCAGGATCGACCGAGCCGCGTTGCGCCAATCGACGCAGGCCACGGTCCAGCAACACCCGAAACGCCTGCTGGTGATCCCCGACGCTATTGCTGAGTCCCATCCGATCGAAGGAGACACCATCGATGACAGCTGAAGCTGCCCGGCAGCATCGAACCGGCCGGCGGGCCGGCGGGCCGGCGGACACGCGGAGTTGACCCCGGTATGAAGACGGTGATCTTCGGCGCCAGCGGCTTCATCGGCAGCCACGTCGCCGAGCAGCTCCACCTGGCAGGACACGACGTCATAGCGCCGCTTCGCGCCGGGTCGGATCGGGTGTTCCTCGACAGCGTCGGCGTGCGAGTCGCCCAGGTGGACTTCGCCGACCAGTCGAGCATCGAGGCAGCTACCAGCGCAGCCGATGTTGTGGTCAACTGCACCGCCGCCGTCCAGGCTTCTCCCCGCCAGGCGCGCCACGTCGACGTCGAACTCACCCGGCAGCTCGTGCACGCAGCCGCACACGCCGGCGCAGGCCGCTTCGTGCAGCTGTCCACCATCGTCGTCTACGGCTTCGCGCCCGGCATCTGCCCGGCCGACGAGACCACTCCCTGCCGGCCCACCCACCCGATCTCCAGGCTGGCCGTCGAGCGCGAAGACACCGTGCGCGCCGCGGCCACGGCTGCCGGTATCGACCACGTCATTCTGCGGCCCGTCAGCACGATCGGAGCCCGCGATAAAGACTCCTTCTTCTCGCGCCTTGTCCGAGCGCACGAAGCGAACGCCTTCCCGATGATCGACGGCGGCAGGTCCCGATTCTCCTGCGTCGACGCCCGCGACATAGGTAGGGCTATGGCCGTCCTCGCCGGGCTGCCCGAAGCGGCCGGGGAGACCTACCTGCTGCGAGGCTTCGAGCTTTCCTGGGCGCAGCTGAAAGGCCTCCTCGACCTTTACCGAGGCGTGGTCGCCAAGGCGAGGAACATCCCCCGTCCGCTGGCGCTCGGTGTCGCCGCCACGCAAGAGATGCTGTCCAGGCGGCCCGGCCTGACCCGTTACGCGGTCGAGGCGCTCTGCCACGACCGGATCTGGGACGACACCAAGCTCCGGAGCACGGGCTTCGTCACGGCCTACGACCTCCACGAATCGACCAGCGCCGCTCTCGCCGCGCTCGCAGGCCCCGATAAGGACGGCATGCTCCGGTGAGGACCAGGATCGCCCCCGACATCCAACGCCACCACATCCTGGGTGCTGCGCGGCAGGTCTTCGCCGACCACGGCTATGCCAAGACCAACATGGCCGACATCGCGCAGAGCGCGGGTATCAACCGAACCCTGCTGTACCACTATTTTCAGGACAAAGACGAGATCCTCCTCCAACTCCTCCTCGACGCGCTCGACCAAGTCGAAAAGCTCATCGGCCGGGTCCTCCACGCTGGCGGCACCCCGAGCGAGCAGATCCGACTGCTCATCGACGGCTGCTTCGAGCTGGTCGGGGCCCAACCCGGGCTCGCCCAACTCCTCGTCGATGCCGGGGCGGTCCGCCAGGGCCCCGCCCTACCCGAATACCACGCCCGCATCGCCCACCTGCGGGACGCGCTGCTCGAATGGGCGGAAAGCGTTAGCGCTGGCGCGTCCGGGAAAGGTCACGCCGAGCAGTTCCTGCTCGTCGCGCTCGGCGCGCTCTTCATCTGGTTCCTACCGACCCCCTTTGCCCAAGCCCTTGCCGGCGCAACACCCCAGGCAGCCGAGCAGTACAAAGAGGTCTTGCATCGACTGCTGGCCGGATGGACGGGACCGTGCCGAGGCGCGAGCACGTAGGGGCCGTCGAGATCATTCCGATCTGGACTACACGCTCGCCTTCCCTGTCGCCGACGGCGGCCTGACGCGGTTCCGGTGGATCCTGGTATGGCAGATGTTCTCATACCCGCCAGCGGCTACAGATTGTAGGATCATATGTTCGGTCCGCCCCCTGAACTCGGCCTTTAGGAAACCCAGCAGCGTCGCACGACTGAATGAGATGTCTGGCCGGAGTTCCGTAGTACGTAGGCAAATCGAGAGCCTGACAACGCCCTGACCTGGCGGAATCACGTCAGGCCGGACTTGCTGAGCTCGTAGGCATCCAGGCGGAGTCCCAGATCCATCATGGCTGCTAGAAGGCTTGCGGGTCTCCTGAAGTTCTAGAGGGCGTAGGCACACGGGTACTTGATCTGAACAGCTCATTGTGCTGATCTGGTAGGCGTGTACCTGCGAGAGACCCGCCGGACGAACAAGGACGGCTCGGTCGTCTCCTACCTCCAGCTCGCCCACAACGTGCGCCATCCGGTGACGGGCTCACCGGTCGCGAAGGTGATCCACAGCTTCGGCCGAGCCGACAAGGTCGACCGCGAGGCGCTGAGGCGGCTCGTCACCTCGATCGGCCGCTTCCTCGAGCCCGCAGAGGCCGTGGCCGCGACCGAGGGCAGCGACGTCGAGATCGTCGATGCCCGCCGCTTCGGGGGCGCGTACGTGCTCGACGAGCTCTGGCACCGCCTCGGCATCGCCCGGGCGCTCGAGGGCGCGGCCAGGGGCCGCCGGCTCGATGGCGAGGTGGCAGAGCGGGTCCTGTTCGCGCTCGTCGCCCAGCGATGCCTCGAACCCGCCTCCAAGCTGGCGTGTGTCTCGTGGGCACGTGAGCGGGTCGCATTGCTCTCATGTCCTTCCTTCGACGACCAGGCGGCGTATGCGGCGATGGACTTCCTCCTCGACGCTCTCGGCGAGATCACGACCGGCATCTTCGATCGCACCGCCAACCTGCTCAACTTGTCCTGTGACGTGATCTTCGTCGACACCTCGTCCACCTACTGGGAGGTGGACGTGGCCGACGAGGAGATCGACCTCGCCACGGCACGCGCGGCGAGTGAGGAGAAGGGGCAAGAGGCCTCCGGGGACGATGGCCCGTCGGTGCCCGAGGAGGTGGCACTCCGCCAGTTCTCCAAGCACTCCAAGGACCACCGGCCCGACCTGCCACAGGTCGTGATCGCGATGGCCGTGACCCAAGAGGGCATCCCCATCCGCTGCTGGACCTTCCCGGGGCGAACCTCGGACCAGCTCGTCATCCGGCGCATCAAAGACGACCTCGGGAGCTGGACGCTGAACCGCCTTCTTTGGGTGACCGACTCGGGCTTCAACTCGGCCACCAACCGCGCCTACCTGAGCCGCGGCGGCGACCACTACGTCGTTTGCGAGAAGCTCCGGATGGCGGCGACCCACGCCAAGGCCGCGCTCTCCCGCCCCGGGCGCTACCACCTCGTCGAGCGCAACCTCTCGGTGAAGGAGGTCCGTGTCGGCGAGGGCGCACGCGCCGAGCGCTTCTGTGTCTGTGTGAACCCCGAGGCGAAGGCCCGCGACGAGATCGTGCGCAAGAACCTCGTCGCCTACCTGGAGCGGCGCATCGAAGGAAGCGACGCCTGGTCCAAGCAGCGTCGTGACGAGCTCGTCGGCGAGCTGCGGAACACGCCGGGACTCGCCCGCTTCCTCCGGCGAACGAAGGACCACAAGCTCCGCATCGACAAGGCTGCCATCGACCGGGACGCCCACTTCGACGGCAAGTGGCTGATCCGCAGCGACGACGACACCCTCACCCCGACCGACCTCGCCCTCGCCTACAAGCAGCTCTCCCAGGTCGAGCGGGGCTGGCGGGACCTGAAGGGCTCGCTGCGGCTCCGGCCCGTCTACCATCACCGCGAAGACCGCATCCGAAGCCACGTCCAGCTCTGCTGGCTCGGGCTGCTCCTCATCCGGGTGGCGGAGAACGCGACGGGCGACACCTGGCGCAACCTCCGTCACGAGCTCGACCGCATGCACCTCGTCACCCTCGAGACGAGAGAAGGCCGCATCGCCAAGCGCTCGGCGGCGACCAATCGCCAGCGCGACATCCTCGCCGCGCTCGAGATCCGCGAGCCGGCGCAGATCCTCGACTACGAGCTGCCGACGCCGGCTGAGTAGTCCCAGCTCACAGACTCGCGTAGTAACACGACCCCTCAGCCCCGCCGCGCCCGTTCCCCCTGCTCAGCACCCCAATTTCGCTCTCATGCGTGCCTACCAGCTCAGTAAGTCCGGCTCGACCAGCGCTCCTTTCCCAGGAGCCGGCTCAGCGCGGCAAGCCACGCCCGATCGACTGGGTCGAGGGGTGGCCGCGACTGGTTGCGACCCAGGATCTCGAGCTCGTGGCGCAGCACCAGGATCTCGATCTCCTTGGACCCGCTCGTTCGCAGGGCGAGCGGGACGAGCGAGAGGACTCGCCGGACAGCGAGGTAGGCGAACGACCAGAGCCCGTGACGGGGACGATCGGGTGTTCCCATGGTGAAGGCGGACGGTAGCCAGACCGGCCATCCACGCGAACGTCCTGGTCAGCGGTATGATCGAGTTTTCGGACCCTACGGGCTGAACACCAAGACATAGAGCCTGCGGAGAAGCACGGAATCGACATGGAAGAAGTCACAGGCCATCAGTCCCTTCGCCTGTGCGACAAGGAACTCCGCCCAGGTCGGTCCCGACCTTCGTGGCGACGGCTCGACGCCGTGGCACTTCAGGATCGCCCAGACGCTCGAAGGGGCGATGAGGATCCCCATGGTGGCGAGCTCACCGTGGATGCGGCGGTAGCCTGTGGGTGCCGAGAACCTGTCTGCCCAGCTCAAGCGGCCATCCGGTGCTCGTAGATGAGGTCACCCATGTGTACCAGAGGCAATCTCGCCGGTGTGCTTGCCCGGATCACCACGCAAACTATAATTCTAGTCGATGACGATGTTGCCGCTGTCCGAGGTCAAAGCCCGGCTGTCCGAGATCGCCGAAGAAGTGGCGACCACCCACGAGCGGGTCCAGATCACCAAGAACGGGCGCGAGTACGTGGTGCTCCTCGCCGCCGAGGACCTCGAGTCGATCGAGGCCACCCTCGAACTGCTCGCCGATCCTGACGCCCAGGACCGTCTGCGGGTGGCAGACGCGGACATCGCCGCGGGGGAGGTGCTCGATGAGCGAGCAGTTCGAGATCTCGTCTCCCGCCACCATCACCAGCAGTCACGGTGAGCCACCGGGTCGTCGTGGCCCGGAGCGCGGCGCGGCGCCTGGCCGAGGACCTGCCCGAAGCGGTCGCTGCGGCGTGCATCGAGTTCGTCTTCGGCCCGCTCGCGCTGGACCCCCGCCGAGTAGGAGCACCGCTGCGAAAGCCCTTCGAAGGGCAGTGGCGGGCTCGGCGCGGCGAGTACCGGGTCCGCTACCGCATCGACGACGAGACCCGGACCGTCTACGTCCTCGACATCGACCACCGTCGCGACGCCTACCGCAGCTGAGAGCGGCGACTGCGCCCCCTTCCACCGATATCGAGAAAGAGGCACCCACGAGGCGTGATCTCGTGTGCTTTCGGGATCGCTCGGCGGCTCGGCCGTCTCCCGGGTGGACGGCGACGAGGCAGTCGACTGGGCCACCGCCGGGCCGCTCCGGGTAGCGGATCTTCGGGTCACGATCCCGAAGGTGCATCCTTGTTGCGGAGTTTCTCGGGACATCGGCACGTACGGACCGACTTGGGTAGGGCAACTGCCCAGGCAGCTGCATAGGGCAACCTCCTGACCAGCACCTTCGTCGGGTTCGTCACCCGCAGGTCGTGCGATGGTCCTGAACCCCCGCCACCACGACCGCTGGTCAGGCGCGCACCTCGTGCAGGGGTGCAGGCGCCTGACCAGCGGTGTCTCATTCCGGCGCTCGTCGGTGATGCGAGTTTCTCGGGGCTTTTTCTCGGGGCCTTATCAATCCTGCGTACGCATGCGTATGCAGGATGCGCGCGGCGAGATGTGGCCGGTGAACTGCGGGTTCGTGCCGGATGGCCGTCGGGCGGCGCCCACCGAGGCACGTGGGGCCATGCCCGAGCCGTCGAGCTCGCGACGGCCTCGTGGGTGGAGTGGTGGAACACCGAGCGCCTGTACTCGGCCATCGGGTACATCCCGCCTGCCGAGTACGAAGCCCGGTACATCGCTGCAGCATC
>JAJZVL010000048.1 GCA_021845725.1 Actinomycetes bacterium | reverse complement strand
CGACGGGTGCCTGTTCAGGAGATCCCCCTACACACCCTGGCTACGACGGCCCGCATCGCCCGGCGAGCAACGTTCAGATCACGCAGCTATCGACACGCCGCCCACGTGTCAGACCCACCCAGGGGGGGCAGAGACTTCAAGGAGACTTCTTGAGCGTGGATCGAGGCTAACGCGTCGCGGGACGCCTCTCGCGCAGCTCGGCAAGCACGTCGTCGGGCACCGACAGGTCGCCCTGGCCCGTGCAGACCCGAAGGCTCGGCTTCGAGGTGCCGTGGTAGTCGGAGCCGCCCGTCGGCACGAGGCCATGCCGCCTCGCCACGGTGACCAGCTGGGCTCGCTCGTCGGGGCGGTACGCGCCGTAGTAGGCCTCCATCCCGGCGAAGCCCGCCGCCTCGAGCTCCGCCGCCACGTCGTCGAGCGCGCCGACGTCGAGACCGAGGGAGAACGGGTGCGCGAGGACAGCCACGCCGCCGGACGCGGTCGCTGCCGCGGCGATCTCGGCAGGCGTCACGCGGGCCTTTGGCACGTAGGCGGGCCGGCCCTCGCCCAGCCAGCGGTCGAAGGCGTCGGGGACGGACTCTGCGAGGCCGCGGCGCACCAGGAGCGCGGCGACGTGCGGTCGCCCGGCGCTCTCCTCGGCACCCGCCTCGTGCACGATGTCGTCGTAGGTGATGGGCACGTCGAGCTCTGCGAGGCGCTCGGCGAGCCGGTGGTTGCGCGCCACGCGGTCCTCGCGCAGGCGAGCGAGCTCATCTTGGAGCGGCCCTTCTCCGTCCTCGACGAAGTACACGAGCACATGGGCGCTCGAGCCCCGGTACCGGCAGGACACCTCGCAGCCCGCCACCAGCTCGATCCCGAGCTCCCGGGCCCGCGCGCGGGCTCTGCCGACGCACTTGAGCGTGTCGTGGTCGGTCAGTGCCACGGCGCTGCAGCCGGCGGCCGCGGCCATCTCGGGGATCCGCTCGGGCGCGTCGCTGCCGTCGGAGCAGGTCGAGTGGGTGTGGAGATCGATCACGCCCCTCGGACGCTACCAAGGCCGGTGGCCGGTACACTGCGGGCGGATCGACGAGCGGTCGTGGCCCGGCTCCCAGGGGTGCACCGCCGCGCCGACGTGCGGACGACAGGGGCGGAGCGCCAGATCGTGAAGGAAGCCTGCGGGGTCTTCGGGGTGTACGCACCGGGAAGGCCCGTGTCGCACCTCACGTTCGACGGTCTCTACGCTCTCCAGCACCGCGGCCAGGAATCCGCGGGCATGGCGGTGAGCGACGGCCGGACGATCACCGTCATCAAGGACATGGGCCTCGTCACCCGCGTGTTCGACGAGCGAACCCTCTCCGGCCTGCCGGGGCACCTCGCGATGGGCCACACGCGCTACTCGACGCACGGGGCCTCCGACTGGCACGCCGCCCAGCCCATGTACCGGCCGGCGGGCGGTGCCGGGTTCGCCCTCGGGCACAACGGCAACCTGACCAACACCGCACAGCTCGCCGTGCGCTCGGGGATGCTGCCCGGCGCGGCGGCGACGGACAGCGAGGTGCTCGCGGAGCTCCTCTTCCGTGCGATCACCTCCGGCTCGCCGCGCCCCGGCTCGCCGCTCCCCGGCTCGTCGTGCCCCGGGGACTCCGGCTCCGGGGTGCAGGCGCCCCCGCTCGCGGGTGCATTGCGACAGGTGCTCGTGGATGTCGAGGGTGCGTTCTCCCTCGTGCTCATCGACGCCGAGCGGCTCTATGGCGTGCGGGACCCCCACGGTTTCCGGCCGCTGTGCCTGGGGCGCCTGGGGACGGCGGAGCGCCCCGAAGGGTGGGTGCTCGCGTCGGAGTCGCCTGCGCTCGACGTCGTCGGCGCGACGTATGTCCGGGAGCTCGAGCCTGGCGAGCTCGTCACGATCGACGGGCCGGGGGACGGCGGCATGCGCAGCGAGCAGCTGTTCGACGCCGCGGCGCGCGACCCGCGCCTGTGCATCTTCGAGCTCGTGTACTTCTCCCGTCCTGACAGCCGGCTCTACGGGCGAGAGGTGCACGGCGCCCGTAGGCGCATGGGCGAGCTCCTCGCCGATCAGGCACCTGCCGACGCCGACCTGGTCATGGGCGTCCCCGACTCGGGCATCCCGGCGGCCGAGGGCTTCGCCCGGCGAAGCGGCATCCCCTACGGCCAGGGGCTCGTGAAGAACCGCTACATCGGACGGACCTTCATCGACCCGGAGCCCGACGCGCGACGCGACGCGGTGCGCCGGAAGCTCAACCCGCTGCGCGAGAACATCGCGGGCAGGCGCCTCGTCGTGGTCGACGACTCGATCGTGCGGGGCACCACCACGCGGGCGATCGTCCGGATGCTCAGGGATGCGGGAGCCTCCGAGGTGCACCTGCGCGTCTCATCGCCCCCGTTCCGCTGGCCGTGCTACTACGGCATCGACACGCCGAGGCGTGAGGAACTGCTGGCGGCTGCGATGTCCCTCGGGGAGATCGTGCGCTACCTCGGCGTGGACTCGCTCGCGTACCTCGGGATCGAGGAGCTGAAGACGGCGATCGGCGCGGGGGACGTGGGGTGGTGCGACGCCTGCCTGACGGGCCGCTACCCCACGCCCGTGCCGGTGGAGCTCGTAGGCGAGCGGTGCGGCACCCTCGGCTCAGGTGCGCAGCCCCACGGGCCCGAGCAGCCCCACGGGTCCGAGCAGCCCCACGGGTCCGAGCAGCCCCACGGGTCCGCGCAGCCCCACGCGTCCGGCACGCCCGAGCAGCCGATGCTCCAGGGTGCGCGGTTCGGTGCGTGATCACGGCTCCATGACACCGCTCGGCTCGGGCACACCGGGCGCGACGTACGCAGCCGCCGGCGTGGACCTTCGTGCCGGCGACGAGGTGGTCGAGCGCATCGAGGATGCCGTCGCGTCCACCGCGCGCCCCGGTGTGCTCGGAGGCATCGGCGCCTTCGCCGGGCTCTTCGCGCTGGACACCGCCAGGTACCCCCACCCCGTGCTCGTCTCGTCCACCGACGGCGTCGGGACGAAGATGCTCGTCGCCCAGGCGACGGGCCGGTTCGGCACGATCGGGGTCGACCTCGTCGCGATGTGCGTCGACGACGTGGTGTGCGCGGGTGCCGAGCCGCTCTTCCTGCTCGACTACGTCGCGGTGGGCAGGCTCGACCCCGTGCGCGTCGAGGCAGTCGTCGCAGGCATCGCCGAGGGGTGCCGTGCCGCGGGGTGCGCGCTCGTGGGCGGCGAGACCGCGGAGCATCCCGGCGCGATGGGCCCCGACGACGTCGACCTCGCTGGCTTCGCGGTCGGCGTGGTGGAGGCCGGTCACGAGCTGGGGTCCCACCGCGTGGCGCTCGGCGACCTCTTGGTGGGGCTTCCTTCGCCCGGGCTCCGGTCGAACGGTTACACGCTCGCTCGGCACGTGCTGCTCGAGCGCGCAGGGCTCTCGCTCGACGGGCCCGCGTGGCAGGGCGCGCCCCATTCACTGGCGGACGAGCTGCTCCGCCCGTCGGTGATCTACAGCCCGGCGGTGCTCGCGGCGCTGCGCGCCTGGCCGACAGCGGTCCATGCGTGCGCGCACATCACCGGCGGCGGCATTCCGGGGAACCTGGCGCGCGTGCTGCCCGCAGGCGCTGGCGCGCGGCTCGACCGCAGCGCCTGGCAGACCCCGCGCATCTTCTCGGAGATCTCGCGCTTGGGCGGCGTCACCGAGGAGGAGATGGCGCGGGTCTTCAACCTCGGGCTCGGCATGGTCCTCGTGGTCGCGCCCGCCCAGGCGGACGCGGTGGTGGGCGCCCTGCGTGCCGTCCCCGACGTCCCTCCCGCAGTGGTCGTGGGCGAGGTCGTCGCCGGATCGGGCGTGGTGCAGCTGTGACCGAGCCCACGGAGGCGCAGCGGTCGGGTTGGCGAGCGACACCCACGTTCCACCGTCTGCCGGCGCTGGGGACGCCGGGGCTCGAGCAGCTGCGCGAGCACCTGCTCGAGCACGCGGTGCGCCGGGGCGAATTCGTGCTCAAGTCGGGCAAGGCGAGCAGCTGGTTCGTCGACGCGAAGCAGACCGTCTGCCGGCCGGAGGCGATGCTCCTCGTCGCAGACGCGGTCCTCGACCTCGTCCCGGGCGACGCGACCGCGATCGGCGGGTTGACGATGGGCGCGGACCCGGTGGCCTTCGTGACTGCCGCCGTGGGAACCATGCGCGGCCGCCCCCTCAAGATGTTCAGCGTTCGCAAGGAGGAGAAGGACCACGGTGCGGGTGGTCGGATCGCCGGCGCGCTCGATGCCGGAGACCGGGTGGTGGTCACCGAGGACGCGGTCACTCGCGGCACGTCGCTGCTCGAGGCCGCTCGGGTGGTGCGTGCGGCGGGTGCCGAGCCCGTCCTCCTCGTCGCGCTCGTGGACCGGGGAGGAACCGTGACGGCGATGGCGGCCGAGGAGGGGCTCCCGTTCCGGGCCGTGCTGACCGCACCGGACCTCGGCTTCCCCTTCGAAGGCGCCTGAACCCGCGCTCCAGGCGGCTTCCAACGCGCCTCGCGTGCTCGGGGGGCGCTGGACGGAGCATGATGTGACCATGGGACTCTTCCAGCGTGCGCACGAGATCGTCGAGGCCAAGGCCAACAAGGCTCTGGACCAGGCCGAGAACCCGGCGGAGATGCTCGACCTGTCCTACGAGAAGATGCTCGACCAGCTCACCCAGGTCCGCCGTGCCCTCGTCGACATCGCGGCGTCGCGCAAGCGCATCGAGCTGCAGGAGTCCCAGCTGCGCGCCTCCATCGCCCATCTCCAGGACCAGGCGCAGGCCGCCGTGGCGCAGGGCCGCGACGACCTCGCGAAGGAGGCGCTCAGCCGCAAGGCCGCCGCGCAGCAGGAGATCGACCAGATGGAGCCGCAGCACGAGCAGCTCACCGAGCAGGAGCAGAAGCTCGAGGAGACCATGCAACAGCTCCAGTCCCGGGTGAACGCGTTCCGCACCCAGAAGGAGACCCTGAAGGCCGAGTACACGGCGTCGAAGGCCGTCACGTCGGTCAACGAGAGCGTCACCGGCATCTCGAAGTCCCTCAGCGACTCGGGCGCCGCACTGGAGCGCGCGCAGGACAAGATCGCGACCATGCAGTCGCGCGCCCAGGCGACGGACGAGCTGCTCGAGTCCGGGGTGCTCGAAGACGTGGGCGGCGGCACCGATGACATCCAGAAGGAGCTCGACGAGCTCGGCTCGAAGTCGGACGTCGACGCGGAGCTCGCCGCGCTCAAGTCGCAGGTGGGCGCCGGCGGTGCCTCGGGCGCGGCCGGGGCCCTGGGGACCGGCTCGCCAGCAGCGGCGGGTTCGGCCGCGCCCGCCGACGCCGGCGCGGCCGGGGACGGCGCCTGAGCCCGGCTCGGGCCCTGGCCGTCGGGGTCAGGGCCCGTCGCGCTCCTTCGACCATTGCGGCCGGTGCGACCTGTGACGCTGGTGCAGGCGCTTCTGGATGAGGCGGCGGCGTTCCTGGATCTCACGGTGCGTCAGGTGCTCGACCTCGTCGCCCAGCCCGAACGCGCTGCGGATCCCGTCGAGCCCCACGTCCCCCAGGTCCGAGGGGGCCATGCCGAGATCGTGCGCGATGCGTGCCCCGTGACGGGACTGCAGGTGCGTGAGGATCGTGACGATCTGGGCGAGCACGTCGACGTCGGGGGCCATGGTGGCCATCGAGTTGTCGATGAACAGCATGTCCTTCACGAAGAGCATGAGCGCCTTGGGCATCCGAGCGCCGTAGCCGAGCAGCGCCTTCGTGATCTCTCGGATCTCCCGGGTGAGCTGCTCGGCGTCCATGGTGGTCGGGTCGACGACGGGCTGGTCCAGCCGGAGGTCGGCGATGACCCGGTCCACGTCCACGTCGCCTGGGAGCGCGCCCAGCTCGCGCATCGCCTCGACCTGGGCCCTCACGTCGTTGGTCGCGGCGGACATGACCAGCCGGAGGAGGCCGCGGCGTCCCCGCTCGTCGAGCCGCCCGGTGATGCCGAAGTCGAGGAGGGCGACGCGCCCGTCGGCGCACACGAGGAGGTTGCCGGCGTGGAGATCGCCGTGGAACACGCCGAAGAGCACCAAGCCCTCGAGGAACGCGATCAGCGCGGCCATGAGCACCTGGGCGGTGTCGATCCCCGCCGCGCGCATGGTCGCCGCGTCGCCCCACGCGTAGCCGTGCAGCCGCTCCATGACCAGCACGCGGCGCGTGACGAGCCTCGGGTGCGGCCGCGGCACCACCAGCGCCCGCCCGGTGGCGGCGGGGGCCGTGCGGGCGAGCACGTGGGCGACGTCGAGCATGTTCTCCGCTTCGAGACGGAAGTCCAGCTCCTCGCCGATCGTCTCGGCGAAGAGGTCGATCAGCGCGGGAGGGTTGGCGAGTGCCGCGACCGGGATGCGCCCCACGAGCATCGGCGCGACCCAGGCCATCACCTTCAGGTCGCGCCGGACCGCCCGATCGATGCCGGGGCGTTGGACCTTCACCACCACCTCCTCGCCGGTGACGAGCCTCGCGGCGTGCGCCTGCGCGATCGACGCCGCGGCGATGGGCACCTCGTCGAAGGAGGAGAAGACCGCCTCGAGCGGGCGCCCCAGGTCGGCTTCGACCGTGCGGCGCACGGTCTCGAAGCTCTCGGCGGGGACCTGGTCGCGGCACAGCCGGAACTCGCCGACGAGCTCCTCGGGGAACACGCCCTCGCCTGCGGAGAGGATCTGGCCCAGCTTGATGTAGGTGGGCCCCAGGCGTTCGAACGCGACGCGCAGCCTGTGAGACAGTCCCCGGCGCGACGGCCCGCGGCCGTGCCGGCGGTCGACGAGGTACCACAGGCCGAGCGCCGGTCCGAGCACGCTCAGGACCCGGATGGCGGCCCCTGCGGGCGGCACGAGGCTCGGGCGGGTGAGCGCCCGCGTGCGGGCGGTCGTGGACGAACGGAGCTCACGAAGGCCGTGGCGCCACTCGAGGTGCGCCTGGTCGACGACCCAGGGCGGGTTGTCGGAGAATGCACCCCACTCGAGGTCGGCCGGTGCGTCGTGATCTGTCACCCAGCCGACGCTACCGGTAGGGTCTCGGGTCGATGCGGCTCGGGACGCCGACCGCGCTCGTGCGAGCGCGCGCCACCTGCTGAGGTGCGCTTCGTCGCGGAGCACCGGTTCGACGCGCCACCTGGCGAGGTCGCGGCGGTCCTCGCCGATTCTGATTTCTACCGCTCCCTCGAGCTCCCCGATCTCCACCTCCTCGAGGTGCACCAGCTCCCCCCGGGCTCGGCGCTCGACGCTCGGTCTGGTGCACAAGCACCCCCGGAGAATGGGGTCCTCCTGCGCTACGAGTTCACCGGGAGCCTCGACCCGGTTGCCATCCATCTGCTCGGAGGTGCCCGCTTGACGTGGTCCCAGGAGGTGCACCTGCGAGACGGGGAGGGCGGGTGGCTGACGTTCGCCGCAGAGGGCAACCCGCGCCTCCTCCACGGTCGCGCGGACTTCGTCCTGCGCGCGGACAGTGCGGGCGCGGCCGCAGCCGCGGGCGCAGGCGCGGGCGCAGGCGCGGGCGCTCGGGCGACGCTGCGTCGGCTCGACGGCCAGCTCACGGTCGCGATCCCGGTGGTGGGCAGGATGGCCGAGCGCCGGATCGTCTCGGGCATCCTCGGTCGTCTCGACGTGGAGGCGGGTGCGGTCGGACGGTGGCTCTCGCGCCGCGATCGGGGCTGAGAGCACGGAACCCGGAGCCCAACTTGGAACCCGGGTTCCAGAGGGCGGAGGGCGGAGGGCCGAGGGCCTTACGAGGCGGTCGGTGCGGGCGCCGGTGAGGAGGACGACGCCGACGACGCGACCGGCACGGCAGGCACCGCAATGCCCAGGGGCGTCTCGAGGGGGAAGTGGCAGGCCGCCGTATGGCCGTTGCCGAAGTCCATGATCGGCGGCTCTTCGACGGCGCACTTCTCCTCGGCCCTCGGGCAGCGCGTGCGGAACCGGCACCCCGAGGGCGGGTCGACCGCGGACGGCAGCTCTCCGCGTACGCCCTTTGCCTGGAGCTTCTCGCGGGCCTTCTCGGGATGGGGATCCGGAACGGCATCGAGCAGGCCGCGCGTGTAGTGGTGCGCAGGATGGTCGTAGACCTCGTGGGCCGGCCCGGTCTCGACCAGCTTGCCGAGGTACATGACCCCGATCGTGTCGGCCATGTACCGCACGACGCCCAGGTCGTGGGAGATGAGGACCAAGGTGAGCCCATGGCGGTCCTGGAGGTCCTTCATGAGGTTCAGGATCTGGGCCTGGATCGACACGTCGAGGGCGGACACGGGCTCGTCGGCGACGATGAGCTTGGGACCGAGCGCGAGGGCGCGAGCGAGCCCGATCCGCTGGCGCTGACCTCCTGAGAACTCGTGGGGGTACCTCTCGACCGAGGCGCGGCTGAGGCCAACCTCCTCGAGCAGCTCGTTCACGCGGCGGCGCTGGTCGGACGGGCTCCCGATGTGCTGGACCTTGAGCGGTTCCCGGATGATCGTCCCGACCCGCATGCGGGGGTCGAGCGAGGCGTAGGGGTCCTGGAACATGAGCTGGACGTCACGGCGCAGCCGGCGGAGCGCAGCGCCGTGCAAGCCCTGCACCTCCCGGCCCTCGAAGCGGATCTTGCCCCCGTTCGCCCGCTCGAGCGCGACGACGAGGCGTCCCACCGTCGTCTTCCCGCAGCCCGACTCTCCGACGAGGCCGTAGACCTCGCCCTGCTTGATGCTGAAGGTGACCCCGGACACGGCCTTCACCGAACCGACCTTGTGGCGGAAGATGCCGCCCTTCATGACCGGGAACTCCTTCACCAGGTCGTCGGTGCCGAGCATCTCGGGACGTGCGGCGAGCTCCGCCGCCCGCGAGGCGAGGAACGCGTTCTCCTGCTCGTCGGTGCTCCGGATCTCGACCGAGATCGAGCGGTGCTCGACGTTGACCGGGTGGAAGCAGGCGAAGCGGTGCGGAACCGTGCTGGTGATGTCGGGGTCGGTGGTCTCTTCGAGCGGAGGCTCCTCCTCGCGGCAGCGGTCCGTCGCGAACTGGCACCGCGGGTTGAAGCGGCAGTTCGTGTGCTTCAAGGAGAGATCGGGCGGAAGCCCCGGGATGCTCATCAGCCGTTCGGTGCGCTTCTGGTCGAGCTTGGGCACCGAGGCGAGGAGCGCGTCGGTATAGGGGTGCCGCATCCGGGCGAAGAGCGCGTCGGTGCTGGCTTCCTCGGCGATCTTGCCGGCGTACATGACGATCACGCGGTCGGTCCGGCCGGCGATGACGCCCATGTCGTGGGTGATGAGGATGACCGCCATGCGAAGGCGAGCACGCAGCTCGTCGATCAGGTCCAGGATCTGGGCCTGGATCGTGACGTCGAGGGCGGTGGTGGGCTCGTCGGCGATCAGGAGCTTCGGGTCGCAGGCGAGCGCGATCGCGATCATCACCCGCTGGCGCAGCCCGCCCGACAGCTCGTGCGGGTACTGGTCGAGCCGCTCTGCGGGTCGTGGCATCTCGACGAGGCGGAGCACCTCGAGCGCTCGCTCGCGAGCTTGGTCCTTCGTCACGTCGCGGTGGAGGATCACGGCCTCGGAGATCTGTCTTCCGATCGTCATGGTCGGGTTGAGCGAGGTCATCGGATCCTGAGGGATCATGGCGACCTCGTTGCCGCGGACGTGGCGCATCTGCTTCTCGGAGAGCTCGGCGATGTCCCGACCGTTGAGCACGATGTTGCCGCCGCTCACGTGGCCGTTGGTCGGGAGCAACCGCATGATGGAGAGCCCGGTCGTGCTCTTGCCGCACCCGGACTCGCCCACGATGCCGACCGACTCGCCCTCCGCGACGGAGAAGGTCACGTTGTCCACCGCCACGACGTTGGCCGTACGCGTGTGGAACTCGGTGCGGAGCTGGTTCACCTCGAGGACATTGCGGTCTGGCATCGGGGTGAATCTAGCCCCGAGAAGGGGCGTTCGCCCAACAGCACCTCGGTTCCAGCGCCGGTTCGGGCGCCGGCTCCGGCGCCGGCAGCGCCGGTTCGAGCGCCGGTTCGGGCGCCGTTTCCGGCACCGGCGGGAAGGGGGGCGCAGAGGGCCGGCCCCGGCAGGCGTCGACCATACATTTGCAATCAGCAACCGTTGTTAGGAATCATGCATCTGGGCTGAGAGGGTGCCGCCTCGAGCGCCGCATTGGGCGGGGAAGGCAACGCCAGTGCCAGCGCCTCTCGGGCGAGTTCGCTCGCGTACGCGCCACCAAGTGCGACGTACGACCTGGTCGGCCGAATTTCGTGGTCTCATGAAGGCTGTGGACCTAGCCGCTCCGAAGGATCGAAGCGAACATGGACGGATCACCGATCAACATTCCGATGCCGCCGCGCAAGGTGCCGGAATTGCCGGGCTCTCTCACATCTTGCCGTTGCGTTGAAGCAATACGCCATGTTACAGTTCCGCAACCGGCCGCCGATGGTGACCGTGCAGCAACGTGGGGCGGGCAGCGAGCAGAACTGGCAGCGGGCAGAACGTCCAGATCGGGCGCCGACGGACAGGTTCGGGCAGTTCGTCGCCCTTCAACAGGAGGTGACGGGTATGGGGAGGACGCGGGACCGCTACAGGATCTTGCGACCGCTCATGACGGCAGGGGCTGCGCTCGCGCTGGCTGTCACGGGATTGGTCACGATCTCGATCGCGGCACCCTCTGCGGGTGCGGTGACAAAGTCGGTGGTCACCGACGCGGGGCAGACAGGCTCGGCGCCGAACTACATCTTCCCGATGATGGGGCTCACACACTTCGGCGTGAACAACATCGACTACTTCCAGTACTACATGTACCGGCCGCTCTACTGGTTCGGCAGCCACAAGTCGATCACACTGAACAAGCGGCTCTCGCTCGCGACACCTCCGAAGTTCTCCAACGGCGACAAGACGATCACCATCACGCTCAAGAAGTACCGGTGGTCCGACACAGAGCCGGTCAGTGCGACAGACGTCTTGTTCTTCATGAACCTCTGGCACCAGGACCCGACAGACTACGCGGCGTACTTCCCGGGGCCGGGGCTCCCGACAGGGGTGAAGTCGATCAAGGTCACAAGCCCCACGACGATCACCTTCACGATGAAGACGTCGATGAACCCGCACTGGTTCCTCTACAACGAGCTGTCGACGATCACCCCGTTCCCGCTCGCCTGGACACGGACGTCGCTGACGGCGGCTCCCGGCTCGGCGGGCTGCTTCAAGGCGCCGTTCACAACGACCACAGCGAAAGGCTCGAACGCCGCGAAGTGCAAGGCGGTGTACGGCTTCCTCTCCGAGCAGGCCGGGTTCAACCCGACAAACCCGAAGCAGACCATCGACGCCTTCCCGACCTACGCGACGAGCCAGATCTGGAGCGTCGTGGACGGGCCGTGGAAGCTGACATCCTTCACGCCGACAGTCGGGTTCGTGATGGTGCCGAACCCGAAGTACTCGGGTCCGAACAAGCCCAAGATCAAGAAGTACGTCGACAAGGCGTACACGACGACACAGGCCATGTTCAACGCGCTCGCGAGCGGGACACTGGACGTCGGGCACCTCGGCGACACAGAGCTGAGCGCGCCGGCCAAGAAGGCGGGCAGGCCGGGCGTGCTCCCGGTGCCCGGGCCGAACCCCTCGAGGCTCTCGACATACAACCTGGAGCCCGACCCGACATGGGCGATCACATACATCCCGTACAACTTCAACTCGACGGGCGACACAGGGAACGCGGGACCGATCTTCCGCCAGCTGTACTTCCGGCAGGCCATGCAGCACCTGATCGACCAGACACTGATCGTGGAACGGCTGGTGAAGGGCTACGGGATGCCGAACTACGGCGTCATCCCCGACGCGGTGAAGAGTGCGTTCTTGACCAAGACATCCTACAAGAACCCCTATCCCTACAGCGTGTCCGCGGCCAAGGCTCTTCTGAAGGGGCACGGCTGGAAGGTCGTGCCCGGCGGGGTCGACACCTGTGAGAAGCCTGGCACGGGCGCGGGACATTGCGGCAAGGGCATCAAGAAGGGGGCCAGGCTCGACTTCACAGTCGTCTACTCGACCCAGCCGACCCTGAACAAGACAATCACGGACACCTTCAAGAGCTCGTGGTCACAGGCGGGCATCCGGGTCAACCTCTCGAGTGGGACGTTCAACACCGTCTACGGCGAGGCGACCCCGTGCCCGAAGGGCTGCAAGTGGGAGATCAACGACTGGGGCGGCTGGCTGTTCTCGCCGGACATCTACCCCTCGGGGACAGAGCTCCTGGTGAAGGGTGCGGCATCCAACTCGGGAAGCTGGGCGACAAAGACGAGCACAGAGCTGATCGCCAGGACCCTCACCGGCAAGACAACCCTCGCCAAGTTCGCGAACTGGGAGGAGAAGCACCTCCCCTACATCTTCGAGAACAGTGGCGTCCGGCTGTTCGAAGTCCACAAGGGCTTGAAGGGCGTGGCTCCAATGGATCCGCTGCTCACGCTCACACCGGCAACATTCCACTGGTCGTGACCGCAGCCACGGCGTGACCGGGCGGACCCCGGGCTCGGGGACGGATCGCGTGCGTGAGCGCCGATGATCGGGTACCTGCTGAGGCGCGTCATCCAGGCGGTGATCGTCGTCTTGGGCGTCGTCATCATCGTCTTCCTGCTGTCGCGGCTCATTCCGGGTGGGGAGGCGCACGCCGTCCTCGGCCCGAAGGCGACGCCCGCGCTCGTTCGTGAGTTCAACCACGCGAACGGGTTCACACAGCCGCTGTGGGTGCAGTTCTGGCATTACCTGATCGGGCTGCCGCTGCTTCACCTTGGCTACTCGTACAAGTACACCGAGCCGGTGTGGGACGTGATCTCGACCCGGCTGCCGAAGACCCTCGTGCTCGTCGGCACGTCGACGCTGCTCGCGCTCGCCGTCGCAGTCCCTCTCGGAGTGCTCCAGGTCGTGAGGAAGAACAAGCCCAGTGACTACGCGCTCACCGGGCTCGCCTTCGTCCTCTACTCCATGCCCTCCTTCTTCCTCGGCACCCTGCTCATCGAGTGGTTCGCGTTCGACGCCAGGCTCCTCCCGGTTTCTCCGCCATCCAACGCGTCGCCGTTCGCGGTGTGGACCGACCCGAAGGGGTTCATCCTTCCGGTCCTCACCCTGGCGGCCATCACGGTCGCCGGGTTCAGCCGTTACATGCGGTCCTCGCTGCTCGACGCCATGGCGGAGGACTACATCCGCACCGCGAGGGCGAAGGGCGCGAGCGGGCGCCGAGTGCTCTACGGGCACGCACTGCGCAATGCGCTGATCCCGATCATCACCCTGATCGGCCTCTCGCTTCCTGGGATCGTGAGCGGGGCGGTCATCGTGGAGGACCTCTTCAACTATCCGGGCATGGGGCTTCTCACGGTCCAGGCGGCGGAGAACGCCGACATCCCGACGGTGCTCGGCACCACGCTCGTGATCACCGTCGCCACGGTGGTCGGGTCGCTGGTGGCGGACATCCTCTACGTGATGGTGGATCCCCGGATCCGCTACGGAGGCACATTTTGACGGGCGTGGACGACGGAGTCGGGGACACACCAGCGTTCGGCGTCAGCGCGACGAACAGCCCGGTGGCGGTCAACCTCGACCTCGTCGTGCCGGCGACGGCGGCGGAGGCAGGCGAACAACCTCACGGAGCCCCCGAAGGCGGCGAGGCTCAGACCTCCGGCGGGATCGGGCGGCAGATCCTGCGTGTGTTCGTCGAGCACAAGCTCGCGGTTGCCAGCCTCGCCTTCATCGTGCTCGTCATCTTGTTCTGCTGGGTCGGCCCGCTCGTCTACCACACGAACCAGACGAACCAGCAGGCCGCCTTGTTCAACCCGGAGAACGCACCGCCGGGCGCCACAGGAGGGAAGTTCCCCCTCGGCACGACACAGACCGGCTTCGACGTCCTCGGGCGGCTCATGTTCGGCGGGCAAGCCTCCATGACCGTCGGTCTCCTCTCGGCCCTGGTGGCGACGGTCGTCGGCGTCGCCTACGGCGCGGTGGCCGGGTTCTTCGGCCGGTGGCTGGACGCCTTGATGATGCGCATCGTGGACATCGTGCTCTCGATCCCGGTGCTGTTCTTGCTGATCGCGCTGGTCACGATCTTCCACAGCTCCGAGCTGCTGCTCATCTTCGTGATCGCCGGCGTCAGTTGGCTCGTCCCGGCTCGTCTCGTTCGTGGCGAGACGCTGACGCTCCGCACGCGCGAGTACGTCCAAGCGGTCCGGGCGATGGGTGGGGGCGGGGGCCGCATCATCGGCCGCCACATCATCCCGAACGCCGTGGGGACGATCGTGGTGTTCGCCACCTTCCAAGTGGCGACATCGATCCTGATCCTCGCGGCACTCGGGTTCCTCGGCTTCGGCATCCCTGCACCCGGCACGGACTGGGGCACGATGCTCTCGAACGCCGTGGGGACGATCGGCAACGGCTGGTGGTGGGAGATCTACCCCGTCGGCGCCCTGATCGTCCTCGTGGTCGTCGCGTTCAACTTCATCGGCGACGCACTGCGCGACGCGCTCGAGGTGCGCACGCAGCGACGCTGACCGGCCGCGGCCTCTCGCGGCCGGGGGCGACGTCTGGCTTCGCGCTCCGCCGATTGACATGCCTGGTGCGACCGGCTATCGTCCGCGCCGACCTTGGACCAGCCGGACGGTCATTTCGTCGCGGACTGATGGAGGAACCCACCGAGAAACTGACGACCTCGGCATCACACCAACCGGCCGCACACCCTACGGCGTAGCCGCCAGGACGGGACCTGCCTTCCGCACACCGTCCGGGGAAATGCATGCGATGGCCGGCGCCACGCACGACACCGAGCAGGAAGGCGTTGACCACGCCTGACTACGGGAGGTGCAATGCGCACGCGCATCGCACGGGACGCGGCGCGAGCTGCCGCGGGTCCCGTTCACACGTTTCACACGTCGTTTCTCACGTTCGAACAGCGACCGGCCGGCCGAGCGCGCCGCTTGGTCGGACCTGGCCTGGTGGTCTTCGCACTGGTCGGCGTCGCAATGATCGCTGCGGCGGTCAGTGCCGCGGCCGCCCTGGGACCGAAGGCGCCTCGAGTCGGGTACCGCTTCAGGTTCTCCCACTACGCGACCGTGGCGAGCGTCACCGTGGCCGAGGGCAGGAGCGCTGGCACGCTCACCGCCCGGGAGCGGGCGTTCGGCGGGACGCGCTGGTTCGAGGACTGGAAGGCGGCACACCGGGTGGCCGCACCCCCGCCGCCGGCACCCCCGCCACCGGCGCCCGCACCCGCGACGGCATCGGCGCCCGCATCGGCGCCGATCCTGTCCGATGCGACGAGCACGACAACGCCCGACTGGGCGTGCATTCGCCTGCACGAGTCCGGTGACAGGTTCAACTCGCCGACAGCACCAGGCGGCGCGTACGGGTTCCTCGAGGGCACGTGGCTCTCCCTCGGCTATTCGGGCTGGCCCTACGAGGCCTCGCCGGCCGTCCAGAGCCAGGCGGCGCTGTTCCTCTACAACGAGCTCGGCTGGCAGCCGTGGAGCACCCGCTTCGTGTGCGGGCTGTGAGGCGGTGCTCCGTATGCGAGCTGGGACGCGACGTGCCGAGCCCAGTCAACCGGCGTCGGCATCGCCTGCACCCCGGAGCGCGGGCGCCGCGGGATCCCCCGAACGCATCGTCAGCCTTCTCTCGGACGTGCTCGCCGTCTGGGGTGTGGTGCCGAGACGCGCGGGGAGCCTTCGACTCACGAACAGTGCGACCAGCCCGATGCCCGCGCCGAGCGAGAAGGCGAGCGCCACGCCGATCCTCGGCCCGAGGCTGACCGCGGCAGCGGCCACGACTGCCCCTGCTCCTCCGGTGCCCAGCGCTTCGCCGAGAGTGTCGGAAACCTGCAGACCGGACGTTGCCTTCCCCGCCTCTCCCCGAGCCGCGTTGTCGAGCGTGGCAAGCGAGAGCGGTGAGTACGCAAGACCCATGCCGCCGCCGGCGATAGCCCAGGCGATGACCCCGAGCCAACTGGGGACCAGTGGTAGGAGCGTGGCTGCCATCGTCCCCACGCCGGCGAGCATCACGCACGTACCGATCCGGATGAGCCGGCGAGGACCGAGCCGGTGGATGACGCGTGCTTGGATCCACGAGCTCGCCGTCCACGTCAGCGTCGAGGCGAAGTACGCCACTCCCGCCATCAGCGGCGGCGCGTGGCGGACCGTGGTCAGGGCGTATGGGACGTACGCGTCGCCCGCGTAGAACGCGAACGTGAGCAATCCCCTCGTGAGCACCGTGGCGGGCAACCCGCGTCGTGCGCTCAGCGTGCCCGGCGGCGTCACACGCCGCAGAGAGATCGCGAGCAGCAACGCGCCGCAGACGATGCCCGGTG
This sequence comes from Actinomycetes bacterium, assembly GCA_021845725.1. Taxonomy (GTDB): domain Bacteria; phylum Actinomycetota; class Acidimicrobiia; order Acidimicrobiales; family RAAP-2; genus JAJYVT01. The sequence continues at coordinate 4,934 of JAJZVL010000048.1, read as the reverse complement.
CCGCTGCCGCGATCCGGCCGGTCGTGGCAGCGGCGAGCACGACCGCGGCTCCGGCGATCACGCCCAGCACCGGCAGGTAGGGAACGCCGCGGCCGCGCACTTCGGCGGGCGGCGGGATGGAGCGAATCGCGCGCGTCGCAGCCGTGCCGGCGAGGCCGACGACCGGGATCAAGCCGAGGAAGACCCAGCGCCAGCCGAACTGGACCGCGACGACCGCAGCGGTGGCCGGTCCGACCAGGCTGGGCACGACCCACGCAGTCGCGAGCACCGCGAACATCTTCGGGCGCACCTGCTCAGGGTAGGAACGGGAGATGGCCACGTACGCGATCGCAGGGACAGCACCGGCACCGAGCCCTTGCAACGCACGCCCAGCGACCAGGACGGGCATGCTCGGTGCCGTGCCGCCGACGAGCAGGCCGGCGGAGAAGAGCGCCAGTGCGGCGAACATCGGGCGCACGAGAGGTCCGCGGTCCGCGAGCGCGCCGGCAACGACGATCCCGAGGAGCCCCGACAGCATGAACGCGCTGAAGACCCAGCCGTAGAGGCTGAGATCACCGAGGTGGCGGACCACGATGGGGAGGACCGTTGCCACGGCCATGGCCTCGACTGCGACGACCGTCACCGCCAAGGAGAGCCCGATGGTGAGCCGGCGACGCTCGGGGGCCCACACGCCGTCACCACGCACCGTGCTCGCGTGTCTTCGGCGCGTCGGGAGCACCATCTGAGGCTACGCGCGCGCGGAAACGGCGCTCGAAGTCCCCATCGGGCGCGATGTGGGATCATTCCTTCGACCGGTGGCCGAGCGGGAGCGATGTCCAGTGGGTGAGGCGGCTGAATTCATGATCGGTTCCGTCGTGAGCTGTGAAGACGGCGAATGCGGCGAGCTCGAGCGCGTGCTCGTCGCGCCGGGCACCGATGTCGTCACGCATCTCGTGGTCGAGCCGACGCACCGGAAGGGCAAGGGGCGGCTGGTTCCGATCGATCTCGTCGAGACCGCGGTCACACGCGCGGTGCGGCTGCGCTGCACCCTCGCGCAGTTCGACGAGCTCGACCCGGCAGAGGCGGAGGTGATCCGCGGCGGGATCGCCGTGGACTGGGAATCGCAGGCCGCCGAGCAGCAGGTGATGGAACGCTACTGGGGCTCGGGGAACCCGGGGCTCGAAGGACCGGAGCCCCCGACGACAGGGATGCGCGTGGAGCAGCGGGCAGTGGGCGAAGACCGCATTCCTGACGACGCCGGTGAGATCTCACAGGGCCAGCACGTGCACGCCATCGACGGCCCCATCGGGCGAGTGGACGGGGTCGTCGCAGACGCGAAGGACCACCGGATGACCTACGTCCTGCTCGAAGAAGGGCATCTGTGGGGGCGGAGGGAGATCGCCGTGCCGGTCAGCGCGGTGAAGTTCGTCATCGACGACGGTGTGCACCTGAGCCTGACCAAAGAGCAGGTCGCCTCGCTGCCCCCCGTCGATCTGCAGCGCTGAGGTCGGCCACCTCGGCCGGCAGCTCCAGTGGGCGCACGCGTCCTTCAGGGGTTCTCCTAACGGACGAGCTGACGGTCCGGCGTGATGCGCAGGATCACCCGCTCGCTTGCGATCGGGTTCGCGTAGGGCGCTCCGTTGTACCTCTGGCTCAGGCTCTCGAGGTGCTGACGAGCCTCGTCGCCGACGACCGTGCCGGTCACCCTGCCCCTCACCTCGGCGTAGTGGTAGGGGTTGTCCCTGTCGAAGATGGTGACGGTGACCCTCGGGTCGCGTTGGACGTTTCGGTACTTCTGGCGTTCGACCTCCGTGTTCACCAGCACCTGGTCGTCGGTCGCGTCCACCCACATGATGTGCGTCTGGGGTCGTCCGTCCGGCAGCAGGGTGGTGAAGGCAGCGAAGTTCTTCCCTGAGGCCAGCTCCTTCACGGAGGGGTCGAGCATGCCGACAGGGTAGCGGCCGTCACCACTGCGCCGTCACCACTGCGCAGAGACGGCGGCGGCCATGCGCGTGATCGCTTCGGTGAGCACGGTTGCCGAGGTGGCGAAGTTCAGGCGGGCGCAGTGCTCGCCGCCGGCCCCGAAGGCCGGTCCCGAGCTGAGCAGGACCCGTGCGTGCTCGTGGAACCAGGCGGCGGCACCCGCTCGCACGCTGGCGTCGCCGCGTGAGGCAGCGCTGTCCGCGGCACCCGTCACAGTCCAGGGCAGGTCCGCGAAGTCGAGCCACGCCAGGTAGGTCGCCGCGCCGGGGATCCAGCGGACCGACGGGAGGTGGGCCGCGAGCAGGTCGCCGAGCAGGGTGCGGTTGCGATCCAGGCCGTCGACCACCGCCTCGAGCCATCCCTGCCCGTGGCGCAGGGCGGCGGTGTGGGCAAGTGCGCCGAGGTGGCTCACGCCGTGGCCCACCTCCTCGGGCAGGCGGGCGAGGTCGGCGCCGGCCTCAGGCCCGGCGAAGGCCACCGCGGCCTTCAGGCCGGGGAGGTTCCAACCCTTGGACGCAGAGACCAGCGCGAAGCCCCTCTCTGCACCGCGCATAGTGAGGTAGGGCGTATAGGTCGTCCCAGGCAGGACGAGAGGCGCGTGGATCTCGTCGGCCACGACGCGCACGCCGGTGGCCTCCGCGGCGGCGGCCACGCCGGCGAGCTCGTCGGGCGAGTGGACCGTGCCCGTCGGGTTGTGCGGATTGCACAGGAGGAACGCTGCTCGCCCTTGGCCGGCTGCCGCGCCGAACGCGTCGGCGAGCGCAGGAAGGTCCAATCGGAGCTCCGCGGTCAACGGCACCTCGACGACGCGGCGGCCGAGATGCTCTGCGAACGCGTAGAAGGGCGGGTAGACGGGCGGGGTGACGACGACCGCGTCACCTGGTCCGGTGAGGACCTTGAGCAGCTCGACCGCCCCGAGCATCACGTCGGGGACCATCGCGCTGCGCGTCGGGTCGAAGCCGCCGGAAGCCCAGCGCTCACGCGCGAACTCGGCATAGGCCTCGGCGTACTCCGTGCCGAAGGCGTACCCGGTGTCCCCCCGGTCGAGCGCCTCGACGAGCGCCTCGACGACGGCGTGTGCCGGCATCACGTCCATCTCGGCGACCCACAGGGGCAGCACGTCGGGATCTGCCGCTCGCCACTTCGCGCTCGTTCGCTGTCGAAGCTGTGCAATATCCAGGTCGAAGGGCGGCGTGTCGGTGACCACCGCCCGGACGCTACCCCGAGACGGCGGACAGCACCTCGAGGCGGGGGTCGCCGGCGGCACCGAGCTTGACGGTGACGCCCATCGTGTCGAGCATCCGGGTCATGCCGGCCCCCATGTGGTGGGCGACGACGACGTCGACGCGGTTGCCACGGAGGAAACGCACCACCCGTGCGTGGTGGGCCCCCTCCCCCGCGGTGTCGTGCAGCACATCCCACCCCACCTCGACTTCGCGCCAGTCGGTGATCCGGCCATCCTCGACGGTCGCGAGCGCGACCCGCGCTGCCCGCCCCCATCGGGGGTCCACGGCGCCATCGCTACCTACGGGGACACAGACGATCATCTCTTGGCGCGCTCCTTCCTCGGTTCGCCGGTGCGCTCCACTCGACGGCTCGGCGGCCGGCGCGCAGCGGTCCCCAGCCTGATCGGCGGCACGATCAAGGGATGCTCTCGTGCGTGGCCGGTGCCGCGCTGTGGGTGTTGGAACCGGGCTCGGGCGCGCGGGTGCCGTTCGGCGCCCCGAGAAGCTCGGGGGGCCCGAGCCCGAGCCCACCGGTGAGCTCGGCGGGCTGGTGCCGGGCTGTCTCCTCGAGCGCCCAGGCGATTTGCCGGAGGAAGGATCTGACGGTGGCCCTGGCGACGTGGACGAGCAGGACCTCGTCGAGCACAAGCCCGGCGCGCCCGAGCGGCGGGCGGTACCGACCGGCGAGGGAGAGCTCCGCCCGGTCGGGGTCGATCGGCACGACGCGCAATTCGCCTTCGAGGCGCGGGAAGAGCGCGGACGGCCCCGTCGCCTCCCAGGTGAGGGGGATGGCCAGGGTTCCTTCGGAGTCGCGCAGCGGGCCGAGATGGACCCCGACCGTCTTGCCGAGCCAGGCCGGCCCTCCGGGGCCGACGCGCACGCGGACGGCCTCTCCCTCGGCCGAGGCTGCACTGGCGTGACGCGCCAGCCAGGACCCGCTCGCCTGGAGCCGTTCGGCGACCGTGGCCGCCCCCAGCTCGATCTGCACGTCGTCGAAGACCGCCACCGTCGGAACGGGCGATCGCGCTGAGGCCGTCGGAGGCGTGCCCGCGTCGACGTCCTCGGCCTGGTCGATCATGTCGGCAAGGCTCGTAGCTGCCAGGACCGATCGGAACGCCTCGCTCGCCCTGCGCCACACCTCGTCGAGGGAAAGGGCGCCCTCGGGCCGCCACTGGCCGTCAGCGCCATAGGCGACGTGCCCGGTCGCCTGCGTGCCCTCGCCGGCTTCGACCACCTCGAGCAGGCTCACCCGCTCGGGCGGGCGGGATAGCCGGTACCCGCCGTGGACGCCGAACGAGGAGATCGCCAGGCCACTGCGGACGAGATCGCCCAGGATCTGGGAGACGAACGTGCGCGGGACGCCGGTCTCGGTTGCGATCTGCCGCAACTTCTTGGGTTCGCCCGACTCGTACGCACGGGCCAGGGCGAGCGCCGAGCGGACGACGTAGTCGCCACGTTTCGACGGTGCGAGCTGCACTGGACAACCGTAGCACTCAACGTTCGAATTCCCACTGCACGATGTGCCCCACGCCCCGAGGGGCAGCGAACCGTTCGCTTGGATATGCGTAAAGAATCGTAGTTCCTAGTATAATACTTACATATCAACGCTCGTGCCGATCGGGGTGGCTGCCCGTGAGATGGGAGTCCATCCCGACACCTTGCGGCGGTGGGAACATGAGGGCCGGATCGAGCCCGCTGAGCGGACTCCAGGGGGAAGGCGTCGGTACGACCTTTCCAAACTCCGCC